>CAZSIR010000273.1:0-1576 GCA_964606765.1 uncultured Bordetella sp. | reverse complement strand
CCGTCGATGGCGCAGGACATGTTCAAGGGCCGCCGCACCGAAACCGATTTCATCAACGGCTATGTCGCGGAACGCGGCGCCTACATCGGCGTGCCGGCGCCGCTGCACGTCAAAATGAACGATCTGGTGCATCGTGTCGAGCGCGGCGAGGTCAAGCCGTCGGCCGACCTGATCAAGGGCTGGTAGGCCCGCCATGATGCTGCGGATACCGGCGCCGCTGTTGGCTGCACTGCTGTCGCTGCCGGCCATCGCGCAGTCCTGGCAGCCCGACAAGCCGGTCGAAATCATCGTGCCGACGACGCCCGGCGGCGGCATCGACCGCTCGGCGCGCCTGCTGCAGAAAATCCTCCAGGACGGCGGCCTGGTCAGTGTTCCGGTGACGGTGGTGAACAAGCCCGGCGGCGGCGGCGCGGTTTCGCTGGTGTATTTGAACCAGCACGCGGGCGACGCGCATTTTGTCGCGATCAATTCGCCCAACCTCATCGCCAACGACCTCAACGGCCGTGGTACGGTGAAATACCGCGATGTCACGCCGCTGGCCAACCTGTTCAGCGAATACACGGTGGTTGCCGTCAGGGCCGATTCTCCGCTGCGCAACGGCCAGGATTTTGTCGACCGCCTGCGCAAGGATCCGGCCTCCCTTGCCGTGTCCACGCCGACCACCCTGGGCAGCGTCAATCATCTGTCCTTTGCGTTGGTGGCCAAGGCGGCCGGTGTGGATCCGCGCAAGCTGAAGGCCGTCGTGCTGGGCTCCGGCGGAGACGCGGTGACGGCGCTGCTCGGCGGCCATATTGACGCGCATACCGGCACGCCGTCCTCGGTGGTGCGCATGGTGCAGGCGGACAAAATCCGGGTGATCGGCATCCTCGCGCCGAAACGCATCGGCGGCCCCTATGCCAATACACCCACCTGGACCGAGCAGGGTTACAAGGCGGTGATGGATACCTGGCGCGGCGTGATCGGGGCCAAAGGCCTGACGCCGGCGCAGATTGCCTGGTGGGACGGCATACTCGCGAAAGCCGTGGCCAGCGAGATCTGGAAGCAGGCGCTGGAGCAGAATACCTGGGAAGCGAATTACCTGAACAGTGCCCAGACCCGCAAGCTGTTCGACAGCGAACATGCCGATTACCGCGCGATCCTCGGCGAGCTGGGCATGATCAAATGACCTGATGTCCGATTGACTGAACAAGACTGCAAGGAGCGTCGTGATGACCGCCCAAACGATGTTTGAAAAAATCTGGAACAGCCACGTCGTGGCCGATGAGGAGGGTGAAATCCTGCTCTATGTGGATCGTGCATTGATCCATGAGGGTTCCAGCCACGCCTTTGCCGCGCTGGCGAAAAACAACATCAAGGTCGCGCGGCCGCAGCAGGTCTTCGCCTTCACCGATCACTACGTGCCGACGACAGGCCGGGAAAAAGGCATCGCCGGCATCGCGGTGGATGAAATCCGCAACATGGTGATCGCCCAGCACGACAACACGAAAAAACACGGCATCCGGCTGTTCGGTTTTGACGATCCGCGCCAGGGCATCCTGCACATCGTGCCGCCGGAGCAGGGCATCACCCAGCCCGG
>CAZSIR010000272.1:0-1656 GCA_964606765.1 uncultured Bordetella sp. | reverse complement strand
GGCCTCGCCAAGTACATGCCGATCACCTACATGACGGTGCTGATCGGCGCCATCGCCAATGCCGGCCTGCCGCCCTTCGCCGGATTCTTTTCCAAGGAAACCATCGTCGAGGCGCTGCATCACGCCACGGTGCCGGGCGCCGGACTTGCCTATGTGCTGGCGGTGGCGGGTGTGTTTGTCGGCGGCTTCTATTCCTTCCGCCTGGTGTTCTACGCATTCCACGGCAAGGAACGGTTTGCCGATCCGCACCATCCCGATGTGGTCGCTGCGGACGCCGAGGCGAAGGCCGCCGCGTCTCACGACGAGCGCCAGCATGACGAACATGCCCACGATGATCACGCGAAAGACGGCCATGGCCAGGATGACCACGGACACGCGCCGCACGAATCGCCGGCCGTGGTGTGGGTGCCGCTGGTGCTGCTGGCCATTCCGTCCATCTGCGCTGGCTGGCTGATCGGCAGCTTTGTCCATGGCAGTTACTTCGGCAGCTCGATCATGGTGAACCCGGCGCATACCGCGATGGCGACGCTGAAGGAAGAATTTCATGGCGTCATCGGCATGATGATGCATGCCTTCGGCACGCTGCCGTTCTGGCTGGCGGTGGCCGGCGCCGCGATTGCCTGGTTCCTGTATGTGCTGCGTCCGGAACTGCCGGCCAAGCTGCGCCGCCAGTGGGGCGTGGTGGTGACCATCCTGATGGAGAAATACGGCCTCGACCGTTTCAACGACTGGTTCTTCGCCGGCGGTGCGCGTGCGCTGGGCACGGGCCTGTGGAAGGGCGGCGACATTGCAGTGATCGACAACGTGATGGTCAACGGTTCGGCGCGCCTGGTCGGCTGGTTTGCCTCGGTGGTGCGCCAGGTGCAGTCAGGTTACATCTATCACTATGCCTTCGCGATGATCATCGGCGTGCTGCTGTTGCTGACGCTGGCGTATAGCAGCTGAAACTGAAGAAAAACACGAAATGATGCACGAACTGCCATTACTGAGCCTCGCCATCTGGGCGCCGATCATTGCCGGCGTCGCGGTGCTGTTTACCGGCGGCGACCGCAATGCACAGGCGGCGCGGGTGATTGCCCTGGTCGGCGCGGTGATCGGTTTCCTGGTGACCATCCCGCTGTACGCCGGTTTCAATGCACAGGCAGGCGGATTCCAGTTCGTGCATCGTGTACCGTGGATCGAAAGCTTCAATGTTTATTACCATCTCGGCATCGACGGCATTTCGCTGCTGCTGATCCTGCTCAACAGTTTCACCACGGTGCTGGTGGTGCTCGCCGGCTGGCAGGTGATCCAAGAGCGCGTGGCGCAGTACATGGCGGCTTTCCTGGTGCTGTCGGGCCTGATGAACGGCGTGTTCTCGGCGCTGGATGCACTGCTGTTCTACGTGTTTTTCGAGGCGACGCTGATCCCGATGTTCATCATCATCGGCGTCTGGGGCGGTCCTAACCGCGTCTATGCAGCGGTCAAGTTCTTCCTCTATACGTTGCTCGGTTCTCTGCTCTCGCTGGTTGCGCTGATCTTCCTGTATTTCTCGGCGGGCGGCAGCTTCAGCCTCTTTGATTTTTACCAGACCCAGCTGCCGATTGTTGCGCAACTATTTGTATTTATTGCATTTTTCATGGCCTTTGCGGTCAAGGGGCCGCTTGGGCCGGTACA
>CAZSIR010000271.1:0-1749 GCA_964606765.1 uncultured Bordetella sp. | reverse complement strand
CCCTTGTGCTCCGCCATCGGCAGGATGATGCCGTCGATGGCTTCCTGCGGATCGGTGGTCGGCGCGCCGTCGGCATTGATCGCCCAGCCCAGCGGGATTTTCTGGCGCTTGTTGCGTGCAAGGTAGATTTTGCCGCGCGCCACACCGGTGTTCGCCATGTCGACGACAAAGGGTGCGCGTTTGCCGGCCGGCGCCGCAATCGACCAGGGATTGGTGCCGACGATTTTTTTGCGCCCGCCCCAGGGCGCCATCGCCGGCCCGCCGTTGGAGGTCAGCATCATCACGCAGCCCTGTGCCGCGCCCATCAATGTGTAATACATGCAGGTGCCGAAATGATTCGACATGCGCACGCCGACGGCGCCGATGCCGTGTTTTTTCGCGCGCCTGACCGCCTCCTCGGCCGCGAGTTTCGCCAGCACATGGCCGACGCCGTCGTGGCCGTCGATCACCGCCATCGCGCCGCCGTCGATGACAAACTCCGGTTTCGTCACCGGATTCATCACCTTGTTGCGCAGCCGATCGAGGTACCAGCCCAGGCGCAACACGCCGTGGGACTGGTGGCCCCAGAGGTCGGCCTGCACCAGCGTGTCGGCAATCAGTTGCGCATCCGGCTCCGGCACACCCTGCTGCGCATACACGGCGGTGGCGAATCCGAGCATTTTCCGGGCGTCAACTGGATCGGGCATGACAGGGCTTTCTGATTTATTGAAGACTTGCGAATCCGAAACTGCAGATTACAGCATCAATTCGAGGCATGTGCTGTTGACCGGACTGTTGTCGTAATAGGGCGCACAGCGCACAAAACCCAGGTCGTAATAAAGCCGCATCGCCGCCACCATTTGCGGCAGGGTATCCAGCACCATGCTGGCGTACCCGGTCCTGCGCGCGAAGGCGATGGCCTGCTCCGCCAGCACGCGACCGCCGCCGCGGCCACGGCAGAACTCGCGCAGGTAAAGCCGCTTCATTTCGCAGCGCCCGCCATCCAGCGGCCGCACGCCGACACAGCCCGCCACCATGCCTTCAACACGCGCCAGCAACAGCGTGCCCGCCGGCGGCGCATAGCCGCCGGGCAAACCGCCCAGCTCGGACTCAAAATCCTGGAAACACAGGCTGAAATTCAGCGTTCCCGCATATTCGAGGAACAGGTCGCGCACCGCATCGAGGTCGGGACCGGATGGCGTGACGGTGATGATGTCCACAGCCGCAAGATTCTCACTGCGCGCGGCTCAGCAGCCGCATGCCGCGGTCGAGCCCGTCGATGGTCAGCGGGAACATGCGGTCGCCCATCAACTGGCGGGTGATGCTGATCGATTCGTGGTAGTTCCACACGGCCTCCGGCTGCGGATTGAGCCAGATCGCGCGTGAATACACGCTCAGCGCGCGCTGCAGCCACACCGCGCCGGCCTCCTCGTTGCTGTGTTCGACGCTGCCGCCGGGATAGGTGATTTCGTACGGACTCATCGTCGCATCCCCGACGATGATCAGCTTGTAGTCGTGCGGATAGGTATGCAGCACATCCCAGGTCGCCATGCGTTCCGTCGCACGACGGCGGTTGTCCTTCCACACCCGTTCATAAAGAAAATTGTGGAAATAGAAATATTCGAGGTGCTTGAACTCGGTGCGCGTCGCCGAAAACAGCTGCTCGCAGACGCGGATGTGGTCATCCATCGAGCCGCCGATGTCGAGGAACAGCAGCACCTTCACCGCGTTGTGCCGCTCCGGCACCATTTTCAGATCCAGCCAGCCGGC
>CAZSIR010000270.1:0-1832 GCA_964606765.1 uncultured Bordetella sp. | reverse complement strand
GAACTTGTCGGCGCGATGCATGATGATGGTGTTGGCGGTGGGGATGTCGATGCCGGTTTCGATGATGGTGGTGCACAGCAATACGTTGAACCGGCCCTGGTAGAAATCGCGCATCGCCAGTTCCAGCTCGCGCTCGCGCATCTGGCCGTGCGCGATGCGGATGCGTGCCTCCGGCAGCAGCCGTACCAGTTCTTCCTCGATATTGCGGATGGTGTCGATGTCGTTGTGGAGGAAATACACCTGCCCGCCGCGCTTCAGCTCGCGCAGCACCGCTTCACGGATCAGTGACTTCGCATATCTCGAAACGAAGGTCTTGATCGCCAGCCGGCGCTGCGGCGCGGTGGCAATCACGGAAAAATCGCGCAGGCCTTCCAGCGACATCGCCAGCGTGCGCGGGATCGGCGTCGCGGTCAGCGTCAGCACGTCGACTTCGGCGCGCAGCGCCTTCAGCTGTTCCTTCTGCCGCACGCCGAAGCGGTGTTCCTCATCAATGATCACCAGTCCGAGATTCTTGAATTTCACGTCCTTGCTGATCAGCTTGTGCGTGCCGATGGCGATGTCGATGCGGCCTTCGCGGATGCCGGTGAGGGCCTCGCTGGTTTCGGCGCTGCTGCGGAAGCGCGACAGCTCGGCGATTTTGACCGGCCAGGAATCCTGAACCTGGGCAAAGCGGTCGGAGAAGGTATTGAAATGCTGTTCCGCCAGCAGTGTGGTTGGCACCAGCACGGCGACCTGCTTGCCGTCGGCGACCGCAACAAAGGCCGCGCGCAGTGCCACCTCGGTCTTGCCGAAGCCGACATCACCGCAGACCAGGCGGTCCATCGGCTTCGCGCTTTTGAGGTCCTCGATCGTGGCATTGATCGCAGCGGCCTGGTCCGGCGTTTCCTCGAAGGGGAAGCCCTCGGCGAAGGCTTCGTAGTCATGCGGCTTCAGGCTGAAGGCATAACCTTCGCGCGCTGCGCGCTGCGCGTACAGCGCCAGCAGTTCGGCGGCGGTGTCGCGCACCTGTGCCGCGGCTTTTTTCTTCGCCTTGTCCCATTGTCCGCTGCCGAGCTGGTGGAGCGGGGCCTGGTCCGGTGAAGCACCGCTGTAGCGACTGATCAGGTGCAGGCTGGACACCGGCACATACAGCTTGTCGGCATTGGCGTATTCGAGCGTGAGGAATTCCGTCGTGCCCTCGCCGAGGTCCAGTGTCTGCAGGCCGACGTAACGGCCGATGCCGTGCTGCTCATGCACCACCGGATCGCCGATCTTGACCTCGGACAGGTCGCGCAGCATGTTTTCCGGCGCGGTGCGCTTTGCGTCGCGCGCCGCGCGCTGGCGCACCTGGGCCGAGTACAGCTCGTTCTCGGTGACAACCGCGAAGCCGGCGGCGGTGTCGATATAGCCGGTCTGCAGCGGCGCCACGCTCAGCATGAAGCGGGCATCGCTGGATTTGAATTGCGCGTAATCCGCCGCAGGCGCAGGCTGCATCGCATATTCGGCGAAATACTCAAGCATGGTTTCGCGGCGGCCCGCGCTTTCGGCCAGCACCAGCACACGACCGTCGTAAGCCCCGATGAAATCGCGCAACCGGTGCAGCGGGTCCTCGCTGCGGCGTTCGACATTCAGCACCGGCAAGGAAGCCGTGGCGGAATTATCATATAAGTTATTGATTTTATTATTATTTTCTGCCGTTTCCGTGGGTGAGCCTGCCATCGCCGGCACTACGGCTGCGATATCCATGCGCGGAAACGGCTTGATCGCACCAAAGAAAGCGTCTTCCGTGAGAAACAGCTCCTGCGGCGGCAGTACCGGATTGGCGAGGTCGCCGCGCACCATTGCATGGCGGC
>CAZSIR010000269.1:0-1876 GCA_964606765.1 uncultured Bordetella sp. | reverse complement strand
TCCTGCACACGCGGCGAATCCAGCGCGGCGCGCACCGCCTGGTTGACCTTGAGCACGATATCGCGTGGCGTGTTGGCCGGCGCGAGCATCGCATTCCAGCCGCCGGCTTCATAACCTTTGACGCCGGCTTCATCAATCGTCGGCACATTCGGCAATGTTCTGGAGCGTTTCAGCGAGCTGATGCCCAGTGCACGCAGCTTGCCGGCTTCGACGGGCGGGACGGCTGCTGCGACTGGTGCAAAGGTCATGTGCACATGGCCGCCCATGGTGTCGGCCACGGCAGGGGCGGCACCTTTATAGGGGACGTGGCCGATGCCGGAGCCGGACAGCATGTTGAACAGCACCAGTGCGAGATGGTTGGAACTGCCGACACCGGCCGAGGCCGAATTCAGCGTTTTCGGACTGGCGCGGTCCAGCGCAATCAGTTCCTTCACCGATTTCGCCGGCAGCGAAGGATGCACGACCAGCACATTGGCCTGGTTGACGACCAGCGTGACCGGCGCCAGGTCGGTGAGTACGTTGTAGCCCAGCTTCGGATATACCGCCGGGCTGCTGGCCAGAGCGGTGGTGCCGTAGAGCAGGGTATGACCGTCGGCCGCGGCACGCACCACCGACTCCGTGCCGATGTTGCCGCTGGCGCCCGGACGGTTGTTCACCAGCACATTCTGTTTCCAGGCCGCGGTCATGTGTTCGGCGATGGCGCGGGAAATCAGGTCGGCAGAGCCCCCGGCCGGGAAGGGCACGACCATCGTCACCGGTTTTTCGGGGTAGTTCTGTGCCATGGATACGCCGGCAAAACCACAAAGCAGCAGTGCGGCGGTCAAGGTGCGCAGTTTCATGCGGAAATCCTCCTCCAGTACAGCGTTGTCGAAAACCCGGCCGTGTCATCACGGCTCTTGTGGAATGGCGGTCCGCACATGTCGTGCGGCCGATTCCAGGCCCGGCGCAATCAGGGATACATCGCCCAGCCGGTGCGATCCGTCTCGGCCCTGAAAAAATGGCCGTCGGTGCTGGTGACGAACAGCGTGCGCAGGTCCGGTCCGCCGAAGCAGCAGTTGGTCGGGCGGTTGCAGGCCACCGGATGCGTTTCCAGCACCCGGCCCGTCGGCGAAAACACGTAAATCATCGGCCCCGCGCCGGCGACTTCCCAGCCTGCGGTGGCGACGATGTTGCCGTCGGCATCCAGGCACATCCCGTCGATGCCGCGATGCACGCCGCGATGGTCCTCGCCCCAGGTGAACAGCACCCGGTGTTTGCCGAGGCTGCCGTCTTCGTTGATCGGATAGGCGCGCAGTTCGCGTGCGATGCCGCGGGTGAAGCTGCTTTCGGCGACATAAAGCGTGCCCTGGTCCTGCGATACCAGGATGCCGTTGGGCTGGGTGGTGTCGAAGGTGACGCGGGTCACCGTGTACGAACCGTCCTTCTGCGGGTCCATGCGCAGCACCGAGCGGTTGTCGAGTTCCTCGATTTCCGTGGCATCGACATTGCCTTCGTTCCAGGGATTGGTGAACCAGATGCGGCCCTTGCGATCGATGGCCAGGTCGTTCGGCGTGTTGAGCCGTTTGCCCTCGACCTTGTCGGCAATCACCACGTTTTTGCCGTCGGGATCGAAGCGCAGCAGGCTGCGCCCGCCCTGGCAGCAGCCGAACAGCCGGCCGAGGGAATCGAAGGCGAGGCCGTTGACGCGGTCAAGTCCAGTGCGCCACGGCGTGATTGCGCCGGTTTTCAGGTCATGGCGAAAGATGGTGTTGGCGTGGATATGGGTGAAATAGAGGTATTCCCCGTCCCACACCGGACCTTCCGTGATCGGCAGGCCGTTGGGTTTTTTCAGCAGTTCGAATTTCCACGCCATGTTCTGGTGCTCCTCCGTTTGCTG
>CAZSIR010000268.1:0-1911 GCA_964606765.1 uncultured Bordetella sp. | reverse complement strand
GCAACACGCCCTTCGCAATGCTGGGCGTAACGCATGCCGGAGGGCAGGCTTTCCGCGCAGGCCAGCAGCGGTTCGACATGCGAATGGCGGTACTTCAGCGCGAATTCGCGCGCGGTATTGCCGTTGTGCACACGGATCAGCGGATCGGCCCCCGCCATCAGCAGCAGGCGCACCACATCGCGATGCCCCTGCATCGCCGCCATCATCAGCGGCGTATTGACGTAAATCATGCGGTCATGGGCGTCGGCATTGACCTGTGCGCCGCGTTCGATCAGGTAACGCAGGGCGCGCTGCCGGTTGTTGTAGGCGGCATAGGCCAGCGGCGTGTAGTTGTTCGGCACATTTTCCAGGCTCGCGCCGGCTTCAACCAGCATGCGCACGGCGGCATCGTGCCGGTCGGGTGCTGCGCCCTCATCGCCGCGGAAATAGGCCGCCAGCATCAGCGGGGTTTCGTTGACCGGGGTGCTCGCATTGACGTTGGCGCCGGCTTTGATCAGGTACTCCAGTGTCCGGACCGACCCGGCCCGCGCGGCCAGCGCAATCAGCGGCGCGCCCTGCGAATAACCGGGCGCAGGCAGACGCTGGTTGATGCCGATCCTGCCGCTGCTGACTTCGGCGCGCAGGGCTGCAGCATCGTCGATATCGATGCTGCTCAGCAGGCCGTCAACGTCAACCCGGGAAAGACTCCCCGTGCCGGCGCAACCGCCGATCACCAACGCCGCCGCCACACCACAGGCAAGGCGCATTGCGCGCTCTGGGAAGGAATCAAACATCGCGGGCCTCCTCGTCATCCGTCTTGCGATGCGGACCAGTATAGACCTGATGTCCGGCCTGAAAAAGTCCCGGTCTCAGACAATGTGAACTGTGTGAACGGCCGCGCTGCAACGTTCAGACATTGAAACGGAAGTGCATCACGTCGCCGTCCCTGACGATGTAATCCTTGCCTTCCAGGCGCATCTTGCCGGCCTCCTTGGCGGCCAGCTCGGTTTTGGCGGCGACGTAATCATCGTAGGCGATCACTTCGGCACGGATGAAGCCTTTTTCGAAATCGGTATGGATCGCCGCAGCGGCCCGTGGAGCGGTGTCGCCGCGGTGGATGGTCCAGGCCCGCACTTCCTTCGGCCCCACGGTGAAATAGGTCTGCAGCCCGAGCAGCGTGTAGCCGGCGCTGATCACACGGTTGAGTCCCGGCTCCTCCATGCCCATGTCAGCGAGGAAAATCGCCTTGTCTTCATCGCTCATGTCGCCGATCTCGGCTTCAATCGCGGCGCACACCGCCACCACCGGCGCCTTTTCACTGCTAGCCAAGGCCGTCACGGCGTCCAGATGCGGATTGTTTTCAAAACCCCCTTCACGCACATTCGCCACGTACATGGTGGGCTTGGCGGTGATCAGGCACAGCGGCTTGAGCACCGCCTGCTCCTCCACCGACAGATCCAGTGCCCGCACCGGGCGCGCCTCGTTGAGCGCCGACTGGCATTTTTCCAGCACCGCAACCAGCTTGGCGGCCTCCTTGTCGGCGCCGGACTTGGCCAGCTTCACGGATTTCGCCAGATGGCGTTCGACCGCCGCCAGGTCGGCCAGCGCCAGTTCGGTGTTGATGACCTCGATGTCGTCCAGCGGATTGATCCTGCCTGCGACGTGCACGACGTTTTCGTCCTCGAAGCAGCGCACGACATGGGTGATGGCGTCGGTTTCACGGATGTTGGCGAGGAACTGGTTGCCGAGTCCCTCTCCCTTGGAGGCACCGGCCACCAACCCGGCGATGTCGACGAATTCAACGGTCGCCGGCAGCACCTTCTCCGGCTTCTGCAGATCGGCCAGGATGTTGAGCCGCGGATCCGGCACCTCGACGATGCCGACATTGGGCTCAATCGTGCAGAACGGATAATTGGCGGCCTGCGCCGCCGC
>CAZSIR010000267.1:0-1921 GCA_964606765.1 uncultured Bordetella sp. | reverse complement strand
TCGCCGCCGGTGGGCGCGCTGAACAAATACCTCGCCAAGCTGATGTCGGGCCGCTTCTATGCCGCGGCCAAGGGCCTCGGCGAAAAAGTGCTGGGCGACCTCGCGCGGCGCGCCGAAGAGCACGTCAAGGGCATGGTTGCGCCGGGTACGCTGTTTGAGGAATTCGGCTTCAACTACATCGGCCCCATCGACGGCCACGACCTCGATGCGCTGATCCCGACGCTGCACAACATCCGGCGCCTGAAGGGGCCGCAGTTCCTCCACGTGGTCACGCGCAAGGGCCAGGGCTACAAGCTGGCCGAGGCCGATCCGATCCTGTACCACGGCGTATCGAAGTTCGACCGCAGCAGCGGCATTGCCGGCGGCAAGTCCGGCGGCAAGCCGACCTACACCCAGGTCTTCGGCGACTGGCTCTGCGACATGGCCGAGCGCGATCCGCGGCTGGTGGGCATCACCCCGGCGATGCGCGAAGGCTCGGGCATGGTTAAGTTCGCGCAGCAGCATCCCAAGCGCTACTTTGATGTGGGTATTGCGGAACAACATGCGGTGACCTTCGCCGCGGGCGTGGCCTGCGAGGGCTACAAGCCGGTGGTGGCGATCTATTCGACCTTCCTGCAGCGCGGCTATGACCAGCTGATCCACGACGTGCAGATCCAGAATCTGCCGGTGGTGTTTGCGCTGGACCGCGGCGGCCTCGTCGGCGCCGACGGCGCGACGCACAACGGCAGCTTCGACCTGAGCTATCTGCGCTGCTTGCCCAACATGACGGTGATGACCCCGGCTGATGAAAATGAATGCCGGCAGATGCTGTTCACCGCATTCCAGATGAACACGCCGGCCGCCGTGCGTTATCCGCGCGGCAGCGGTCCGGGCGTGGCGATCGAAAAGGAAATGACCGCCTTGCCGGTCGGCCGTGGCGTGCTGCGGCGCGAGGGCGGGGGCAAGGTCGCAATCCTCGCCTTCGGCGCGATGCTGACGCCGGCACTGGCGGCGGCGGAAGCGTTCGACGCCTCGGTGGCGAACATGCGCTTCGTGAAGCCGCTGGATGAAGCATTGGTGCGCGAACTGGCGGCGCAGCACGGCCTGCTGGTGACGATCGAGGAAAACGTGATCATGGGCGGCGCCGGCAGCGCCGTGCTGGAATCGCTGCAGCGGCAGGGCATCACCGTGCCGGTGCTGCAACTGGGCCTGCCCGACCGCTTCATTGAACAGGGCGACCCGGCGATACAGCTCGCCAGCGTCGGACTGGATGCGGCGGGCATCGCCGCGGCCATCCGGGAACGGCTTGCCCAGGACACCCCGAAATGAAACCGCGCGACGGCAATCTGCACGGGCAGGATGTGCCTAGAATCAGCATGCGCGAAGAAAACGTCATGGACGGCTACTCCCGGAACGACCAGTACAACCCCGACACCATCCGCAGCATTTCCACCAAGTACGCCGAAATTCTGCGCGACATCGGTGAAGACCCGGCGCGCGAAGGCCTGGTCAAGACGCCGGAGCGCGTGGCGAAGGCGCTGCAGTTCCTGACCCACGGTTACGACCTCGACCCGGCGGAAATCCTGCGCTCGGCGATGTTCACCGAGGAATACCAGCAGATGGTCATCGTGCGCGACATCGAGGTCTATTCGCTGTGCGAACACCACATGCTGCCTTTTTTCGGCAAGGCCCACGTTGCCTACATCCCGAAAGGCCGCATCGTCGGCCTTTCGAAAGTGCCGCGCGTGGTCGACGCCTATGCGCGGCGGCTGCAGGTGCAGGAGCGGCTGACGGTGCAGATCCGCGACTGCATTCAGCAGACGCTGGACCCGGCCGGCGTCGCAGTGGTGATCGAGGCGCAGCACATGTGCATGATCATGCGCGGCATCCAGAAGCAGAATTCAATCGCGTCGACCTCGGCCTTCACCGGCGAATTCAACAA
>CAZSIR010000266.1:0-1933 GCA_964606765.1 uncultured Bordetella sp. | reverse complement strand
TGCCGCCAAGAAGCCGGCAGTGAAGAAGCCCGCTGCCAAGCCGGCTGCAAAGCCCGCCGCCAAGCCTGCAGCGAAGAAGCCGGTTGCTGCCAAGAAGCCGGTTGCCAAGAAGGTTGCGGCGAAGCCTGCCGTTGCTGCACCGGCTGCACCGTCCACCGCGGCTACCCCGGGTATCAAGTCGTCCCTGAACCCGGCTGCTGCTTGGCCGTTCCCGACGGGTTCGCGTCCGTCCTGATCCGGTTTCCGGAATCAGAAAAGGCGCAGTGCTTCGGCACTGCGCCTTTTTCTTTTGTGGCCCCGGAAATCAGCGGCTGAAGAACTTCTCCATGCGTCGCAGTCCTTCCTGCAGACGTTCCACACCGGTCGTGTAGGCGAAGCGCATATGACGCCGGGCATCCTGCTGGCCGAAGTCCAGGCCGGGCGTGCAGGCGACGCCGGCTTCCTCCAGCAAAGCGCTGGCCAGGACATGACTGTCTTCTGCCAGCGTACCGATATCGGCATAGAGATAGAACGCTCCCTCGGGTCGGGCGGTAATCCTGAAACCCTGGCGGGTCAGGCCTTCGAGCAGTACGTCACGACGCAATGCGAATTCGCGGCGGCGTTCCTCCAGGATGGCGATGTTCTCGGGCGTGAAGGATACGAGCGCCGCCTGCTGCGACAGCGTCGGGGGGGAGATGTAGAGGTTCTGCGCGAGCTTCTCGACCTCGCGCAGATAGCGCGGCGGCACCACCAGCCAGCCGAGGCGCCAGCCGGTCATGCCGAAATATTTCGAGAAGCTGTTGATGACGAAGATGTCGTCGCCGAGTTCGGTCGCGGAGCGTGCTGTCGTGCCATAGGTCAGGCCGTGATAGATCTCGTCCACCAGCAGGGTGCCGCCCTGTGCGCTGACGGTGGCATGCAGCTCGGCAAGTTGTGCGGGACCGATCAGCGTGCCGGTCGGATTGGCGGGCGAGGCGACCAGCAGGCCTTTGGTGGCACCTGTCCAGGCCGCGCGGACCTGCGACGCCGTGGGCTGGTAGCCATCTTTGGCATGCGTGTTGATGCGCCTGACCTTGCCTTCCAGCAGGTGCACAAAGTTGGCATTGCAGGGGTAACCGGGGTCCGGCAGCAGCCATTCCTCATCGCGGTTCACGAGCACGGCGAGCGCCATCAGCAGCGCCGCCGAGGCGCCCGTGGTGATGACGATGCGCTCCATCGGCACATCGCTGCCGTAGCGTTCGCGGTAGAAGTTGCTGATGGCCTGGCGCAGTTCGGGCAGGCCCAGCGCCGGCGTGTAGAACACCTTGCCGCCGGCGAGAAAGGCCTGCGCCGCGGCGATCACCGGTGGCGGCGTGGGGAAGTCCGGTTCGCCGACTTCCATGTGCACGATGTCACGCCCCTGTCGCTCCAGTTCGCTGGCGCGCCCCATCAGCTCCATCACCTGGAAGGGCGAGATGTCGTGCATGCGGCGGGCGAGGGTCATGGCGTGCGGTTGGGTCCTGGCGGAGCGCGCAGTGTAGCAGTCATGCCGCAGGACTTTGTGCCACAATCCCTACACAGATTCGCGTATCGCCCGGCAGTCAGTGTCAGCGGCAGGTCAGCGCTGCTCTGCCGCTATCCAATAAGAACGAAGTTCGGAGGAGAACGGTTTCATGGATGACGACATCCGCGCAGCAGCACTTGAGTATCACGCCTTCCCCCGTCCCGGCAAGATTGCCGTGGTGCCCAGCAAGAGCCTCACCAGCCAGCAGGAACTCTCCCTTGCCTATACGCCCGGCGTCGCTGCGGCCTGCAACGCGATTGCCGCCGACCCGGCCGAAGCCAGCCGCCTGACCGGGCGCGCCAACATGGTCGCGGTGGTCACCAACGGTACCGCCGTGCTCGGCCTCGGCAATATCGGCCCGCTCGCCGCCAAGCCGGTGATGGAGGGCAAGGCGGTGCTGTTCAAGAAGTT
>CAZSIR010000265.1:0-1966 GCA_964606765.1 uncultured Bordetella sp. | reverse complement strand
CTTGACCATAAAATTCCGCCCCCCGTTGTCGGCCTGCTGCTGGCGGCGGCGATGTGGGCAGCGGCGGATGCCGGGCCGCAGTTTTCACTGCCTCCGCAAATCCGGTACACCGTGGTGTCCATGCTGATTGCGACGGGCCTGACCTTTGACCTGCTGGGCCTCATCGCTTTCCGCCGGTCACGCACCACGATCAATCCGCTGCGGCCCGAGCGTACCTCGGCCCTGGTGACCCAGGGTATCTACCGCATCACCCGCAACCCGATGTATGTCGGCATGGCGCTGTTGCTGCTGGCCTGGGCGGTTTATCTGTCAGCCCTGCTGCCTTTTGCCGGCGTGCCGCTGTTCATGTCGTACATCACGCGGTTCCAGATCCGGCCCGAGGAGCGCATGATGGAAAAACTTTTTGGCGCGGAATTTCTCGGCTATGCCGCCCGCGTCAGGCGCTGGCTGTGAAATTCTGAATTTCGGTCCTGTGCCAAACGCGCTAGCATCCGTACATGCCGATACGCCACGCCGAACGCCACCGCACCGACCACATCGGCTGGCTGCGCGCCGCCGTGCTGGGTGCCAACGACGGCATCGTATCCACGGCGAGCCTGATCATCGGTGTCGCCGCGGCCAATGCAACGCATGACAATGTGCTGATTGCAGGCATGGCCGCACTGGTGGCGGGCGCCATGTCGATGGCGGCCGGGGAATATGTCTCCGTGCGCTCGCAGGCTGATTCCGAGCAGGCCGCGCTGGACCTGGAGCGCAGGGAGCTCGCCACCGACAGCGTCGGCGAGCACCGGGAACTCGCGGCGATTTATGTCCGGCGCGGGCTGGAACCTGCGCTGGCCAGGCAGGTGGCGGAACAACTGATGGCCCATGATGCGCTGGAGGCGCATGCGCGCGACGAGCTGGGCATTTCGCAAACCCTCAGCGCGCGGCCGGTGCAGGCCGCGCTGACCTCGGCTGCGAGTTTCGCCGTCGGTGCCGCGCTGCCGCTGCTGGTCGTGGTGCTGGTACCGGTAAATGCCCTGATCACCGCGGTTGCGGCGGCTTCGCTGCTGTTCCTTGCGCTGCTCGGCGGACTGGCGGCGCGTGTCGGCGGTGCGAGCGCTGCGACGGGCGCGATGCGCGTCACCTTCTGGGGCGCACTGGCGATGGCATTGACCGCAGGGGTGGGCCTGCTGTTCGGCGTTGCGGCTTGAACAGGCCCTGTATCCCAATCGAATGAGGATCAAAACCATGCTGACCACGCTGCTGATCGTCGTGACTGCACTCGCCGTGCTGCTGCTGGCGGCCGGACAACTCGGCTGGCTGCAGGGCAGTGCACCGGACGATCTCGGTGTGCGGGAGGGCCGGCTGCAGCCGCCTTCCGTGCATCCCAACAGCGTGTCCAGCCAGGCGGGTTTATATCCCGACCACCCGCAGCATCGGGATGCCGCCATTGCGCCGCTGGCCCTGCGCGGCGATGGTCCCGCCACGCTGGCGCGCATCAAGGCCATCGTCGCCGGCATGGAGGGCGCACACGTGGTGCGCAACGACGCGGATTATCTCTACGTGCAGTTCAGCACCCGGTTTTTGAAGTTCGTGGACGATGCCGAGTTCTGGCTTGATCCGGTCAACCAGGTGGTCCAGCTGCGCTCCGCTTCGCGTGTCGGGCGCAGGGATTTTGGCGTCAACCGCGGGCGCATTGAAGCCATCCGCAGCGCGCTGGCTGCGGCGGCCTGAGACGGGGCGGCTGGCGCGTGGATTTCCTGCTCAGAGCCGTCATGACCGCCGGTCCGCCGGTGTTCGGCATTGCATTGCTGCTGTTGCCGCTGTTTTACCTGTCCTGGCGCTTCGCAAAAGAACCGAAAAGGCCGCTGTCCCTGCTGAAATACCTGCTGCTCAGCCTCGGGGCCGGCGTATTGGCGTTCTGGACCGGCATGGCGGCCGGAATCTGGACGGCCTGCTCCGTGGCAAACCCCGGCAACCTCTG
>CAZSIR010000264.1:0-1994 GCA_964606765.1 uncultured Bordetella sp. | reverse complement strand
GTCAACGACGTGATGGCCCATGATGCGCGCCGCGCCGCTGCTCGGGCGCGTCAGCCCGGCGAGGATGCTGATCAGCGTGGTCTTGCCGGCGCCGTTCGGTCCGAGCAGGCCGAAAAACTCCCCCGGCGCGACACTGAGGCTGACGCCCGCCAGCGCCTGCAGGCCGCCATAGCGCTTGGTGACGTCGGTGACTTCAATGGCGTGATTCATGGGCAACCGCAATGCTGCGGCGGGAAGCGACAGCGGCGATCAGGACTCGCCGACAAGGTCGGCAACGCCGTAAAGCCGGGCCAGGCTTTGGAGGTTTTCGGGCAGATTGACGTAGCGGATGCTGCGCTTTGCCGCGAGCGCGGCGCGGCGCCACTCGAAGAGCAGGCTGACCGCGGCGGAATCCACTTCGGTGACGCCGGACAGATCGAGGGTGGTTTCAGCCGCGGTAAACAGGCGCAAACCCTCCTCGCGCAATGCCAGTGCATTTTCCAGATTGACGGCGCCTTTCAACGTGCAGCGCCCTTCATGGCATTCGATCATGCGCGCCCGGCCATCGCTTACGACTGTCCCGACAGCGAGCGGTTCTTCTCGCGCAGGGTCTTGATCAGTCCGTCGATGCCGTTTTTCTGGATCTCGGTGTTGAAGGTGCCGCGGTAACTCTCGACCAGGCTGATGCCGCCGATCTTGACGTTGTAGACCTTCCAGCCGGTATCGGTTTTTTCCATGCCGTAATCCACCTGCACCGGCTCGCCGCCGCCGGACTGGCGCACCAGCGAACGCACCAGCACATCGGTGTCGTCCGCCGCCAGTTTCAGCGGACGGTATTCGATTTTCTGGTCCTTGTAGAGCAGCAGCGAGGCGGTGTAGGTCTGCACCAGCAGCGCGCGGAATTCCCCGACCAGCGCCTTGCGCTGTTCGGGATTTGCGCTGCTCCAGTTTTTGCCCAGCGCAAGCTGCGCCATGCCGGCAAAATTGAAATGCGGCGCAATCTTGTTTTCGATCAGCTCACGCGCCTTTTTCTGGTCGCCTGCCTGGATCGCCTTGTCGCTGCGGATCGCCGCCAGCACCTCGTCGGTCACGCTGCGCGCGAGAACGTCGGGCGCCACCGGCGCCCCGGCTGCGTTTGCAAGACCGGAAAAGAATAAAAATATCAATGAAATCAAATACTTATACATAAATCGCTCCACGCGCATCATTCATCACCCGTCATTATTTTTTCGCCGGCGCGCCCTCGGCGGCCTTGTCAAACAGGAACTGGCTGATCAGTTTCTCCAGCACCACCGCCGACTGCGTCAGGCGGATATTATCGCCGGCCTTCAGCATCTGGTCGTCACCGCCGCCCTCGAGGCCGACATACTGTTCGCCGAGCAGGCCCGAGGTGAGGATGGAGGCCGTGGTGTCCTTGGGAAACTTGTAATTCTGCTCGACCGCCAGCGTGACCTTGGCGGTGAAACGCTCGTTGTTGAAACTGATCGAGGTCACGCGGCCGACCACCACGCCCGCACTCTTGATCGGCGCGCGCGGCTTGAGTCCCCCGATGTTGTCAAAATTGGCCGTGAGCTGGTAAGTCTCGCCGCCGCCAAGGCTCGACATGTTGCCGACCTTGAAGGCCAGTATCACCAGCGCGGCAATGCCCGCCACGACGAACAGACCCACCCATAAATCCAGCATCGAACGTTCCATAGAGCACCTTTGTAAAACGAACTAGACACCCCTGAACATGAAGGAGGTCAGAATGAAATCCAGCGCCAGTATCGCCAGCGATGACGTTACCACGGTGCGCGTCGTGGCGCCTGACACGCCCTCAGCGGTCGGCGGCGCATCGTAGCCCTCGAACAGCGCGATCCAGGTCACCGCAAGCCCGAACACGAAACTCTTGATCACGCCGTTGACGACATCCTCGCGGATGTCGACAGCGCTCTGCATCTGCGACCAGAACGAACCTTCGTCGACGCCGATCAGCACCACACCCACCACATAACCGCCGAACACGCCCATCGCGC
>CAZSIR010000263.1:0-2002 GCA_964606765.1 uncultured Bordetella sp. | reverse complement strand
ATCATCCAGCGTTTTTTCGATGGCATCGAGAAATACACGCCGCAGCTGGTGTCCTGGAACGGCGGCGGTTTCGACCTGCCGGTGCTGCATTACCGCGGCCTGATGCATGGTGTGAAGGCCGCGCGTTACTGGGACATGGGCGAGGATGACCGCGAATTCAAGTGGAACAATTACATCAGCCGCTACCACCAGCGCCATCTCGACCTGATGGACCTGCTGGCGCTGTACCAGGGCCGTGCCAATGCGCCGCTGGATGCGCTGGCGCAATTGATGGGCCTGCCGGGCAAACTCGGCATGGACGGCTCCGCGGTGTGGGGCGCCTACCAGGACGGCAAACTCGAAGACATCTGGCGTTACTGTGAAACCGACGTCGTCAATACGCATCTGGTGTACCTGCGCTTTCAGCTGATGCGCGGCGCACTGACCCAGGCGCAGCACGACGCGCAGGTCAAGGTGGTGCGCACGGCGCTGGAAAAAGCCGGCCAGCCGCATTGGCAGGAATTCCTCGCGCGCTGGACTGCATGACGCAAAAGCCGTGTCGCTGCACGCGGTTCAGAAATCCCTGATGACGCCTTTATTCATTGAATCCCTCGACCAGGAAGGCCGCGGCATTGCCCGCCGCGACGGCAAGGTCGTGTTTGTCGAAGGCGCCTTGCCCGGCGAGCGCGCCGAAGTCTCGGTGTACCGCAAAAAACCGGCTTTCGAGCAGGGTTTCGCCACGCGGATACTGGATGAAAGCGCGTCGCGCACCGATCCCGGCTGCAGGTTTTTCGGTCTTTGCGGCGGCTGCAGCCTGCAGCACATGGATGCGCGCACCCAGGTTGCCGCCAAGCAGCGCGTGCTCGAAGACAACCTGCGGCATATCGGCAAGGTGCAGCCCGAGCAGATCCTGCCCGCCATTTACGGCCCCGCCTGGGGCTATCGCCACCGCGCGCGGTTGACGGTGCGGCATGTCGTCAAGAAGGGCGGCGTGCTGGTGGGATTCCACGAAAAGCGCAGCAGCTACGTGGCCGACATGAGGAGCTGCGAGGTGCTGCCGCGACGGATTTCGGATCTGCTGCCGCTGCTGCGGCAACTCGTAGGCGGCCTCAGCATCCGCGCCCGCCTGCCGCAGATTGAAGTGGCCATCGCGGACGGCGCCGATGTGCTGGTGCTGCGCAACCTGGATGCATTGACCGCTGAAGATGAAAACAGCCTGCGGGTCTTTGCCGATGCCCACCGGGTGAAGTTTTACCTGCAGCCCGGCGGGCCGGAAACGGCCGCGCTGTTTTATCCGCCGGACACCGGTGCGCTGTACTACACGCTGCCCGAATTCGATGTGCGCATCCATTTCCGTCCGACCGATTTCACCCAGGTCAACCACGCCATCAACCAGGTGCTGGTGCGCCGCGCGCTGAATTTGCTGGATCCGCAGCCCGGTGAGCGCATCGCCGACCTGTTCTGCGGGCTTGGCAATTTCACATTGCCGATCGCGCGCAGCGGCGCGCAGGTCACCGGCATCGAAGGCAGCCAGGGCCTGATCAGCCGGGCGGAGGAGAATGCGCTCAGCAACGGTCTGGATGGCAACACGCAGTTCCTGACCATGGACCTGTTCAAGATCGACGCTGAACAATGGGCGGCGCTGGGGCCCTTCGACAAGCTGCTGATCGATCCGCCGCGCGATGGCGCGATGGAACTGGTCAAGCTGATCGGCGTCAATGGCCCGCGGCGCATCGTCTACGTGTCCTGCAGCCCTTCAACGCTGGCGCGCGATGCCGAGGTGCTGGTGGCGGTGCATGGTTACAAGCTGCGTGCTGCGGGGGTCATCAACATGTTTCCGCATACCGCGCATGTGGAGTCGATGGCGCTGTTTGAGCGGGAATAAGTTTCGATCGAAGGCAACAAAAAAGCGGCCCGCAGGCCGCTTTTTTTTGCGTCAACCGGGGTCAGTCGCGATCCCCGCCCACCACGCCCAGGATCTGCAGCAGGCTGGTGAAGATGTTGTACAGCGACACATACAGCG
>CAZSIR010000262.1:0-2011 GCA_964606765.1 uncultured Bordetella sp. | reverse complement strand
CCTTCGCCGCCTGCTCGCGCTGCATGCGCTGGAACTGCTCCAGCTGCTCGGCGTATTTCTTTTTCAGCTGCGACGGAAACCAGAAATCCACCGCGGCGAAACCGAAAAAGAACAGCAGCATGACCGTGCGCGGCCCCTGCTCCAGCGCGTCGCCGTAAAACAGCACCCACAGGCCCAGCGCCATGTTCAGCAGGCCGGCGAAATAAAACGCGTAAATCCTTTTTTTCAGTCGATCATCCATCACTTGGCTCTCTCAATGTTTCGACATGCCCATCAGCCGCGTCCGGCCCGCACTTCCGGCGCGCGCAGCTGTGCGGCCATTTTATCGAGCACGCCGTTGACGTATTTGTGCCCGTCGGTGCCGCCGAAGGATTTCGCCAGTTCGATGGCCTCGTTGATCACGACGCGGTACGGCACCTCGGGGCACTTCTCGAATTCAAAACCGGCCAGCAGCAGGATGCCGCGCTCCACCGGCGACAGGCTTTTGTAGGCGCGGTCGAGCAAGGGCGCAATCAGCTGCTCCATTTCCGGCGCACCCGCCACCGCGCCTTCCAGCAGCAGGTTGAAATAGTCGGCATCAATCTTGGAAAAACCTTCCGCATCACCCAGCTGCGCAGCAATGGTGACGGGATCGGTGCCTGCGAGCTGCCACTGGTAGAGGCCCTGCAATGCGAATTCGCGCGAACGGCGGCGGCTGGATTTCATCATGTTCCGGTAAGGCGGCCACGGACGTGGCACAAATAACTGTTTAAAATAAAATACTTATGTGTTTTCCGCGGCAGCCTTCAGGCGCTTCATCAAATGCGCCATCTCAATCGCCGCGATCGCGCAATCCAGACCCTTCTGCTGCATGCGCGCTTCGGCTTGCGCGTCGTTCTCGGTGGTCAGGATGCCGTTGGCGACCGGCGTGCCGGTCTCGAGCTGCACATCGGTGATGCCGCGCGCCGATTCATTCGACACGATTTCGAAGTGATAGGTTTCGCCGCGGATCACCGCACCCAGCGCCACCAAGGCGTCGTACTGGCCGCTGATCGCCATCGCCTTCAGCGCCAGCGGGATTTCCAGCGCCCCGGGCACGGTCACGATGCGCATGTCCTTTTTTGCCACGCCATGCCTGACCAGCGCCGCGGTGCAGCTCGACAGCAGACCGTCGCCGATGTCGATGCTGAAGCGCGCCATCACGATGCCGATACGCAGGCCCGCGCCCTTGTGTTCAGGTTCCAGCTCTTCGATGTCGTCGTAGCGTGCCATGCTAAACCCGTGAATGTGTGAAGCAGTGAAAGAGTGAAGATGTGAATGTGACACTGTGCCGCTCCATACAGGCGCAATGACAGGGAATGACAGCAAACATGGTGCGGGCTTCTTTCACGCCTTCACCCCTTCACGCCTTCACCGCCTTTAGGCGGCTGCTGATAAGCCGTCACTTCGAGGTCAAAGCCCGCCATGCTGGGCATTTTCAGCGGCTGCGCCAGCACGCGCATTTTTTTCACGCCGAGGTCGCGCAGGATCTGCGCGCCGATGCCGTAATTGCGCAGCACGATTTTCGCCGCGCCGCCGCGCTCGTGCTGCGGCCGCGCGCGCTCCAGCAGTTCCGCCGCGGTTTCCTGGCGGTGCAGCAGCACGATCACGCCGCGGCCTTCGCGCGCAATCGCCGCCATCGCGTCATGGAGATTCCAGGAATGGCTGGTTGCGCCGGTGTCGAGCAGGTCGATCAGCGACACCGGTTCGTGCACGCGCACCGGCACCTCATCGCGCGCGGTGAATGTGCCGCGCACCAGCGCGAGGTGGGTCTGGTTGCCCGCCGCCTCGGTGTAGGCCACCAGCCGGAACGTGCCGTGGGCGGTTTCGATGTCGCGCTCGGTCGCACGCTTCACCAGCGACTCGGTGCTGCTGCGGTACTGGATCAGGTCGGTGATGGTGCCGATCTTCAGCTTGTGTTCCGCGGCAAAGGTGATCAGGTCCGGCAGCCGCGCCATTTCGCCGTTGTCCTTGAGGATTTCGCAGATCACCG
>CAZSIR010000261.1:0-2034 GCA_964606765.1 uncultured Bordetella sp. | reverse complement strand
CACTGGCGATCTCACGGCAGAGCGCAACCGAATAACCCTGGGGCTCGCCACTGCCGTCCTTGAACGAGAACGGCGCGCTGCCATCGACATAACCCATGGTGATGACGCCGGTCTTGCGTATCTTGTCGAGCGTGGCGGAATTCTGCGCCCACGCGGTCACGGTGAAGAATCCCGCAAAAATCAGGAATAAAAATGCTTTCAGTTTCATTTGTGCTCTCGGGTTGAAATGTAAAGCCGGCCTGGAAACGCCGGCGCAGGTTTACTTGGCAGCCGCCTTTTTTGCCGGAGGCTTGGCAAAACCCCACTCGCCATTGCCGGTCTTGCAGAGCTGATAGGTACCTTGCTCCATCCTGTCCTTGGCTTCGGAGGCGATGGTCACATCACGGCACTTGCGCTTGCCCTCGGAAAAACTTTTTTGCGGGGTGATCCGGGTCACAAACGGGGTCTTGGGCGCCTTCCATTCCACCGTCGCGCCGTCCGGCGCAGTATCCAGCGTCTTCATGACCACGGCGCGGAATTGTGAAACCTCATCGGGGCTGAGCCGGGTCAGCGGCGCATCCCTGAATCCGCTCATGTTGAGCGCGGATGCCGGAGCGGCAAACACCGCCAGAACAGTAATCAGATATCGGATGCGCATGTAATCCTCATTGGCATTTCATTCAGTTGATCATTTGTCCCCGCCGCCGGACGGGCGCTCCACCGGCGCCGCTGCGGGCGCGGCATACCACTGCGCCTTGGGCACGACCTGCGGTTCCGGCGGATCCATCATATAGTGCGGCGACATGATCTGGACACCGTATTCATTGAACACATCCTGGATATGGCCGTGCAGCCGGCTCAGCACTTCGGCACGGGCCAGGGGGAGTTCCAGCGGGGTATAGCCGATCAGGCGGTATTCCACATAATAATCGGACAACGCGGTCTGGCGCACCACCGGCGACGGCGCCTGCACAATGTCCGTGGTGCGACGCGCAGCCTCCAGCAGCATGGCCTGCACCTGCCGCCACGGTGTCGAGTATCCGATGGTCACCACCGTATCCACGACATAGCCGCTGCCGGCAACCGCCCTCGAGTAATTCTTCACGGTGGTTCCCATGATGCCCGCATTGGGCAGCGTGATTTCCTCGCCCATGCCGGTGCGTATGCGTGTTGCGAACATGCCGAGTTCCGCCACCGTGCCTTCGGTATCACCGATGCGCACGTAATCGCCCCTGCGAAACGCCTTCATGTACATCAGGATCAGGCCGCTGAAGCCCTGACCGAGCACGCTGGCGCCACCCAGCGAAATCATGACGCCGACAAGGACCGACAATCCCTTGAATGCCTCCGTATCCGCCCCCGGCAGATAGGGATAAGCCATCGCCAGCGCAAAAACAAACACGATGAAACTGAAAATGCGCTGCGTCGGCACCACGGTGTCGGGATCGAGCCAGCCGACGTGGAAGCTGCCGCTGGCGACGCGGTTGAAAAACACTGCGGCGATGCGGACGATGCCGCGGGCAATCAGGAAAATGATCAATACCAGGAACAGGCCGGGCATCGCTTCCACGATTGCCAGCGCGACCCGTTTGAAAATCCGGATCAGCTCCCCTTCCATCCCCTCGCCCCAGGGCCGGGTATAGGGAAATTTCTCCAGCACAAACGTCAGCCAGCCGCTGGTCAGCAGCAGCACGATGCCCCAGGCCAGCAGTGAAAAAAACCGCCGCGTGATCAGGAATACATGGGAGGAATCCAGCAGTCGCACACCGCCGACCTGCAGTCTTTCAGCGCGTTCGGTTGCCGCCACTGACAGCCGCGCCCCGATCCAGCGGTTGCCGCGAAACAGCAGCCAGACGATCAAAACGTATACCAGTGTCGCCGCAGCGGAGTAACCAAACGCCCAGGCGATGTAGCGGGGGGTTTCCTGCTCGCGGCGCTCGCGGATTGCGCTTTCCAGGCGCTTGGCCGCTTCCCGCGCAACAACGGAAGTGGTCTCGCCCGCGCCGCGGTCCACATCGATCTTGGTGACCAGAAAGGCCAGGCTCCCGCTCAGCA
>CAZSIR010000260.1:0-2045 GCA_964606765.1 uncultured Bordetella sp. | reverse complement strand
AGCACGCCGCCGATGCCGACGCCGCCGGACAGGTGCACGTTTTTGCCGATCTGTGCGCAGGAACCCACCGTGGCCCAGGTGTCGACCATGGTGCCTTCATCGACGTAGGCGCCGATGTTGACGAAGGAGGGCATCAGGATCACGTTTTTGGCGATGAACACGCCGCGCCGCGCGGCAGCGGGCGGCACCACGCGGAAACCGCCGGCCTTGAACGCGGCCTCGTCGTAATTGGCGAATTTCGGCGCGACCTTGTCGTAATAGCGCGTGGTGCCGTCCTGCATCACCACGTTGTCCTGCAGCCGGAACGACAGCAGCACGGCTTTTTTCGCCCATTCATTGGTCTGCCATTGCCCGTTCTTCTTTTCGGCAACGCGCAGTGTGCCGGCATCAAGCATGGCGATGGTGTCGTCCACCGCCTTGCGCACATCGGCGGGAGCGGCGGCGGGTGAGAGCGTGGCGCGGTTTTCCCAGGCCTGTTCGATGGTGTTCTGCAGTTTTTGCATGTCCGTTCCTTTTTTACAATGAGGCGGCAAACCGCCGCAGGCGGTGCGCCGCTTCGACACATTCGGCCACCGTGGCGACCAGCGCGATGCGGATGCGTCCGGTCCCCGGATTGACGCCGCGCGCTTCGCGTGCGAGATAACTGCCGGGCAGCACGCTGACGCCTTCCGCCGCATAGAGCCGGCGCGTGAATTCGACGTCGTCGAGCGGCGTTTTCAGCCACAGGTAAAACGCGGCGTCGGGCCATTCCGCCGGGAGGGCCGGGCGCAGGATGTCGATCACCGCCCTGAATTTTTCCAGGTACAGCGCGCGGTTGGCGACGACATGGGTTTCATCGCGCCAGGCCGCGATGCTGGCCTCCTGCACCGGCGGGCTCATAGCACCGCCGTGGTAGGTGCGGTAGAGGTGAAACTTTTTCAGGATCGCGGCGTCTCCGGCGACAAAGCCCGAGCGCATGCCCGGCACGCTGGAACGTTTCGACAGGCTGGAGAACACCACCAGCCTGCGGAAATCGGCGCGGCCAAGCTGCACGGCCGCAGCCAGTGCGCCCAGCGGCGGTTTGGCTTCGTCGAAATAGATCTCCGAGTAACACTCGTCGGCGGCGATTACGCAGTTGTAACGATCGGCGTATTCGAACAGGCCTTGCCAGTCCGTCAATGTCAAAACCTTGCCGGTGGGATTGCCCGGGGAACAGACATAGAGCAATTGCGCGCGCTGCCACAGGGCTTCAGGCAACTGGCCGGGATTGAAGGCGTAGTTGTCGTCCGCCAGTGTGTGGATGAATTCCGGTTGCGCGCCGGCGAGCAATGCCGCACCTTCATAAATCTGATAGAAGGGATTGGGGCAGATCACCACCGGAGACGGACGGCTGCTGTCGATCACCGACTGCGCGAAGGCAAACAGCGCTTCACGGCTGCCGTTGACCGGCAGCACCTGTGTCGCGGCATCGGGCTGCGCAATCCCGTAACGCCGTGCAATCCACTGCGCGATGGTCATGCGCAAGGCGTCGCTGCCCAGCGTGGCCGGATAAGCGGACAGTCCGTCGAGGCTGGCGACCAGCGTGTCGCGGATGAAGGCCGGCGTCGGATGTTTGGGTTCGCCGATGTGCAGGTTGACCGGCTGCACACCGGCCGGCGGCTGATTGCCGGCAAGCAGCGCGGTCAGGCGCTGGAATGGATAACTCTGCAGCTGTTCGAGACGCGGGTTCAACGTGGCTCCGTCAGCGCACCGGTGATTCAGGCGCGAGCAGGGGCATGTCGGGCATGTTGGCCGGTTTGAAACCGCGTTGGACATGCTGTGCGCTGACCGTGGTGAAAATGCCGCCGCGAACATAGAAGCGCGCCGTCAGGTGCATATAACGCGGCCTGATGGCGCGCACCAGGTCGTCAAGGATTTGGTTGGTCACCGCTTCGTGGAATTTGCCTTCGTTGCGGAACGACCAGATGTAAAGCTTCAGGCTTTTCAGTTCGATGCAGCGCTTGTCCGGCACGTAATCGAGAATCAGGGTTGCGAAATCCGGCTGCCCGGTTTTCGGGCACAGGCAC
>CAZSIR010000259.1:0-2059 GCA_964606765.1 uncultured Bordetella sp. | reverse complement strand
TTCTTGATTTCGGCATCGGCCCATGCAAAGCGCCGCAGCAGCACCGAGGCGCAGGCCGTCGTATATTCGGCCAGCGCGGTGTTGCTGCCGCCGGGCACGTTGGCGACCGGGATGCCGAGTTTTTTCAGCGCGCCTTCATCCAGGCGATCCACACCGGCGCCGGTGATCTGCACCACTTTCAGTGTCGTGCCTTCGAACAGCGCCGCTGGCAGCTTGGGGCCAACTGCGGGCATCACCACTGCGCACGCCTGTTTCATCAGCGCCGGCAGGTCGGCGTCGTCCGGCTTGCGGTAGGCAATGTTGATGTTCTTTGGCGGGGTGACCCCGACGCGGGTGAAATCGGCTTCGGGGCGGAGACAGATGACATCGATGCTCATGAGAAAACCTTTTTAGCCACAGAGGTCACAGAGGACACAGAGAACTGCGAAAGACACCCTGAAAAGACACTTTTGATATCTCGAGGGTTTTCTCTGTGCTCTCTGCGTCCTCTGTGGCTAGGATTTAGGGGGTTGTGCTTCCTGCGTGCGTTTCGAGATATCGGCGACCGGGAAAAAACACAGCAGCACCAGCGGTTCAGCACCGGTGTTGCGCGTGGCGTGTTTTTCGCCGGAAGGGATCAGGATGGTGTCGCCGGCCTTCAGCGGGTAGTTGCCGCTGTCGGCCTCGGTGCAGCCTTCGCCGGACATCACGAAAATGCATTCCTCGAAACCCTGATGAAAATGCCGGCCGCGCGGACTGTCGCCGGGTTTGACCGGCGGGATTTCCACCAGCCGCAGCGTGACCGCCTGAGCGCCTTTTTCGCCGGACACGATTTCCAGCGATTTGCGGCCGGGCAGCCCCATGCTTTTGGCCTGGGCTTGAGTGAGTACCTTCGCCATTGTGCTTAGCCCGCGATTTTCAGATGTTTGATTTCTGCGGTGCCACCTTGCGCCTCGTCGAGCAGCGTAAAGATTTCGCCGCATTCCTTGGCGATGGCGTCGGCGATGTCGTTGAGCATCTTCAAACCTTTTGCCGCAGTGGCGTGTTCCGGCGCACCGTACCAGCCGGTGGCGGCAATGGTCTTGATGTCGCGCAACACCGGCTGATAGCTGCGCGTGCGGCGCAGGCGGTCCCATTTGCGGCCATGGCTGTGGTCGGACGAATTGACATTGTCGATACGGTCGAGGTGCACCAGCTCCGGCTGGTAGGCCAGTACGGCCAGCGCTTCGATCTCGCCGCCGTGGGTCAGTCCGCCGCAGTCGTGGCCATAGAGTTCGGCGGCGACATAGCAGGCCTGGACCACGATCACGCTCATGCCGACTTCACGATGCAGCTTCTCGGAAGCGATCGCCAGCGAGGGGATATTGCCTTCATGCCAGTTCAGGATCAGCAGGCGTTTTGCACCGTGTTGCGCGGTGGAGGCGCAGGTCTCGGTGACGACGCGCTGATAGGTGTCCGGTGTCAGCGTGATGGTGCCTTCGAAGGGCATGTGCATCGGTGTCACGCCCAGCGGCCCGCCCGGCAGCACCAGGCCGTCCATGCGTTCGGCCACGGCATGGCCGATCACGTTGGCGGCATAGATGTCGGTGCCGGTGGGCAGGTGCGGCCCGTGCTGTTCGACGCTGCCCGCGGGCAGGATTACCAGCGGATTCTTTTTCAGCTGCCCGGCAATCTCGGGCTGGGTCAGGTCGATGAAGTAACGGGTGGCAAGTTTCGACATGGTCATTCTCCGATCAGGCTGCGCGCTTGGCGTCGTTTTTGGCGCGGGCATCACCCATCACTTCGTCGATGGTGACGCAGAGGCCCTTGCGGTCGATCGACTTCAGCGCGGCATTGGTCATCGCCACTGCGACATTGCCGTTGTGCGCGGTCAGTTCATTCGGCTTGCCCGACAGGCAGCTGCCGGCGAAGGCTTCGAGTTCGGCGCGGAACATGTCGGACTCCGGCAACTTGATGTCTTCGCGCTTGGCCCAGCCGTCCTTGCCGCGCTGGATGTAGAGCACGGAATTGTTGTGCAAGAGGTGCGGCGTATCCCAGGTACCGAAATCGATTTCGTAGTGCATCAGGCCCTTGGAGCCGA
>CAZSIR010000258.1:0-2083 GCA_964606765.1 uncultured Bordetella sp. | reverse complement strand
GCAGCAGCACCAGCAATGGCTGCCGCACCGGCAAAACCCGCCGAAGCGCAGCCCCTGGCTGCCGTGCAGATACTGACCGGTCCGAGCGCAGGCAAAGAGCTCGACCTGGTCAAGAATCTGACCACGCTGGGCAAGCCCGGGCTGCAGGTGGCCGTGATCACGCGACGACCACAGGGCTATTTCATCACCCATGTTGAAGGTGCCAAGTTTCCGGTGATCAACGGCAAGATGATCGATGCCCAGGCCCAGCCGCTGCAGGATCACGATGTCATCGAACTGGCCGGCGTGAAGATGGAATTTTTTGTAAAGCGATAACAATTGCGCCCGGCGTTTTTGCAGAGCGCCGATCGCGCATGGGGCGGCAACAGCCCGCGCAGATCCGCAACACGCAGTGCCGGCATGATGATCCTGCCGGCACGGCGAGCACCAGGATGACAGGGTGAAAAAACACATTGCGCGCATAGCGATCGGCATGGCGATAGTCGCCCTGTTTCTCGCGCATGCCGTACACATCTTCCGCCTTCCGCTGCTCGAAAATCTCGAGGCCATCGTATACGACACGCGCCTTCGCCTGACCATGCCGCGCACCGTCGATCCGCGCGTGGTCATCCTCGACATCGACGAAAAAAGCCTGCAGGAAAAGGAAAAGGGCGGCGAAGGCCGCTGGCCATGGCCGCGCGACCGGCTGGCATTGCTGCTCGACAAGCTTTTCGACAAATACAGCATCGCCGTGGTCGGATTCGACGTGGTGTTTGCCGAGCGTGACGAGTCCTCCGGCATCCGCGTGCTGGAACGGCTCGGCAAGCGCGAGCTGAAGGGGGTTCCGCAATTCCAGGATGTACTGGAGCAGGTGCGGCCCCAACTCGAATACGACGACATATTTGCCAGCAAGATGAAGGGGCGCGCGGTCGTCCTCGGCAACGTGTTCCTCAGCGACGATCCGGCGACGGCGACGCGCAAGGGCATGCTGCCGCCGCCGGTGCTGCCGGCGGGCGTGTTCGGCGAGCGCCGGGTCGGCGTCACTTCCTGGGCGGGATACACGGCAAATCTCGAGCGCCTGCAGCGTTCCGCAATGAGTGCCGGGCATATCAATCCCCTGCCGGACCAGGATGGCATTTCGCGACGCGTGCCGATGCTGGTCGAGCATGCCGGCGCCTACTACGAACCGCTGTCACTGGCGATGGTGCGCGCGGTGCATGGCCAGCCGCCGATCACGCCGGTGATCAGCCAGGATGGCAGCACCGCGAATTACAGCGGCCTGGAGTGGATCAAGTCGGGTCCCTTCGAGATTCCCGTGGACTTCCAAGCGGCAGCGCTGGTGCCTTACCGCGGCGGCAAGGGCAGTTTCCGCTATTACTCGCTGGTTGATGTGCTGCATGAGCGCATCCCGGTCGAGGAACTGCGCGGCAAGATTGCGCTGATCGGCACCACGGCGCCAGGACTGCTGGATCTGCGGGCAACGCCGGTGGACCCGGTGTATCCGGGGGTTGAAATCCATGCCAACCTGATCGGCGGCATCCTCGACGGCACCATCAAGCAGCGTCCGCCGTATGTCGTGGGGGCGGAGTTTGTGCTGCTGCTGCTCTCCGGCGTGGCGATGGCGCTGCTCCTGCCCCTGCTGACCCCGTTCAAATCCATGCTGGTCACGGTGCTGGTGCTGGTGGCGGTGGTCGGCACCAACCTGGTGGTGTTCCATTCCGGACATCTGGTGCTGCCCCTGGCCTCGGGCATCCTGATGGTGCTCGTTCTTTTCACCTTCAACATGGCGTACGGCTTCCTGGTCGAGGCGCGCGGCACCAAACTCATCACAGGGCTGTTCGGCCAGTATGTGCCGCCGGAACTGGTCGAGGAAATGGCGCGCAATCCGGAGCAGTTCAACATGGCGCCGCGCGCGGAAGACCTTTCGGTGCTGTTTTCCGATGTGCGCGGCTTCACCACGATTTCAGAAAGCCTGTCCCCTGACGATTTGTCGCTGTATATCAATGATTACCTGACCACGATGAGCCTGGTGATTCGCGAGGGCCACCGCGGCACGCTGGACAAGTACATCGGCGACGCGGTGATGGCGTTCTGGGGCGCGCCG
>CAZSIR010000257.1:0-2102 GCA_964606765.1 uncultured Bordetella sp. | reverse complement strand
TGCTCGGTGATGCACTGGGTTTCAAGGTCAAGGCGGTGACCGGCTACGAAGGCAACGCCGACACTTCGCTGGCGGTGATCAAGGGCGATGGCGACGGCCATATCACCGGCTGGAGCGAGTCGCTGGGCAGCATACGCTCGGGAGACAAGCTGCCGATCATGATGGTGACCTCGCAACCCTCGCCTGATTACCCGAACATCCCCATCGTCACCACAATCGTGCCCGCGGCAAAGCGCGGCGTGGTGCAGGCGATGGCAACCGTGCTCGAAACCCATCGCAGCTATATCGGCCCGCCGAACATGGATGCGCAGGCGGTCGCGGCTTTCCGCACTGCGGTGAACGCGGCGATGAAGGATCCGGCGCTGCTGGAGGAATCGCGCAAGGGCGAGCGCCTGCTGGCGCCGATGGACGGCGCCGTGCAGCAAAAGGCCATGGCGGAACTGGCGCGGGGCAGTGCCTCGCTGTCGCCGATTCTGAAGGCGGCGGTAAAAGACATCCAGTAAGCGCCATGGCGCGCGCGATCCGTACGTACTCGATGGCGGATCGCGCCGCCGGTCCTGATTTCGCCATTCGTGACGAAAAAAGCGTCACCCGCATTGCCGACGCGCACCGCCACGAGTATTTCCAGATCCAGATCAATCTGGCCGGCCGCACGGTCCAGCACATCGCGGCAAGCAAGCGGCCGCTCGGTCCCGGCGGCTTGAGTTTTGTCCTGCCGTACCGGGTGCATCGCGTGCCGCACCCGCCGGGATCGCTTTTTTTCATCATCAGCTTCAACCTCGGCTTTCTGCGGCCCGAACTGGATGTGGATGTGCTGGACCTGGAGGATGTGCCGCTGGCGCGGGCGCCGGAGCTGGCGCCGTTCCTGTTCCAGGAATACGCGGATTTCTCGCTCAAAGGCGCGGAACTGGCGCGGTCGGTCGAGGCCTGCCGGTGCATGCAGTCTGAAAATGCGCGGCCGCGTCATGGATCGATGGAAATCATCCGCGGCCACCTGTTGCTGCTGCTGGGCACCGTGTGTCGCCGCCACGAAAAAGCGCTGGCGGCGCTGGCCGCCGGCAAGGCGCAGCGCGCCAGCCGCCGTGAAGCCCTGGCGCGGGTCATGCGCCATGTGCGCGAACACTATGCGCGGCGCATCCAGCTTGCGGATGCCGCCGCTGCGGCCGACCTGTCGCCGAATTACCTGGCGCACCTGATCAAGAAGGAAACCGGGAAAACCTTCGTCGATCTCGTCACGGAACGGCGCATGGAAAAGGCCTGTGAGCTGCTGAAGCACACGACGCAGCGCGTGGGCGAGGTCGCACGCGCGGTCGGTTTCGAGGACGAAGCCTACTTTGCCCGCCGTTTTCGCCAGTTGCACGGACAGTCGCCACGCCAGTTCAGGTTGCGCGCGGCCTGAGCGTAGGAAAGTCCTGAAAAAACACCATCGCGTCACTGGTGCGGCGGCGGAGCCGCGCTTAGCATTCCACCGACCATGCAACCGGCGGAGGCGGGCGGGATGAGCGGCGAATTCATGAACCTGGAAACCGATGTGCTGATTGTCGGCGGCGGCGTGGCTGGCAGCATGGCCGCGATTCCGGCGCTGGAAGCCGGGCTGAAGGTGGTGATCTGCGAAAAAGGCAAGATCCTCGACCATTGCGGCAGCATCGGCTGCGGCGTCGACCATTACCTGACGGTGATGGACACCGGCCCGGAATGGGATACGCCGGAGTTCCTGCTGAAGCATGTGCCGGAATTGACCGACGGCATCGTCGACATGGCGGTCGCCGGTCGGGTGATCCATGAAATGCCGCGCATTTTCCGCAAGATTGAAGCCATGGGCGTGGATTTCAGGGATCGCCAGACCGGTGATTATTACCGTCTGCGCTCGTTCGGCCTGCCGGGAACGTACCACATCAATTTCGACGGTACCGATTTCAAGAAACACCTCGGCGAGCGGGTGCGCAAAGGCAAGGCCACGGTGCTGATGCGTACCATGGTGGTGCAATTACTGGTGAAAGACAACCGTGCCTACGGCGCCATCGCCTTCAATTTCCGCAGCGGCGAGTGGACGGTGATCCGCGCCAAGGCCGTGGTGCTGGCGGCGGGCGACGTCAACCGCA
>CAZSIR010000256.1:0-2108 GCA_964606765.1 uncultured Bordetella sp. | reverse complement strand
GCAGCGCCTTGGACGGTATGCAGCCGACGTTGGTGCAGGTGCCGCCGGGCGCGGGCTTGCCCTCCGGCGTGCTCCACTCGTCGATGCAGGCAACCTGCAGTCCGAGCTGGGCGGCACGAATGGCCGCGATGTAACCGCCGGGACCGGCGCCGATGACTACGACATCAAATGATTTGGCCATGTCTTTTTGATCAGATATCCAGCAACAGGCGCGCCGGGTCTTCCAGCGCTTCCTTCATCGCCACCAGCGACAGCACGGCTTCGCGGCCGTCGATGATGCGATGGTCGTACGACAGCGCCAGGTAGTTCATCGGCCGGATCACGATCTGGCCGTTCTCGACCACCGGACGCTCCTTGGTGGCATGCACACCGAGGATCGCGCTCTGCGGCGGATTGATGATCGGCGTCGACAGCATCGAGCCGAACACGCCGCCGTTGGAAATCGAGAAGGTGCCGCCGGTCAGCTCTTCAATCGTCAGCTTGCCGTCCTGCGCGCGTTTGCCGAATTCAGCGATCTGCTTCTCGATGTCGGCCAGGCTCAGCTGGTCGCAGTTGCGCAGGATCGGCACCACCAGGCCGCGCGGACTGCCCACCGCGATGCCGACGTCGTGATAACCGTGATACACGATGTCGTTGCCGTCGATCGAGGCATTGACCAGCGGGTATTTTTTCAGCGCATGCACCGCCGCCTTGACGAAAAAGGACATGAAGCCGAGCTTCACGCCGTGCTCTTTCTCGAATTTGTCCTTGTACTTGTTGCGCAGGTCGATCACCGGCTGCATGTTGACCTCGTTGAACGTGGTCAGGATGGCCGCGGTGGATTGCGACTGCACCAGGCGTTCGGCGATGCGTGCGCGCAGCCGCGACATCGGAACGCGCTGCTCCGGACGGTCACCCAGGTCACCGAGGTCCACGGTCGGCATCACGCGCGATGCTGCTGCGGCAGCCGCCGGGGCTGCGGGCCTGCTGCCGCCCTCCGCCGCCTGCAGCACATCGCCCTTGGTGACACGACCGCCGCGACCGGTGCCGCTGAGGGAAGCGGTGTCGATGTTCTTGTCCGCAGCCTGCTTCTGTGCCGCAGGCATTGCCGGGGCGCCGCTTGCCGGTGCTTTGGCCGGCGCCGCGGTAGCGGCCGGCTTCGCAGCGCCAGACGCCGGGGCCGCCTCTGCCTTGCCTGCCTCCGGCTTCGCATCGGTATCGATGGTCGCGATGATTTCGTTGCTGGTCACCGTGCCGCCGTCGGCCTTGATGATTTTCACCAGCACGCCCGCCTGCGGCGCCGGTGTTTCGAGCACGACCTTGTCGGTCTCGATGTCCACCAGGTTCTCGTCGCGCTTGACGAATTCACCAGCCTTCTTGTGCCATGACACCAGTGTCGCCTCGGCTACTGACTCCGAGAGTTGCGGCACCTTCACTTCGACAAGCATGATTGCTCCGTAATCTATTGATTTAATTGATAATTATTGGCAAGGCCTAGTGCTCTTCGCCCTCGGCCAGCGGCCGCGGCCGGAACATCCGGGGCTCGCTGCCGCCGGACAGCGTCAGCGCCTGGTCCACCAGTTCCTTCTGCTGTTTTTCGTGCAGCGACTTGTAACCGGCCGCCGGTGAGGCCGAAGAATCACGCCCGGCGTAGTACAGCTTCTGGTCGGGCAGCAGGTGGCGCATCAGGTAATGCTGGATGTGGCGCCATGACCCCTGGTTGCGCGGTTCTTCCTGGCACCAGACGATTTCCTTGGCATTCTTGTAACGCACGATCTGCGCGCGGAATTCCTCGTGCGCAAAGGGATAGATCTGCGCAATGCGCACCAGCGGCAGGTTCTGGATGCCGCGCGCGCGGCGCTCGGCGCGCAGGTCGTAATAGACCTTGCCGCTGCAGAAAATCACGCGCTCGACTTTTTCCGGATCGATTTCGCGCGAATCCCAGTCCTCATTGACCGGATTGAACTTGTCATTGGCAAACTCTTCCAGCGGCGACACCGATTCCTTGTGGCGCAGCAGGCTCTTCGGCGAAAAAATGATCAGCGGCTTGCGGTACGGACGCACCATCTGCCGCCGCAGCAGGTAATACATCTGCACCGGCGTCGCCGGCACGCAGACCTGCATGTTGT
>CAZSIR010000255.1:0-2162 GCA_964606765.1 uncultured Bordetella sp. | reverse complement strand
CATGCTGGGCGAGGAGTTCTCGATGCTCGACGTCGCGATTGCGCCGTTGCTGTGGCGCCTTGATCACTACGGCATCCAGCTCGGCAAGCAGGCTGCGCCGCTGATGAAGTACGCCGAACGCCTGTTCAGCCGGCCGGCCTACATCGACGCGCTGACGGCATCCGAGAAGGTGATGCGCAAGTAATTCCGCCGCCCATGGCCGAGCGTTCAACCAAGCCGTACCTGATCCGCGCCATCCACGAATGGGCCTGCGACAGCGGGCTGACGCCGTACCTGTCGGTGAGGGTCGACGAAAACACGCGGGTGCCGATGGAGCACGTCAAAAACGGCGAAATCGTGCTTAACCTCAGTTATGACGCCACCCACAAGCTGACCATCGGCGCTGACCTGATCCAGTTCTCGGCGCGATTCGGCGGCGTGTCGCGCGAATGCTCGATTCCGCTGTCCGCCGTGCAGGGCATATTTGCCCGTGAAAACGGACAGGGCCTGTTTTTCCCCGATGAAAGCCAGATCCAGTCAACCCTGCCTGCCGGCGTGGCGCTGCCGGCAGCTGCACCCGAAAAGCCGGATGATCCCAAGCCGGACGGTTCTCCCCCGCGCCCCCGCCTGCAGGTTGTGAAATAGCCGCCTGATCCCAGCCGGCTGGCCGGCCGCATTCACGCGGGCTGGCGCCTGACCTGACAAATTTACGCTTGCAGCCTTGCTGGATGTCCGACGCAGCCGGCCCGGTTGTAAATTATGATTTACGAACACGGGGAATTCTTGTAAGTTTCGTGGCAGTGGTTGCCGGGCCGGGCCAGGCGCATGTGGGTGCGCGTACCCGGTTCAGGTTATCTGCAGTGCAGGCTTCAGGCATTGGCGTAGTACCGAGCCCCCCGAAAAAAAGGGGCCGAAACCATACGAGGAGGTATTCAGCATGCAGGCCCCGAGGCAGATGGGGCGATGCGTACTGGGTGCTGCCGCACAGCGGTGACATCCCGGGCATTGCAGCAATCCCGTGCCGGCGCAGAGGCACAAACGCGTGCTGCCGGCGCCGGCAACCCCCGATTGATGAAGGAGGCTGGCCTGCGCCTGGTGCTTGGCCGCGAAGGCCCCTGTTCTCCATCCGAAGGCGTGAAACTGATCGAGGCCGCGGCGCGGCTGAACAATGCGGATGCCTGGCATTGCCTGGCGCTGCTGGCGGTCATCGGGCTGGGTACGGAACGGAGTCTGGTCAAGGCACTGGCTGCGCTGCGACGCGCGGCCGAACTGGGCCACGGCCATGCCGCCAGGCAGATCCGGCTACTCGCGGGCGCGGGCCTGAATGACGCAACAGACCTGGAATCATGGCTGGCGCCGCCACCGATGCGGATCCTGCGCCATGAGCCGCGGTTTTCAGTCAGCGAAGGATTTCTTTCGCCGCTGATATGCGCACATCTGCGCGGCCATGCCGCGCCGCGCCTCGAGCGGGCGAAGGTCTACGATGTGCAGCAGCATCGCCTCAAGGAGGATCCGATGCGCACCAACACCGGGTCGGCGTTTTCACTGATTGACACGGATGTCGTCATGCAACTGGTCCGGCAACGCATCGCTGCAGCGGCCGGGGTCGGGGCGGACGCCCTGGAGCCGCCGGAGGTCTTGCATTACTCCCCCGGCGAGCAGTACAGGCTGCATGTCGATTTTTTCCACGTTTCGGTGCCGCATTTCGCGGAACTGGTGCGCCAACGCGGCCAGCGCGTCATGACCTGCCTGATTTATCTGAACGCCGACTATGAAGGCGGTGAAACGGATTTTCCCAAACTGGACTTCAGGTTCCGCGGTGCGACCGGCGATGCGCTGATATTCAGCAATGTCGGGGCCGATGGCTGTGGCGACATGAATACCGCGCATGCGGGATTGGCGCCGACCAGGGGCGCGAAGTGGCTGTTTTCACAGTGGATTCGGAACAAGGCACAACTCGCGGCCTGAGCTTCCTGCTTCGATTGACAGGGCTCAGTCTTCCGCCCCAGAATGACTCCGCGCCGCTCACTGCACACAATAACCGCCGTCACCATAAACGGCGAACCGGCGAATGCTCAGCGCGTTTACCCCTCAGGAGGCGTGCATGTTGACCCCGGAAGAACTCGCGCAGCTGGTGCCTGCCGAATCCACAGTGTTTCCCTCGCCGATCCCGGCGCAATGCA
>CAZSIR010000254.1:0-2168 GCA_964606765.1 uncultured Bordetella sp. | reverse complement strand
AGCCGGGAAAAACTGGCGCGGTCGTAATGCGGCCCGCCGGGGCAGCGGAAGTCGGGATCATTGGGCAGGTACATCGAGGTGCCGAGATGCAGCTGCGAGCGGTCCGGCGGCAGGTAGAACAGCATGGTAATAACCTTGCGCGGCGAATCCGAATGCGGCCCGAGGTTGTAATTGGTGGTGTCCTGCACCAGCAGGGTTTCAGACTGGAATTCGAGATCGGTGCGGCCGCGGAAGCGCTGCTCGATGAAGGGCTTGAATTTCTCGAACACCAGCGTGCCGAAATTGCCCTTCACCACCAGCCAGTCGTGGATGTCCTCCCAGAACTTGCGCTTGGATTCGGGCAATCCGGCCATGCCCTTCTCGTTGAAATCGAGCACAAAACGCTCCGGGTAACCCTTGACCGGCCGCGCCTTCTCGATCGGCACCATGGCCTGCGGGTCAGGCAGGTTCTGCTGGATGGCCTGGTAAAACTCCGCGGGAAAAACATCCGGCACATAAAAATGCGGATAGGGAAACATGTTGAACGGTACGTTGCCGACCTTGTAGGCCAGCTGCATTTCAGCGTCTAAAAACATGCTCCGCCACTCCCTTGAAAGTGCCTTCCTTGCGTTCGGCGCGCCGCACCTGCGCGGCATCATGCATGAAACCCAGCGCGTTCAGCTCGCGCACCATGGCCATGTGGTCGGCCAGGTTCTGGTTGGTTTCGATCAGCAATGAGCGCACCGCGGGGTTGACCAGCGTCCTGCGCGCACCGGCGATGACCCTGTGCTCGAAGCCGTCAACGTCGATCTTGATGTGCGTCGGCACCGGCACTGCGCCGTCGCCAACCAGTTCATCCAGCGTCTTCGCAATGCAGCCCTGAACAAACAGGGATTTCAGCGGCTTGAGCTCAAAATCCAGCGCCTCGTCCACCGCGTGGCAGGAACCGCCGACGCGCATGTCGGCCATGTGCAGGTCAAACAGCCCGGATTTGTCGGACAGGCCCATGCAATAGGCCTTGACCAGCCCCTGCAGCCGGTTGTTCTGGATGTTGCGGTTGAGCAGCGCGTAGTTCTGCGATTCCGGTTCGAAAGAAAACACCCGGACTTTGCGGGTGGCCGCCGCCCAGATCGTGTACATGCCGACGTTGGCGCCGCAGTCGAGCAGGATTTCGTCCGGCTGGAAGCTGGCGATCCACTCCAGCGTCCACGGTTCCTTGGTGTAAATCGATTCGACGCGCCAGCGGGTGAGCTGGCTGGGCGCGGAAAACACCATGTTGACGCCTTCGTGCTCGATCTCGCAGCGCGGATTGAGACTTTCGTATTCTTCCAGGGTCAGTGCCATGATCAGAGCCGGCGGTCCGGCTGTTGTTGCAGGATGATGCGGATTCTAGCGCATGCCACCCGCGGCGATGCGGCGAAGGGTCGCAGGACCGCACAATTCGGTAGAATCGCAGGGTTTTTCACCAAGGCCCGGCACTGCTTTGCTGCGGCATAAAATCCAATTGAGGAGAACCGGGATGTCCCAACCACTGGATGGCGTGCGCATCATCGATCTGAGTTCGGTGGTGATGGGACCGTTTGCGACGCAGCTGCTGGGCGACCTCGGCGCCGACATCATCAAGGTCGAGCCCCCGGACGGCGACATCCTGCGCCACATCGCGCCGATGCGGCACCCGGCGATGGGCCACATATTCCTGCACCACAACCGCAACAAGCGCTCGATCGTGCTCGACCTGAAGAAACCCGAAGGCCTGGCCGCGCTGCACAAGCTGATGAAAACCGCGGACGTGCTGTTCTACAACGTGCGGCCGCAGGCGATGAAACGGCTGAAGCTGTCCTACGAGGAAGTCGCCGCGATCAACCCTAAAATCATCTATGTCGGCGCCTACGGCTTCAGCCAGCGCGGACCCTATGCCGCGCAGCCCGCCTACGACGACCTGATCCAGGGCATGGCCGCGATGCCCTCCCTGCTGCACGAAGCCGGCGCCACCGCGCCGCGTTACGCGCCGCTGGCCATCGCCGACCGCATCACCGGACTCGCCGCCGTCAATGCCGTCACCACCGCATTGTTCGCGCGCAGCCGCAGCGGCAAGGGACAGGCGGTCGAGGTGCCGATGTTCGAAACCGTGACCCAGATGGTGCTCGCCGACCACATGGGCGGCTTCACCTTCGACCCGCCCGAAGGCC
>CAZSIR010000253.1:0-2178 GCA_964606765.1 uncultured Bordetella sp. | reverse complement strand
CAGTCGCGCCATGCAGGAACGGGCTCATCGCAACGACCAGTTCCGCCTGTTTCAGTGCGGCGACTGCCTGCCGCGGATTGTGCATGTCGAGTTCGGGCTCAACGCCGAGCAGCAGGTACGCCTTCAGCGGCGACTCCATCATCTGCCGCGCATTTTTGCCTGTCACTTTGCCGGTCGGTACACAGCCGGCGACGTAACCGCCGACACTGTTCGCTGCGGCGCCGAGGAAACCGAAGGGGCAGCCGAGGATTTCACCCAGTGCCTGTGCCATCGCATGCAAGGCGCCGGCAGCAGCATGTTGTTCAGCAAAGTTACCGAGGAACACAGCGGGTTTCTCGCCCGTGGTCAGGCTTTCGGCAATACGTTTGGCGGCATCAGTGACAATAACGCCGGCCACCGCAGCACGCACCGCTTCGGGCACTGCAGCGTTCTTGATTTCGGCAACGGCCCTCACCACCTGTGCCAGCGTCTGCGGCAGCAGTGCCGGCGCGACGATGGCCTTGTTGGCGATGCGCATCAGCAGATCGTCATCGGCAGCGTGAATCAGGTTCAGCTGGGTCTGTTTTTTCGTCGACTGGCGCAGGCGGTGCGCGAGCAGCGGATGATCCTTGCGCAAGGTCGATCCCACCACCAGCACGCGATCCAGCGTCGCGATGTCAGCGATGTTCATGCCCAGCCAGGGAATGCCCGCGAGTTTGCCGTCAGCACTGAAATCAGCCTGCCGCAGACGGAAATCGACATTGCCCGAACCGTAGCCACGCAGCAGTTTTTGCAGCAGATGCAGTTCTTCCAGCGTCTGGTGCGGCGTCGCCAATGCACCGATAGACTCAGCGCTGTGCGCGGCCTTGATGCGTTTCAGTTCGGATGCGATGAATTCCAGCACCACTGGCCATTCAACTTCCTGCCACTGCCCGCCTTTTTTCAGCATCGGCTTGGCCAGGCGTTTGTCCGAATTCAGCGCCTCGTAGGAAAAACGATCCTTGTCCGACAACCAGCATTCGTTGACCGCTTCGTTGTCGCGCGGCAAGGCGCGCATCACACGGTTCTGCTTCATCTGCAATGTCAGGTTGGAACCGAGACCGCAGTGCGGGCTGACCGAAGGCTTGCGCGTCAGTTCCCAGGTGCGGGCACTGTAACGGAAGGGTTTCGAGGTCAGCGCGCCGACCGGACACAGGTCGATGGCATTACCCGACAGTTCCGAGTCGACGGTTTTGCCGACAAAGGTGATGATTTCCGAATGTTCGCCGCGGCCGATCATGCCCAGTTCCATGATGCCGGCGATTTCCTGGCCGAAACGCACACAGCGCGTGCAGTGGATGCAGCGCGTCATGTCCGTCGAAATCAGCGGCCCGAGGTTCTTGTTGGCGACGACGCGCTTGTCCTCCTCATAACGCGATTCGCTGCCGCCATAACCCACCGCCAGATCCTGCAGCTGGCATTCACCGCCCTGATCGCAGATCGGGCAATCGAGCGGATGGTTGATCAGCAGGAACTCCATGACGCCCTTCTGGGCGTTCACTGCAGTGTCTGTATGCGTCCACACCTTCATGCCGTTGGTGACCGGCGTTGCGCAGGCCGGCAGCGGCTTCGGCGCCTTCTCCACCTGCACCAGACACATGCGGCAGTTGGCGGCGATCGACAGTTTCTTGTGATAGCAGAAGTGCGGCACGTAAATGCCGGCCTTGTTGGCAGCATCCATCACGGTGCTGCCTTCGGGCACTTCCATCAACTTACCGTCGAGTTCGAGTTCCAGCATGGCTTCGGCCTAGATGTAAGGTGCGACCAGGCACTTCTTGTGGTCGATGTGATATTGGAATTCGTCGCGGAAATTCTTGATAAAGGCGCGCACCGGCATCGCCGCGGCATCACCCAGCGCGCAGATGGTGCGGCCCTGGATGTTGTCGGCCACCTTGTTCAGCATGTCGAGGTCTTCGGGCCGGCCCTGACCGTGTTCGATACGATGAACCATCCGGTACAGCCAGCCGGTACCTTCGCGGCAGGGTGTGCACTGGCCGCAGGATTCCTCGTAATAGAAATACGACAGGCGCAGCAGCGACTTCACCATGCAGCGCGTCTCGTCCATCACGATCACCGCGCCGGAGCCCAGCATCGAACCAGCCTTCGCGATGGAGTCGTAATCCATGTCGGTGGCCATCATCACGTCGGCGGTCAGCACCG
>CAZSIR010000252.1:0-2263 GCA_964606765.1 uncultured Bordetella sp. | reverse complement strand
CGCTGCTGCGCCTGCTGCCGCGCCACGGCACCGGGCAGAGCATCACCAATTACATTTCGGTGACCACCGGTCCGAAGCGTGATGGTGACAGCGACGGCCCCGAACATTTTCATGTGATTCTCGTCGACGCCGGGCGGACCAAGCTGATCGGCAGCGACCTGCAGGAGATGCTGCGCTGCATCCGCTGTGGCGCCTGCATGAACCATTGTCCGGTGTACCAGAGCGTCGGCGGCCATGCCTACGGCTGGGTCTATCCCGGGCCGATGGGCGCGATCCTGACCCCCACCTACATCGGTCTGGAAAACGCACGCGAGCTGCCCAATGCGGCGACGCTGTGCGGCCAGTGCAGTGTCGCCTGTCCGGTGAAAATTCCACTGCCGGATCTGCTGCGGAAAATGCGCGAGCGCCAGTTCGGGCAGGGGCTGAAGCCCTGGCATGAAGTTGCCGCATTGCGCGTCTGGGGATGGCTGGCGCAGCATCCGTCCTGGTACGGGTTGATGACCAGAATCAAGGTGCGCGCACTGAAAGCGATGGCGAACCGGGAGGGTATGATTCGCAGCCTGCCCTTCGGCGGCGGATGGACCGACCGGCGCGATTTCCCGGCGCCGTCGGGGAAGACGTTTCGTGAGATGTACAAAGCAAGGTCAAGGGCTTGAGCCACAGAGGATCTCGATACCCCCTTGAGGGGTACACAGAGAACACAGAGGAATTCAAAAACAAGAGGCTGCCCAGGGTTTTCTCTGTGTCCTCTGAACTCTGTGGCTAAAAGGGTTTAAGGTTTTAAGGTTTAAAGGTTTTTGGAGAGCTTCATGAACAAACCAGCAGACATGAATACCGTGGCCGCCGTGCCGTTGTGGATCGACGGCAGGGCGCAGGCGGCAACCTCCACGCGCAGTGCGGGCGTGACCAATCCGGCGACCGGGCGGGTGATTCGTCAGGTGCCCCTGGCAAACGCGCAGGACATTGATGCCGCCGTCGCTTCGGCGCAGCGTGCATTCCCGGGCTGGCGTGATACGCCGCCGCTGCGCCGCGCACGCATCCTGATACGTTACCGCGAACTGCTGGATGCGCACCGCGCCGAGCTGGGGCAGCTGGTCAGCGAGGAGCACGGCAAGGTGCTTGCTGATGCCGCCGGTTCGGTGCAGCGCGGCATCGAGGTCGTCGAATTCGCGCTGGGCATTCCGCATTTGCTGAAAGGCGAGATGAGCGAGGACGTCGGCACCGGCGTCGATACCCATTCCCTGCGCCAGCCGCTGGGCGTGTGCGCCGGCATCACGCCGTTCAATTTTCCGGTGATGGTGCCGCTGTGGATGTTCCCGGTGGCCATCGCCTGCGGCAACACCTTCGTGCTGAAACCTTCGGAAAAAGTGCCCTCGGCGGCGATGCGCATGGCGGAGCTGTTCAAGGAGGCCGGCCTGCCCGATGGCGTGCTGAACGTGGTGCACGGCGACAAGGAGGCGGTGGATGGGCTGCTGCATCATCCGCTGGTGAAGGCGGTGTCCTTTGTCGGCTCGACGCCGATCGCGAAATATATTTATGAAACCTGCGCCAAAGAGGGTAAACGGGTGCAGGCACTGGGCGGCGCGAAAAATCACGCCGTGGTGCTGGCCGATGCCGACCTTGATTTTGCCGCGGACGGCCTGATCGGCGCGGCCTATGGTTCGGCGGGTGAACGCTGCATGGCGATCTCCGCGGTGGTTGCGGTCGAGGAGATTGCCGACCAGCTGGTGGGCAAGCTGAAGGCGGCGGCGGGCAAGCTGAAGATCGGCGCCGGGCAGCAAAAGGATGCCGACATGGGGCCGGTGATCAGCCGTGTGCATCGCGACAGGATTTCATCCTATGTGGATCAGGGTGTCGCCGCCGGCGCGAAACTCGTGCTCGACGGCCGCGGCATCAAGGTCGCAGGGCATGAAGACGGTTTTTTCATCGGCGCTTCGCTGTTTGACCATGTCAAACCGGACATGAGCATCTACAAGGACGAGATTTTTGGTCCGGTGCTGGTGGTGCTGCGGGTGAAAACGCTGGATGAGGCGATAAACCTGATCAATGCCAATCCTTATGCCAACGGCACGGCGGTGTTCACCCGCTCCGGCGGCGCGGCACGCCGTTTCGAACGCGAGATCGAAGTTGGCATGGTCGGCATCAATGTGCCGATCCCGGTGCCGATTGCCTATTACTCCTTTGGCGGCTGGCGCAATTCGCTGTTCGGCGACCAGCATGTGCATGGTCCGGAGGGCGTGCGCTTTTATACCCGCGGCAAGGT
>CAZSIR010000251.1:0-2271 GCA_964606765.1 uncultured Bordetella sp. | reverse complement strand
CGGTAACCCGGGATTTTTGCGACATCTACAACGTCAATCTGTTCCGGATCGAGAAATTCCCGGGCGTATTTCTCGTACACCTTTTCCCACATGAACACGTCGAACAGGTCCGGATCGACATGGCCGTTCAGCTTGAATTTCCCGAGTATGGTCAGGGACTCGGTCAGCGTCTTGCCCTTCTTGTACGGTCGATCCTTGGCCGTCAATGCCTCGAAAATGTCGGCGATGCCCATGCAACGGGCCTGCACCGACATCTGCTCCCGTTTCAGCCCGCGCGGATACCCTTTGCCGTCCATACGCTCGTGATGCCCCCCGGCATACTCCGGCACCCGCTTCAGATGCCGCGGCCAGGGCAGCGACTCCAGCATCTGTATGGTCACGTCAATGTGGTGATTGATGATCTGCCGCTCCGCGGGCGTCAGCGTGCCGGCGCGTATCGTCAAATTTTCGATTTCGTCTGCCGACAGCAGGTCACCGGTGCCGCCATCGGGGCGGCGCCACTGGTATTTCGCGGAAATGGCCCTGACCCGTGCCGTGTCTTCCTCACGCATGGATTCGCCACCGACGTTGGCCCGTCGCAGAAAATCCCGGTCCCGCTCAATCTCGCCGAGTAATTCCTCCGTTCTCGCCGCCGAAACGCCGCCGTTGAACTGCGCCAGCTGCGCATCACGCTTGACGACCTCGAACCGCGTGTCGATCAGTTCGATGCGGTCGTAAATCGTCTGCAGTTTGGTCGCCTTGTCGACGACGTGCACGGGCGTCGTCACCTTGCCGCAATCATGCAGCAGGCCGGCGATTTTCAGTTCATATCGGTCGCGCTCGCTCATCGCGAAATCCTTGAGCGGCCCGACCCGGCAGTCGTTGACGGCATCCGCAAGCAGCAGGGTCAGTGTCGGCACCCGCTCGCAATGCCCGCCCGTGTATGGCGACTTGTCATCGATTGCGGCGTTGATCATCTGGATAAACGACTCGAACAGGCTCTCCAGGTGATTGATCAGCAACCGGTTGGTAAGGGCGATGGCCGCCTGGGAAGCGAGCGACTCGGCCAGCTGCTGGTCGTTTTGCGAAAAGGGCACGACCTCCCCGGTTTCCCGGTTCTTGGCATTGATCAGCTGCAGCACGCCGATGATTTCATTCTCATGATTCTTCATCGGCACGGTCAGGAATGACGTCGAGCGATAGCCGGTTTTCTTGTCGAAATTCTTGGTGCCCGAAAAGTCGAAGCCGGCCTCGCTGTAGGCGTCGACCACGTTGACCGAACAGTCGTGATGCACCGCATAGGTGGCAACCATGCTGTTGATGGCCTTGGCTTCGGCATCGAAAAGATGCACCGGGTAAAACGGTATGTCCACGCCGCTGGTGCCGCCCATGGCGATGCCCAGCGTGTCATTGCGCATGATTTCAAAACGCAGCGACTGCTGGTCCTCGGTCATCCGGTAGAGGGTGCCTCCGTCGGCATTGGTGATGTCCTTCGCGGCGACCAGTATCGCCTCCAGCAGGCGATTGATGTCCCGCTCCTTGGACAGCGCGGCGCCGATGCGCAGCAGTTCGGCAAGCCGGTGCGATTGATCGCCGCGGACTGGCGGTGCGTGAACGGTGTTCATGGCCGGATGCGGGAACTGCCGTTTACTTGATGCAGACCGCGCGCACCTGCTTCATGTCGGTGATGCCCATCAGCACCTTTTCGATGCCATCCTGCTTCAGGGTGCGCATGCCGTCTTCCAGCGCTGTCGCCACCATTTCCGCAACCCGCGCATGCTCCTGGATGTTCTTTTTCAGCGCATCCGTGCCAACCAGCAATTCGTGCAGGCCCACCCGCCCCTTGTAACCGCTGCCGCCGCAGACTTCGCAGCCGACAGGATCATGAATCACCAGTTTTCCGCTGTCGCCACCGTAATTGGCAATCCAGTCCTCCAGCAACTTGGCTTCGGCGGCCTTGGGATCCTTTTTCCAGGTGACGGTGTTCTTCAGTTCCACCGCATACTCGACGATCAACGACTGGATTTCTTCAGGCGTCGCATCATGCGGCTTTTTGCACTTGCCGCAAAGGCGCTTGGCCAGGCGCTGCGCCAGGATGCCGAGCAATGCGTCCGCGAAGTTGAAGGGGTCCATGCCCATGTCGAGCAGGCGGATGATCGATTCCGGCGCGCTGTTGGTATGCAGGGTGGCGAACACCAGATGGCCTGTCAGCGATGCTTCAATACCGGTGCCGGTTGTTTCCTTGTCGCGCATCTCGCCGACCATGATGATGTCCGGATCGGCGCGCAGGAA
>CAZSIR010000250.1:0-2381 GCA_964606765.1 uncultured Bordetella sp. | reverse complement strand
GCCATTCCGGCTCGTTCTTTTTCGCCGAAATCATGCGGATGATGTCTTCGTTCAGGCCCTTCGGCGCGGTCTCGGACTCGATGTCCGTGACAAAGCCGTGCTTGTAAGGCTGGCTGACGAGGTTGTCTAGAACTGTACTCATGGGCTTTGGGCTTTTCCGGTTCAACTTTCCGTCTGTTCGGCCTTCACGCTGAAGCTCTCGCCGCAGCCGCAGGTGGCATCGACGTTGGGGTTGTTGAACTTGAACACCTGCTTCAGTCCGTCCCTGACGAAATCCAGCGTTGAACCGTCAAGGAATTCCAGGCTTTCGCCGTCGACCACCAGCCGGGTGTCATGCGCCTCGAAGACCCGGTCTTCCGATTGCACCGCATCGGCATAGTCATAGGTGTAAGCCCAGCCCGAGCAGCCGTTTTTCTTCACGCCCACGCGCAGACCGAGGCCCTTGCCGCGTTTCGCCAGCTGGCTCTTGATCTGTTGTGCCGCGCTTTCAGTCAGCAGTATCGCCATGTCATTGCTCCTTTACTTCAAACTCATGTTCAACATCAGACCGCGACAGCAGTCATCTGCCGCAGGCGCTGTGCGACAGCCGCCAGCGCCGCAAGGAATCCGTCCACCTGTTCCGCCGTGTTGCCGGCGCCCAGGGAAAAGCGCACTGCACCGCGCGCCACCGCCGGCGCCACACCCATCGCCAGCAAAGTCGCCGACGGTTCGGAACTGGTGCTGGAGCAGGCTGCGCCTGCCGCCACGGCGTAACCGACCTTGTCGAGCTCAATGACCAGCGCTTCACCGTCGATGCCCTGCAATGCGAAATAGCTGGTATTCGGCACACGCACGGCGCCGGCACCGAAGATCGTCGCCCCCATGCCGGTCAGACCGCGCTCCAGCCGCTCCCGCAGAATCTGCAACTGTTTGCCGAGGTCAGTGATGCGACCCGCCGCGAGTTCACAGGCCACACCAAAACCGGCAATCGCCGGCACGTTTTCAGTACCGGAACGCAGGCCGCGCTCATGTCCGCCACCGGACAGCAACGGCCGCAGTTCCAGCCGCTTGTCGACGACCAGCGCGCCGGCGCCCTTCGGTCCGTAAATCTTGTGCGCCGAAATGGTCATCGCACTGACGTTCAGCGCATTGAAGTCCACCGCGATCTTGCCCAGCGCCTGCACCGCGTCGGTATGCATGACCGCCTTTGCGCGCCGCGCACGTTCACCCACCGCAGCAACATCCTGGATCACGCCGGTCTCGTTATTGGCCAGCATCACCGACACGATGCCGGTATTCGTCGCCAGCGCGGCATCAACATCCGCGAGATCGATAGTTCCCTGACGCGTCACCGCCAGCTTGCGCAGGGTCCAGCCCTGCCGCGTCAATTCCTGCGCCGGCTTGGCCACGCAGGGATGCTCGATCGCACTGACCGCAATCTGCGACGGCTTCAGGTAGCCGGCAGCACCTTTGATGAACAGGTTGTTCGCCTCGGTGCCGCCGGCGGTGAATATCACCTGAGCCGGCTGCACGCCCACCAGCGCCGCGACCTGCTCGCGTGCATCGTCCACTGCCTTGCGCGCGACCGTGCCGAATTCATGGCGGCTCGACGCATTGCCATGCTGATCCTTCAGAAAAGGCAGCATGGCAGCCAACACGCGCTCGTCGAGCGGCGTGGTGGCGTTGTGATCAAAATAAACGTGGGACACGGCAGGAATCCTGTCAGGCCACCGGCGCCGGATCGCGTTTGCGCGTCACGATGCGCATGTCATGCACCGGCGCGATGCCAGCTTCCTTGGCGCGCTGGTTTTCCACCAGATGGCGCAGCGTGACCGAACCCAGGTAATCAAAAATGCGCTCGTTCAGATTGGCCCACAGGTCGTGGGTCAGGCATTTTTCCTCGTCCTTGCAGTTTTCCTTGCCGGCGCATTGCGTGGCATCAATCGGCTCATCCACCGCAAGGATGATGTCGGCGACCGTCAATTGCGCCATGTCACGGGCGAGGCAATAACCGCCGCCGGGACCACGCACCGAATCGACAATGCCGCGCCGGCGCAGTTTGCCGAACAACTGCTCCAGGTACGACAGCGAAATTTTCTGCCGGCCGCTGATTTCAGCCAGCGTGACCGGCCCGCTGCCATGGCGCAAACCCAGATCCACGATGGCAGTCACTGCAAAACGGCCCTTGGTTGTCAGTCTCATGTCCCACCTCAACTTTAAAAATCATTAAAAATCAATGATTTATACGAAATCTACATACCCGGTCATATTGCTCAAGTATATCTTATCCGAGTAATTCAATCAACAATCCGGTTCAACTTGCCGGCATCCAGCACTTCAGACTCCGCACACTCGACCTGGAGCCCGAGGCGTTTGAGTTCGGCAAGGATCTGATCGATGCG
>CAZSIR010000249.1:0-2427 GCA_964606765.1 uncultured Bordetella sp. | reverse complement strand
CTTGCATGCCATGCAAGCGCTCTCCCAGCTGAGCTATACCCCCACGAGAGCGGCGGATTATACCGAGGCGCCCCGGGGCTGTAAACCGCAAAAACTCACTCGGGGAATACCCTCAGTTCCTGCGTCATCCGCGCCAGCACTTCATCGCGGCCGATCAGTTCCAGCGTGGCATCGATAGACGGCGATTGCGGTTCGCCGGTGACCATGACCCGCAGCGGCATGGCGATTTTCGGCATTTTCAGCTGGTATTCCGCGATCACCGCCTTCAGCGCGGCGGCAATCGCCTCGCGCCGCCATTCAATGCCCTCCAGCTGCTGCCGGAGAGCGGCCAAAGCCGGCTTCGCGGCGGCCGCATAATGCGCCGCCCGCAATTCAGCCGACGGTTCCAGGCGACGGTAAAAATACACCGCGGCATCGGCCAGTTCTTCAACCGTGCTGACACGCTCCTTCAGCAATGCGACCACCCGCGGCAGCTCCGGTCCGCCCGCGACCCTGCAGCCATCACGCTCCAGAAAGGGCGTCACCAGCCCCGCCAGCCGCGTGTCATCCGCCTCCTTCATGTACTGCTGGTTCAGCCAGCGCAGCTTGTCCGGATCAAAACTCGCCGCCGAACGGTTCACCTTCTCCAGGCTGAACCACTCGACCATCTGCTGCAGCGAGAACTTCTCGGCGTCGCCATGCGACCAGCCCAGTCGCGCCAGATAGTTGTTCAGCGCTTCCGGCAGATAACCATCCTCAAAGTACTGCATCACGCTGACCGCGCCATGGCGTTTCGACAAACGCTCGCCGTCGGCACCGAGGATCATCGGTAGGTGTGCAAACAGCGGCAGGTTCGCGCCCAGCGCACGGTAGATGTTGATCTGCCGCGGCGTGTTGTTGACATGATCATCACCGCGCACGACATGGGTGATGTTCATGTCGGCATCGTCGATGACCACACCGAAGTTGTAGGTCGGGATGCCGTCGGCACGCATGATGACCAGATCATCGAGCTCGGCATTGGCCACCGTGATCGGGCCTTTGGCCAGATCATTCCACGAAACCTCGCCTTCGTCGGGATTGCGGAACCGCACCACCGGCTGCATGCCCGGCGGCGGCTTCAATCCGAGCCGTTGTGCATTCTCCGGGCGCCAGCGGCCGTCATAACGCGGCTTGTCGCCGCGTGCGCGCTGCGCCTCGCGCAAGGCGTCGATCTCTTCGCGCGTGGCATAACAATGATAGGCGTGGCCGTCGCGCAGCAACTGATCCACTGCCGCCTTGTAACGATCCAGGCGCTGCATCTGGAAATACGGGCCCTCGTAATCCAGACCCAGCCATTGCATACCGTCGAGGATCGCCTGCACCGAAGCATCGGTGGAACGTTCACGGTCGGTATCCTCGACGCGCAGGACGAAGGTACCGCCCTGCTGCTTGGCATAAGCCCAGCAGAACAAGGCAGTGCGGGCGCCGCCGATATGCAGATAACCGGTGGGACTGGGCGCGAAACGGGTGCGAACCATGTGGAATTAAAAAATTGCGTATGGAAAGACCGCTATTTTACGTCACGCACCCCGCCAAACGCCGGCTTCAGCGGGAAAAACGGCCGGGATTGTACGGCGCGAGGTCGATGCGCGGTGTCCGTCCCGCAATCATGTCGGCAACCAGGCGGGCTGTCGGCGCACCACCGACCAGGCCGACATGGCCGTGACCGAAGGCGTAATGGACATTGTTGAATCGCGTCGCCGGGCCGATCACCGGCGTGGAGTCCGGCATCGACGGCCGGCGCCCCATCCATTTTGTCGCATCGACATTGCTGATGCCGGGGAACATCTTTTGCATCAGTTTGCCCAGCACGTCCGCCCGTGCATAGTTGGGCGCCGCGTTTATACCTGCTATTTCACTCTGCCCGGCAATACGCAGACCCATTTCCATCGGCGTGACAAAACATTTCTGCTCCGGCACCATCAGCGGCATCGGCAGCTGAAAACGTGGATCGGAATACGTAATGTGGTAACCACGCTCCGCTTCCAGGGGCAGAACATCGCCCAGCTGCGCAGTGAATTCATTGGAATGCGCGCCGGCGCAGATCACCAGATGCTCCACCGGCAGGTTGCCGGCATCGGTGCGCAAGGCGCGCGGGCCATCCGGACCGACATCAATGCTCAGCACCTTGCGCTGCAGGATGGTGCCGCCATCACGCTCGAACTGCGCAGCGAGTGATTTGGTCAGCCGTTCCGGATTGGCGCACCAGCCGTGGTCATGCAGGAACAGCCCCACTTCATGATCGCCATGCAGCCCGGGCAAACGACGTTTGACTTCCGCCGTATCCAGTTCGTCGATGACCACACCGCGGTCGCGCCGGAGCTTCCAGCCCAGCGCGTCGGCGGCATAGGCGCGACGCGAGGAATACACCACCATGTAGCCGCTTTTGTGGATCAGGTCTTCGAC
>CAZSIR010000248.1:0-2448 GCA_964606765.1 uncultured Bordetella sp. | reverse complement strand
TTGCCTTCGTAGCCGGTCACCGCCTTGACCTTGAAACCCAGTGCATCACCGAGCACGGCCATGGTGTAGAAATCCTCGTCAGTACCCTGCGACGGGAACACAAAAGGCCGCTTCAGTTTCTGCACGTCCTGGATCGACTTGATCGCCGACTTGCCGCCGACAAGCAGCACCCGCGGCTCGCTGGTCGCACGCCCCAGATACATGAATTTGGTCGGATCAAACGTGGCGCCGGGACTGCCCGCCAGGTTGGCCAGCAGCAGCGTCGATACGTTGCCGAAATAGATTTCCAGGGCGCCCGGCTTCAGCCGCCAGGTATGGTTGGCCGCCTTGAGCCCGCCGCCGCCCGGCATGTTCACCAGGCGCACTTCCTTTGCGCCGGTATGCTTTTCGATGTACGGCGCCAGCATGCGCGCATAGCGGGTATGCCCGCCCGCCGGACTGCCGGCGATGTTGATGATGATGGTCCTGCCCTTGTAGTAATCCGCGCCCTGCGCCCAGGCCCGGCCCTGCAGGCCCAGTAGCGCCGGCGCCATCGCTCCCGCCATCAACAGTTGCCTGCGCTTGGCATTCAGACTTTTTGCACCCATCGTTTTTCTCCTCTCAGGATTTATTGTCACATCCAGCCCGCAAGCAGGCCGTGATACGGCTGCATCTCCAGCGCCACCACAAACAGCAGATAAACCGCGGCCGTCAGCAGCGCCGCATACGCCAGTCCGCGCAGCACGCTGCAGTAACGCGTGAAGACCAGATACGCCGCGCTGAACAAAAAGACCGCCGGGAAAACGCCCGTGACGAACACCAGCGCCAGCAGCAGCCCGACGATGGCATAGGCGCCCGCCTCGCCCCATTGTCCCAGCTGTGTGGCGCTGCGTTCTGCGCGCGGCCGGCCGTCACCGGAAACCGGAATGGCGCTGGCGTCGACGCTGATCATCTCGACCGCTTCATCCCCGCGGCCCAGGTTGTGCCAGAACAGCTGCAACACGGTCAGGATGATGCCGAGCACCGCCAGCGGCAGGGGAATCAACCGCGCGCGCGGACCAAAATCCTGGCACAGGTACAACACCATGCCGAACAGCGCCAGCAGCGCAACCGACACCAGGTTTTCTTCGGCATGCCGGCTCATGCGGCACTCCCGCCCTGCGCCAGTGCGCGCTTTTTGCGGCGATGCTCGCGCCAGAACGGCAGCGCTGCGGTCACCACGACGAACACCAGCATCGCAAACGCGATCGGGCGCTGCAGCAGGAAATCATTGCCATAGAGATTGAACGAGATGTGCAGGTTGCGCTCGATCATCACCGCCAGCACCATGCCGATGACAAAATTGGCGCGCGAATAGCGGTACTTGTCCATCAGGTAGCCCGCCACGCCGAACACGGCCGCGACCACCACGTCCTCGATGCGGCCGCGGGTTGCGTAGGCGCCGACAAAACACACCGACAGCACGACCGGCACCATCAGGTTCGCCTGCAGCGAGGGCAGGCGCGCCAGCCAGGGCGTGATGCCGAGGCCGATCAGCGTCACTGCAATGTTGGCCAGCACGATGATCCACACCATGCTGAATACGAGGTCGAGGTTCTTGGTCAGCATGTCCGGCCCGGGCACGACGCCAAGGCCGATGAAGGCCACCAGCAGGATGGCCATGCTTTCACCGCCGGGGATGCCGAAGGCCAGTGTCGGCATCAGTCCGCCGCCCTCATTGGCGCCCATGGTCGCATCAGGCGCGATCACGCCTTCTACCGCCCCCTTGCCGAAACGCTCCGGCGTCTTCGAGGTCTGCGCCGCCTGCGCATAGGCCGCGAGGCCGGCGACACTGGCGCCGACCCCCGGCAGCACGCCGATCCACAATCCCAGCAGGCTCGACCGCACCACCAGCCACCAGTGGCGGAAGGCGTCGCAGATGCCCTGCCACACCGAACTGTCCTCCCGCACCAGCGAGCGGTCGACTATCGGCGTGCCGCGGATCGACATTTTCATCATTTCGGAAACGGCAAACAGCCCGATCATCGCCACCGGGAAGGAAATGCCGTCCATCAGGAATTCACTGCCGAAGGTGAAGCGCGGCGTGGCCGTGACCACATCCATGCCGATGAAAGCGACCAGCACGCCCAGCAGGCTGGCGGTCAGCCCCTTCATCAGCGAGCCTTCGCTGAAAGTCGCGATCACGGTCAGTCCCCACAGCGCCATCATCAGGTATTCGCTGGGCCCCAGCGCAAGGATCACCGGCCGGATCAGGGGTATGCACAGCGCGAGGAAAACCGCGCCGATGATGCCGCCCATCAGCGCCCCCGTGGCCGACGCCGCCAAAGCGCGCTTCGCCTGTCCCTGCTTGGTCATCGGATAACCGTCAAAACACAGGGCCAGGCCTTTGGCCGAACCGGGCACGCTGAACAGGATGCTGGTCACCGAATCGCCCCAGATCGTCGCGATGTGCGCGCCCAGCAGCAGCGC
>CAZSIR010000247.1:0-2506 GCA_964606765.1 uncultured Bordetella sp. | reverse complement strand
ACCGAACATGTCGAACCCGAAGGTCCCTTCGGCGAATCGCACGGCCATGTCGCGCTGGCACAGTTCAATATGCCGATGCGGGTGACGGCCATCACCCACCGCAAAAACGCCATCGTCGCCTCGTACCTGAGTCAGGTCACGCCCAGCGAATCAAGCGCGATCAAACGCGTGTCCTACGAGCCGATGTTCCTGTCGCATCTGCGCAATACGCTGGGCATCAAGGGCGTCACGCGGGTCACGCTGCATGAGCGCATGACTGCGTTGCGGCGCATGACCGTGGTGACGATTGCGCAGGGCACGCCGCGCAGCGAAATCTGGCGCGCGCTGTACGGTGTGACTTCGTTCAAGGCGGATTGCGGCAAGATCGGCATCGCGGTCAGCGAGGACATTGAACCGGAAAATTCGGATGCATTGTTCTGGGCGCTGGCCTTCCGCATGAATCCGGTGGAAGACCTGCAGGTGCTGAAACACCGCAGCGGCGGCCATGGTCCTGAGCGCGAACACGAGACCGATCAGGAAGACGCGACGCTGCTGATTGATGCGACGGCAAAGGAAATCCTGCCGCCGTTTGCGCTGCCGAAGCAGGAATACATGGAAGGCGCGCGCAAAATCTGGGAAGACATGGGCCTGCCCAAGCTGCGGCCGCAGGCGCCGTGGTTTGGCACGGCGGCGGGCGACTGGCTGAAGGTCTGGGATGAAGGCGCGCGCCGCGCCGCGACCGGCGATTATCTGGAAAACGGCCGCATCAGCGCGCAGGCGCAGCGTTCCGGGCTGAAACCCGAAACCAGTTATCGGCCGGACCGGGATCCGGGGCGCAAGAAGTAATCGGGGCCTTACCCTGCGGGAATTTAGTTAAGCATTTGATTAAATTAATAAATATATTGCTTTGATCCAGCGGGGCATGAGCGGGACTGGCCGATGTGCGGTGCCGGCAGGCCTGGACGGATTACACATGCTGGACGCTGGAGCAGGAACTGAGCGACCATGCAGTCATCGCGACCCGGACAGAAGCAGAAACAGCCGGGCGCGGGTTTGATCCAGCCGAGCGAGGAGTCGAGCATGTTCAAACACATCCTGATGCCCACCGATGGTTCCGGCCATTCCGAACGCGCCGTCGAGCGCGGCATAGAACTGGCCAAGCTGTGCGGCGCGAAAGTCACCGGCATCCACGTCATGCAGGACATCGGCATGATGATGGGACCGGAAGGCCTGCTGCCGACCGAACTGGACGACCGCATGGAAGAGCGCGAGCGTGAACGCGCCAACGGTTTTCTTGAATTCGTCGAAAAGGCTGCGGCGGCGGCCGGCGTGCCCTGCGATACGGTGATCGCCAAGGGCCGGCCCTATGATGCGATTGTCGACGTCGCCAATGAGCGCGGCTGCGACCTGATCGTGATGACCGCGCGTTATCGCACCGGCCTCGCGTCACTGATCATGGGCAGCGAAGCCAGCCGCGTGCTGCACCGCGCATCGATACCGGTGCTGACCTTTCGCGCGCTGATGAGCGCGGACCATCCGGACAAGTTGCCGCCGAAGGCCTGAACGCGGAAGCGGGCGGTTGATGGCGCAGCAAAAAAGCCGCGGCATGCCGCGGCTTTTTTGTCGTTGCAGAAGCGGATTACTGCACCTGGATGCCCGCCGCCTTGACCAGTTTTTTCCACTTGTCGACTTCCTCGCGGATGGTCGCGGCAAATTCCTGGGGCGTGTTGCCTTCGGCTTCCATGCCGCTGCGCAGGAACAGTTTTTTTACTTCGTCGCGTTCGATGATTTTCACCGACTCCCGGTGCAGCCGGTCGATGATGGCCTTCGGCGTCCTGGCCGGCGCGAGCAGGCCGACCCAGGAGGCGTGCTGGTAACCCTTGACGCCGGCCTCGTTCATGGTCGGCAGCTCCGGCACGGCGGTCGAGCGTTTGGCGCCGGTCACGGCCAGCGCGCGCAGCTTGCCGCTGCGGATGTGCGGGATCGCGGTGGAGCTGGCGGCAAAGTTCACCTGCACCTGGCCGCCGAGCAGCGCGGTCATCGCCGGCGAGCCGCCCTTGTACGGCACCAGCAGCATTTTGGCGCCACTGATGTGCTGGAACAGTTCAATCGCCAGGTGCGTGCTGGTGCCGATGCCGCTGAAGCCGCAGGTGATCTGGCCGGGCTTGGCCTTCAGCAGCGCAACCAGCTCGGCGACGTTTTTCGCCGCCACCGAGGGATGCAGCACAACGATATGCGGCAGGTCGGCGAGCTGGGTGATCGGCGCGAAATCGCGCACCGGATCAAACGGCAGCTTGCTCTGCAGGGCCGGGGTGATGGTCAGCGAAGCGGCGATGGCGAGCAGCGTGTAGCCGTCGGGCGCGGCCTTGGCCACCATGTCGGTGCCGTTGAGGCTGCCGGCGCCGGGTCGGTTGTCGACCACGATGTTCTGCTGCAGCGGTTCGTTCAGGCGGTCGGTGACTATGCGCGCGGCGACGTCGGTGGAGCCGGCGGCGCTCTGCGGCACGATGACGCGGATCGGGCGCGA
>CAZSIR010000246.1:0-2579 GCA_964606765.1 uncultured Bordetella sp. | reverse complement strand
CGGAAGCCGAAGCGCTTGCGGCCAGGTTGCCGAAGACGGTGCGCAGCGCCGACCACAAGGGGCGCGTCGACCTGCGCGACATGCCGCTGGTCACCATCGACGGCGAAACCGCGCGTGATTTTGACGATGCGGTGTTTTGCGAGCCTTCAGCCGGCGGTTTCCGGCTGGTGGTGGCGATTGCCGACGTCAGCCATTACGTGCAGCCGAATGACGCGCTGGACATCGAGGCGCGCGAGCGCGGCAATTCGGTGTATTTCCCGCGGCGGGTGATTCCGATGCTGCCGGAAGCCATCTCCAACGGCCTGTGCTCGATCAATCCGGATGTCGAGCGCCTGGCCATGGTCTGCGACATGCAGATTGACCTGCAGGGCAACATCAGGGGCTACAAATTCTATCCGGCGGTGATGCTGTCCCATGCGCGCTTCACCTATACCGAAGTCGCTGCGATCCTGGAGGATCCCAAGGGGGCGGCGGCACGCAAACGCAAGGCGCTGGTGCCGCATCTGGAGTCGCTGTATCGGCTGTACCGGCAGCTGGTGCAGGCGCGCGCCAAACGCGGCGCCATCGATTTTGAAACCACCGAAACCCAGATGATTTTCGATGACCGGGGCAAGATCGAGAACATCGTGGCGGTGGTGCGCAATGACGCGCATCGCGTGATTGAAGAGTGCATGCTGGCGGCCAACGTCTGTGCGTCGGGGCTGCTGCACCGGAACGAGCATCCACTGCTGTACCGCGTCCACGAGGGGCCGACGCCGGAAAAGCTCGAAGCCCTGCGCGATTTCCTCAAGGGTTTCGGTCTGCAGCTGAGCGGCGGGGACAAGCCGCATGCCTCCGATTACGCCAAGCTGCTGGCCATGGTCAAGGACCGGCCGGATGCGCAGCTGCTGCAGACGGTCATGCTGCGCTCGCTGAAGCAGGCGGTGTACACGCCGAAAAACAACGGCCATTTCGGCCTGGCGTACGAGTCCTACGCGCACTTCACCTCGCCAATCCGGCGTTATCCGGACCTGCTGGTGCATCGCGCGATCAAGGCCGTGCTGGCCGGCGGGAAATATGAACCGGGGGACTGGCAGGCGCTGGGCGCGCAATGCTCGATGACGGAACGCCGCGCCGATGAGGCGACGCGGGATGTCACGGCCTGGCTCAAGTGCTACTACATGCGCGACCGCGTTGGTGAAGTGTTCATGGGCAGCGTGGCCGGTGTCGCCGCGTTCGGCGCGTTTGTCGCGCTGGATGATGTTTATGTCGAGGGGCTGGTGCATATTTCAGACTTGGGAAAGGATTATTTCCATTACGATGCCGGCCGTCATGAATTGATGGGCGAGCGCACCCGGCAGCGCTATCGGCTGGGAGACCGGGTGCGGGTGAAAATAGCCAAGGTCGACCTCAATGCGGCACGCATTGATTTTGTACTGGCCTGATGTGGTATAAAATAAACAATAAAATCAATTACTTATATATTCCAGCATGAGTGAATTGCAACTGATCCACGGTTTTCATGCGGTGACCAGCCGGCTGCGGCAGCGTGAAGGTGCCGTCAGGGAAATCTATCTCGACGGCAGCCGCCAGGACCGTCGGGCCAAAGACCTGCTGGCGCTGGCCGAAGCCCGCGGCGCGCGGGTGATGCTGGTCGATGCCAAGCGCCTGGACGGCATGACCGGGCAGGCGCGGCATCAGGGCGTGGCGGCGCGGGTGGAAGCGCTGCGCATGCCGACCCACATCGAGGATGTGCTCGATGAACTGACGGAACCGCCATTGCTGCTGCTGCTCGACGGCGTCACCGATCCGCACAACCTCGGCGCCTGCCTGCGCGTCGCCGACGGCATGGGCGTACATGCGGTGATTGCGCCGAAGGATCACGCGGTCGGACTCAATGCCACGGTGGCCAAGGTTGCCAGCGGCGCCGCGGACAGCGTGCCCTACATCATGGTGACCAACCTCGCGCGCACCATGCGTGAGTTGAAGGAACGCAATATCTGGTTGATCGGTGCCGACGAGCGAGCCGAAGCGGATTTGTATGACGTCAAGTTCGAAGGTCCGCTGGGCTGGGTGCTTGGCGCCGAGGGCGAGGGGATGCGACGGCTGACCCGCGAAACCTGTGACCAGCTGGCGCGCATCCCGATGCTAGGCAGCGTGGAAAGCCTGAACGTCTCGGTCTCTGCAGGGATTTGCCTGGCTGAAGCGCGGCGCCAGCGGCGCTGAGCGCCCTTTTCTGTGCGGTTTGTCACGTACATCGACCTTTAAAAACATCAAGATAGTCTGCGCAGGCGCGAATTTCTCCTCTATAATCTTCCGGGTATTCGGACGGCCATGGGAGTGCCGCTAGTGCCCGCACCATGTGCTGCCGGCCATTTTGAACGGGGGTCTTATGGCTAAGTCTGTGCTGCAACGCGATCTGCATGGCAACAACCTGCAGGTATCACACATTCGTCCTACTGCCGTCGCCCTGGCGGTGGCTGCCTGTTTCAGCACCACGGTGCTGGCGAATCCGACGAATCCCGCGGTGGTCAGCGGCAGCGCCAGCTTCGCGCAGGCCGGCAACATCCTCAACATCACCAACAGCCCCAACGCGATCA
>CAZSIR010000245.1:0-2646 GCA_964606765.1 uncultured Bordetella sp. | reverse complement strand
GCGTACATGTTGAGGCGGCGGATCGCCTCGTCCACGCCATGCGGGCCGGCGGCATCGGTGCGCGACACGATGACAAAATCATTGTCGCGCCGCGCATCGACCGCGGCCTTCACCTTCTGCACCATTTCCTCGGCGGGGATGCAGGCCTTGCCGGCCATGTGACCGCAACGCTTGGGCCACACCTGGTCCTCGATCATCAGCGCCGCCATGCCGGCCTTTTCGAAGGCGCGCACGACAAAATGCACCGTCATCGCGTTGCCGTAGCCGGTGTCGGCATCGGCGCGCAGCAGCAGGTCGGTGCAGTCCGCCAGCCGCCGCGCGTTGTTGAGGTTTTCCTCGAAGGTCATCACGCCGCGGTCGGCCCAGCCCATGCGGCTCTCCGACACGCCGGCGCCGGAGATCGATGCGGTCTTGAACCCGGCCTGCTCGATCAGCCTGACGCTGTAGCCGTCATAGACCCCCGGCTGGATCAGGATTTCCTTTTTGTGGATCAATTCCTTGAACTGTTTGCCTCTGCTCATCATGTGAAATCCTCCTTGGGTCATTGATGTCCGCGATTGTAGAACTGCTGGCATGCGGGTTGCGTCCGGTTACCGGATCATGGACTACTTCGCTGCGAGAAAACGATGCGGGACTAAAATGCAGGCTCTCAACGGAGGAACTCATGCGCACCCGAAGCACCACCCAGCTGCGCCAACTGCTGCGCAACGGCAAGACCCTGGTCAAACCCGGCGCCTATAACGCGCTGTCGGCGAAAATCATCGAAAAAGCCGGCTTCCAGTGCTGCGGCGTCACCGGTTACGGCGTCTCGGCGTCCCTGCTCGGCAAACCGGATGTCGGTCTGATCACGCTGGACGAAATCGTGATGATCACGCGTTACATCACCCGTGCCGTCAAAATCCCCGTCATCGCCGACGCCGACACCGGTTTCGGCAATGCCATCAACGTGATGCGCACGGTCGAGGACTTCATCACCGCCGGCGCCGCCGCGATCCACATCGAAGACCAAGTGGCGCCCAAGCGCTGCGGCCATGTCGCCGGCAAGCAGATCATTGCGCTGGAGGAAATGACCGGCAAGCTGCGCGCCGCCGACCATGTGCGGCGTGAACTGGATCCGGACTTCGTGCTGATCGCGCGCTGCGATGCGCGCGGCGTCACCGGCGGCAGCGTGGACGAGCTGATCCGCCGCGCCAATGCCTATATTGATGCCGGCGCCGACATGATCTTCCCCGAGGCGCTGACCTCGGAAGCCGAGCTGGAACGCTGTGCCAGGGAAATCAAGGGGCCGCTGCATTTCAACCGTACCGGCGTATCACCGCGGCTGCCGGTGTCGCGCCTGAACGAACTCGGCATCGCGATGGTGTCGAATGCCACCGGCTCGCTGCGTTCTTCCGCGGTGGCCATGGTCGATTACTTCGCCGAATTCGCGAAAGACGATGTCGAGGCCGTCAAACGCTTCGAGGCCCGCACCAAGGACCACCCCGCCGGCAACATGCACGCCTTCATCGGTTTTTCCGACATCAAGAAACTGGAAGAAGAATTCCTGCCCAGCGCGGAAGTGCTGGCAAAATACGAAGGCTCCGTGGGTTTTCAACCCTAGTTTCCGCTGAACCATCCATCCGATCACCATTAAGTTGCCGGCACAGGCAAGCTGACCACACGAGGAACCTGCCCATGAAATCAATGATCATCCACACCCTGCTTGCAGCCGCCGCGCTGACGGCCTCCGTCGCCGCAACGGCACAGAACTATCCGACCAAGCCGATTCGCATCGTCGTCGTCAGCACCCCCGGCGGCAGTGTCGACACCATGGCGCGCACCATCGGACCGAAACTCGCCGAACGCTGGGGCCAGCAGGTGCTGGTCGACAACCGGCCCGGCGCCGGCGGCGCGATCGCCGCCGAGATCGTCGCCAAGGCCACGCCCGACGGCTACACGCTGATCATGGGCACCGTCGCCTCCTTCGCCACCAATGTCAGTCTGCGCAAATCGCTGCCCTATGACCCGGTGAAGGATTTCTCGCCCATCTCGCTGGTCGCGACGCAGAACCTGATGCTGCTGATCCATCCCTCGGTGCCGGCCAAATCGGTGAAGGAACTGGTCGCGCTGGCAAAAAAACAGCCGGGCAAGCTGTCCTTCGCTTCGGCGGGCAACGGCACCGGCGGCCATCTGTCGGGGGAGCTGTTCAAGATGCTCGCCGGCATCGACATGCTGCACATCCCGTACAAGGGTGTGCAACCGGCATTGATTGACGTCGTCAGCGGCCAGGTCACGATGACTTTCGCCAGCATCATTTCCGCGATGCCCCAGGTGAAGAACAACCGCCTGCGGGCGCTGGCAGTGACCGGCACGGAACGCTCACCGGCGGCGAAGGAACTGCCGACCATGATCGAGGCCGGCGTGAAGGACTACGACTCGGCCACCTGGTACGGCCTGCTCGCGCCCGCCGGCACGCCGGCGGACATCGTCAACAAGCTCAATGCCGAGGTGGTGGCCATCCTGAAAAGCCCGGAAACCAACGAACGCCTGTCGCGCGAAGGCGCCGACCCGGTGGGCAACAGCCCGGCCGCGTTCGCCAAGCACATCCAGACCGAAATCGACAAATGGCGGAAGGTGATCAAGGCGGCGGGGATACAGCCGAGCTGA
>CAZSIR010000244.1:0-2652 GCA_964606765.1 uncultured Bordetella sp. | reverse complement strand
ACGGCGCCGGTGAAGGCGCCCTTGGCGTAACCAAACAGCGTGGGTTCGACCAGCGTCGGAGAGATCGCCGCGCAATTCAGCGCCAGAAAGGGTTTGCCGGCGCGGCGGCTTTGTTTGTGCAGCGCCTGCGCGACCAGTTCCTTGCCGCTGCCGGATTCGCCTTCGATCAGCACCGGGAAGGGGGCGTCGGCGAACTGCGCGATCTGCTGCCGCAGCTTCTGCATCGGCGGGCTGTTGCCGAGCAGCCCCGAAGCCACGCTGCCGGCCTCGGCGCTGGTGACGCTGAGGGCCTGCAGCAGCAACGCTTTGAGCTGCGCAGGCTCGGCCGGCTTGGAGACAAAATCGATGGCGCCCAGCGTTCGCGCATGGCGCGCATTGCTTTCGTCGTTCTGGCCGGAGAGCACGATGATCTTCATCGTCGGCGCAGTGGCGATCAGTTCGGCAATCAGCTGAAAGCCCTCATCCGGGCGGTGCGGTTTGGGCGGCAGCCCGAGATCGATCAGCGCCAGTTGCGGCGGCGCGTCGCGTTGCCGCAGCAGTGCCTTGGCATGTGACCGTGATTCGGCGGTGGTGACGGCAAAATCCCCGCCGAGCACGAAGCTCAGCGTGTCGGCGATCATCGGGTCATCGTCGACGATCAGCAGCTCGGGTTTTGCCGGTTCAGTCATGCGGGTCCCTGGGTCCAATTCCGGATTTGATGCCGGATTTAATCTAACTTGCTGAAATTATTGGGCATTATGGGGCATTCTGCCAGATTGCCGGTGACCGGGATATGGTCGGCACAGCGTGGCCGGAAATCAGCTAATGGCTGGCGATGCATGCGAGATAGGCCTGTTCGAGGTTGCTGGCGCCATGCTGCGTCACAAACGCCGCGGGCGTGCCGGTGAAACGCAGTTGTCCGCGATGCACCACGGCCATGCGGCTGCACATTTCCCCGACATCCTGCAGCGCGTGCGTGGTCATCAGCACGGTGCGCCCGGCGTCGTGCTGCGTCTTCAGCTCACGCTTCAGCAGCGCGCGCGCCTTGGGGTCGAGGCCGCTGGTCGGCTCGTCCAGTATCAGCATGTCCTTGCCGGAGAGCAGGCAGGCTGCCAGGCCGAGTTTTTGCGTCATGCCCTTGGAGTAGGCGCGGACAGGCTTGGCCAGGGCTTCAGCATCCAGTTCGAGCGCCGCAAGCATGGCCCGGGCGCGTGTTTCATCGTACGGGCGGCGGTGCAGTTCGGCGAGGTAACGCAGGAAGTCGCGCCCGTTCAGGTAATGCGGCGGCACAAAACGCTCCGGCAGGAAGCCGAGACGGCTGCGTGATGCGGTCTGGCGGTGCGGAATGCCGAAAATTTCGATGGCGCCGGACTGGATGTCGCAGAAATCGAGCGCGCATTTGACCAGGGTGGTTTTGCCGGCGCCGTTGGCGCCGACCAGGCCGAAAAATTCGCCGGCGGCAATCTCCAGCGATAAATCCGCCAGCGCGACGGCCTTGCCATAGGATTTGTGCAGTTTGCTGATGCGCAGTGCGGGGGCTGACATGCGCCGTAACTTAGCCCAAAGTTCCATGGGGGTAAACAGCGCGCGTTTGCCCGGCACGGCAAACCTGTCCGCCGCCAACGTGGTTTGGTCGCACTGCGGTTCTCGTTTAGAATCCGCTCTTTATTTCCGGCGCTTCCGGCCACTCCGTGCCTTCCGAAACCCTGATAGAAATCAAGGACGTCAATTTCGCCTACGGGCGGCGTCCGATACTCAGCGGCATCAACATGACCATCCCGCGCGGCAAGGTCGTGGCGCTGATGGGCATCAGCGGTTCGGGCAAGACCACGCTGCTGCGGCTGATCGGCGGCGTGATGAAACCGACCGCCGGTGAAGTCTGGGTGAACGGCGTGTGCACCAGCGCGCTGGATCAGGACGGCATTTACAGAATGCGCCGGCGCATGGGCATGCTGTTCCAGTTCGGCGCGCTGTTCACGGACCTGTCGGTATTCGACAACGTCGCTTTCCAGATGCGTGAACACAGCAATCTGCCGGAAAGCATGATTCGCGACCTGGTGATGATGAAGCTGCACGCGGTGGGCCTGCGCGGCGCGCACCAGCTGATGCCGGCGGAGCTCTCGGGCGGCATGGCGCGCAGGGTGGCGCTGGCGCGCGCGATCGGGCTGGATCCGATGATCATGATGTATGACGAGCCGTTTACCGGGCTGGATCCGATTTCGCTGGGTGTGATCGCCAACCTGGTGCGTGAATTGAACGACACGCTGGGCACCACGTCGCTGGTGGTGACGCATGACGTGCAGGAGGCGCTGGACGTGGTGGATTACGTGTATTACCTGTCCGACGGCAAGATGAAGGCGCATGGCACGCCGGAACAAATGCGCGCCAATGCCGATCCGCTGGTGCGCCAGTTCGTGCAGGGCGAAGCCGAGGGGCCGGTGGAGTACCAGTATCCGAGCGGTGATTACGCGGCTGAACTGAAACTGGGGGGGCGCCGTGCCGCATAGAAGCCTGCCGACGGTGCGCAGCATCGGCGCCAATGCCATCGACAACGTGCTGCGCCTGGGCTATGCCGCCCGCTTCATCGGCCTGACGCTGGCGCATTCCGGCACCAGTTTTGCCCGGCCGCGGCTGATCATCCGCGAACTGTATTACACCGGCGTGCTGTCGCTG
>CAZSIR010000243.1:0-2771 GCA_964606765.1 uncultured Bordetella sp. | reverse complement strand
AAATTCACCACCTATGCGCCCTCCGACATCTGGATGGTCACGGATCTGCTGAAAAACGGCGTGATCGTCGAAGCCAAGCCCGAGGAAGAGCCTTCGCTGCTGATGAACATTTTCGTGTCCTGGTTCCCGATGCTGCTGCTGATCGGCGTGTGGGTGTTTTTCATGCGCCAGATGCAGGGCGGCGGGCGCGGCGGCGCGTTTTCCTTCGGCAAAAGCCGCGCGCGCATGCTGGATGAAAACAACAACACGGTGACCTTCGCCGATGTTGCGGGTTGCGAGGAAGCCAAGGAGGAAGTGTCCGAACTGGTCGAATTCCTGCGCGACCCGTCAAAATTCCAGAAACTCGGCGGCCGCATTCCGCGCGGCGTGCTGATGGTCGGCAATCCCGGCACCGGCAAAACGCTGCTGGCGCGCGCCATTGCCGGCGAGGCCAAGGTGCCGTTCTTCTCGATCTCCGGTTCGGATTTCGTCGAGATGTTCGTCGGTGTGGGCGCGGCCCGCGTCCGCGACATGTTCGAGAATGCAAAAAAGCATGCGCCGTGCATTGTGTTCATCGACGAGATTGATGCGGTCGGCCGCCATCGCGGCGCCGGCCTTGGCGGCGGCAATGACGAGCGCGAACAGACGCTGAACCAGTTGCTGGTGGAAATGGACGGCTTCGAGGCCAATTCCGGCGTCATCATCATCGCCGCGACCAACCGTCCCGACGTGCTGGATCCGGCGCTGATGCGCCCGGGCCGCTTCGACCGCCAGGTGGTGGTGCCGCTGCCCGACATCCGCGGCCGCGAGCAGATTCTTCTGGTGCACATGCGCAAGGTGCCGATTGCGCCCGACGTCAAGGCCGACATCATCGGCCGCGGTACGCCGGGATTCTCCGGTGCCGACCTGGCCAATCTGGTGAACGAGGCCGCGCTCTTTGCCGCGCGTTCCAACAAGCGCCTGGTGGACATGGAGGATTTCGAACGTGCCAAGGACAAGATCATCATGGGCGCAGAGCGCCGCTCGATGGTGATGCCGGAGCACGAGCGCAAGAACACCGCCTACCACGAGGCCGGCCATGCGCTGGTCGCGCGGCGCCTGCCGCTGACGGATCCGGTGCACAAGGTCACGATCATTCCGCGTGGCCGCGCGCTGGGCGTCACCATGCAGCTGCCGACCGAAGACCGCTACAGCATGAACCGCGACCAGATCCTGCAGAACATCTCCGTATTGTTCGGCGGCCGCATCGCCGAGGAAGTGTTCATGGGGCAGATGACCACCGGCGCCTCGAACGATTTTGAGCGTGCGACCGACATGGCGCGCAACATGGTCATGCGCTGGGGCATGAGCGACAGCCTCGGCCCCATGGTCTATGGCGAAAACGAGGGCGAGGTGTTCCTCGGTCGCTCGATCACCACGCACAAGAACGTCGCGGAAACGACGATGCAGCAGGTCGATGCGGAAATCCGCCGCATCATCGATCAGCAGTATTCGCTGGCACGCAAGTTGATCGAGGAAGACCGCGAGAAGGTCGAAGCCATGGCCAAGGCGCTGCTCGAATGGGAAACCATCGACGCCGAACAGATCGAGGACATCATGGAAGGGCGCCCGCCGCGCCCGCCCAAACCGGTGGCTTCGCAACCGCCGAAACCGCCGCGCGACAGCACGCCCGGCGCCACGGCGACCAGCAAGCCGGCCGCCGAGGCCTGATCCGGGGCGTACAAAGAGGGGCTTGATGAGCCCCTCTTTTTTTGCTTCCGCTTTACGGCGCACATCCCACCAATGATCCTCCGGTGCGGCAGATTCCGTCTGACGCTGGATCGCCCGCTGATCATGGGCGTGATCAACGTCACTCCTGATTCCTTTTCTGATGGCGGGCGTTTTTTTTCGGCCGCTGCGGCGGTGGCGCACGCGCGGCAGTTGATCGCCGAGGGTGCAGACCTGCTGGATGTCGGTGGCGAATCGACACGGCCCGGCGCCGCCCCGGTCACCCTGGATGAAGAGCGACGCCGCGTGCTGCCGGTGCTGGAGGAGCTGGCGGACGCCGGGGTGCCGCTGTCGGTCGACACCCAGAAACCGGAACTGATGCGTGAGGCCGTTGCGGCGGGTGCTGCGATGGTCAATGACGTCAACGGCTTTCAGGCGCCGGGCGCGTTGGCGGCCGTCGCCGGAAGCAACTGCGCAATCTGCATCATGCACAAACAGGGTAATCCGCAGACCATGCAGCAGGCACCGCAGTACGCCGATGTCGTGGTCGAGGTGCGTGATTACCTGCAGCAGCGTGTCGCGGCGGCGGTGCAGTCGGGCATTGCAGGTGATCGCATCGTCATTGATCCGGGCTTCGGTTTCGGCAAAACGCTGGAGCACAATCTTGAGCTGCTGCGGCAACTGGATGCGATTGCGGCATTGCACGTGCCGGTGCTGGCGGGCCTGTCGCGCAAATCGATGATCGGAAAGCTGACCGGCAGGGAGTCCGGCGACCGCCTGGCCGGCAGCATTGCAGCGGCCCTGTTCGCCGTGCAGCGCGGCGCGGCCATCGTGCGGGTGCATGATGTGGCGGCGACGCGTGATGCGCTGGCGGTGTGGAATGCGGTAAACAAAACTGATTGACCGCCAAGATTCTTTTTAATACCCGCTCGACGGGTACGCCAAGAACACCAAACAAGACAATATTCAAATCGCAACGTGTCCTCGGGCGGGCTTACGTTGGCTTGGAACCGTGGTTTTTCCCAATTGTTTTTGCTGTTATTCTTCAAGCCTTTCTTGGCGTTCTTGGCGTCTTGGCGGTAAAA
>CAZSIR010000242.1:0-2863 GCA_964606765.1 uncultured Bordetella sp. | reverse complement strand
TCAAAACCGGCCACGGGCTGGAAACCATCGTCTCGTTCATCGAGCGCGAAGGCCTGCCGCCCGCGTCGTAATTCATATCCTTTATCTCCGGAGTGACCGCCATGAAATTTCGCCAAGCCGCCCGCCTCATATCCGCCACCCTGCTGCTGGCCATCAGCGGCAGTGCGATAGCCCATCCCTTCCACCCCATTGGGTCGGGTTTTGGTGCCGGCTTCGTCCATCCTTTCGCCGGTCTTGATCATCTGCTGGCCATGGTCGCGGTCGGCCTGTGGGCCGCGCAGTTCGGCTGGCGCTGGTTGTGGGCGATTCCACTGGCCTTCGTCACTGCGATGCTCGCCGGCGGCGTACTGGGATTTGCCGGGCTGACGCTGCCGCTGGTGGAACCGATGATCGCCGCGTCAGTGCTGGCACTGGGCCTGCTGATCGTGCTGCGCATCCACCTGCGCTGGGCTGGTGTGCTGCTGGTCGCAGCGTTCGCAATATTCCATGGTGTTGCGCACGGCACTGAATTACCGGCCGCTGCCGGCGCCCTGCCTTATGCCGCAGGCTTTGTGCTCGCCACCGCGCTGCTGCACGCGCTCGGCCTTGCCACCGGACTGCAGGTGAAAATCGCCGCGCGCTGGGCCGGTGCGCCGATTGCGCTGGCCGGTGGATGGATGCTGCTCAACACCATGGCATGACTCCGGGTCACCGCATCCGCCAGCCTTCGTCAGCCCGAACTGCTCTCCACATAGCCCTCAACGCGCTGCTGCTCGCGGCGGTGCCGGCGTCGGCTGCCGAGATCATTGAACTCGATGCCGTCGAAGTCCGCGCCAGCCGGGAAGACATGCTCGGCCGCGCCGCATCGGCCAGCGAAGGCATCGTCAGCTCGCAGCGCCTGCAACAGCGTCCGATGGAGCGGCCGGCGGAAGTGCTGGAAACCATCCCCGGCATGATCGTCACCCAGCACAGCGGCTCGGGCAAAGCCAACCAGTATTTCCTGCGCGGCTTCAATCTCGACCACGGCACCGACTTCGCGGTATCGCTGCTGGGCATGCCGCTCAATTTCCGCAGTCATGCCCACGGCCAGGGTTACCTCGACCTCAATTTCCTGATCCCGGAACTGGTCGACCGCATCGAATACCGCAAAGGTCCGTACCGCGCCGACGACGGTGATTTCTCCGCTGCAGGTTCATCGCGCATCGAGTACCGCCGGCGCCTGGAACAAACACTGGCCAGCGTCTCCATCGGACAAGACGGTTACCGCCGTACACTGCTCGCGGGTTCGCCGGCCTTCTCCGACGGCAAGTTGCTGTATGCGCTGGAATGGAACAGCAACGACGGTCCCTGGGTATCGCCCGAGGATTACAAACGGGTCAACGGCGTGCTGCGTTATTCGAGCGGCAGCGAAACCAACGGCTGGTCCCTGTCCGGCCTGAGTTATCGCTCGCGCTGGAATTCGACCGACCAGATTCCGCAGCGCGCCGTGGATCAGGGGCTGATTTCGCGTTTCGGTACCGTTGATGCTTCCGACGGCGGCTCCACGGCGCGCACCATCGCCACCGGCAACTGGGCCAGCAGCGATGACCATGGCGCGACACGCGCAACAGTCTACTGGTCGCGCTATCGCCTGAATCTCATTTCGAACTTCACCTATTTCACCGACCCGGCAAACGGTGACCAGTTCGAACAGGCCGACCGGCGCAGCACCTACGGTTTTTCCGTCAGCCACGCGGTTTACGGAAAACTGTTCAGCCTGCCATCCGAAACTCAATTTGGCATCGAGTCGCGCCGCGACCGCATCCGTCCCGTCGGCCTCCACCTGACCACATCACGCGTTCGATACGCGGGCATCCGTCAGGACAACATCGACGAAGACAGCATGGCCATCCATGTCGAGAACACGCTGCACTGGAGTGAACGCCTGCGCTCGATCATCGGCCTGCGCGCCGACGCCTATCGCTTTGATGTCGTCAGCGACACGCCCGCCAACTCCGGGCGCAGCAACGACCACATCGCCAGTCCCAAGTTTTCACTGATTTATTCGCCGGCAGCGAAGACCGAGATTTACGGCAATCTTGGTTATGGTTTCCACAGCAACGACGCCCGCGGTGTGACCACCACGATCAACCCGGATCCGCGCGACCCCGCTTTCGGTACTGCGGTTGATCCGGTGACACCGCTGGCACGCGCCAAGGGACGTGAAATCGGCCTGCGTACGCAACCGCTGCCGACCTGGACCAGCACCATCGCCTTGTGGCAACTCGACCTCGATTCCGAACTGCTGTTTATCGGCGATGCCGGCACCACCGAAGCGGGCAGGCCAAGCCGTCGTACCGGTGTCGAATGGTCAAACATGTGGGCGCCAACAAGAGGCTGGGTGGTCGATGCCGATTTCGCCTGGGCACGAGCGCGCTTCACCGACTTTGATCCCGCAGGAGATCGCATCCCCGGTGCGGTCGGCCGCACCGCTTCCATCGGCCTCGGCATGCACAGCATGGCAGATCGTTTTGCCGAGCTGCGCCTGCGCTATTTCGGTCCGCGCCCGCTGACCGAAGATCAGTCGGTGCAATCGAAGTCTTCCACCATCATCAACCTGAAATTGGGGTGGCGTCCGGAAAAACGCCTGCTGCTGGCGCTGGACGTGATCAACCTGTTCGACCGCAAGGTCAGCGATATCGACTATTTTTACGAGTCACAGCTGCGGGGAGAAACAGCGCCGGTCGCCGATGTCCACACCCATCCGGCGCTACCGCGCACCCTGCGTCTGACGCTGCGCGCCGACTTCTGATCAGGCGCGGTTCGGGCAGTCCTTACTGCGAGGAAGCTGCAACACGCCCTTCGCAATGCTGGGCGTAACGCATGCCGGAGGGCAGGCTTTCCG
>CAZSIR010000241.1:0-2869 GCA_964606765.1 uncultured Bordetella sp. | reverse complement strand
TGCTGACCCGTGATTTCGGCAAGGACTGGTACATGTCGCGCATCACCTTCAAGCCCTATGCCACCGGCACGATGAACCAGCCTTATGTCGATTGCGCGCTGCGCCTGGCGAAAAAGGGCTTCAAGGCGGAAGACGTGACCGATGTGCTGTGCGAAACCGCGGAAGGGTATGTGCACCGGCTGTGGGATCCGCTGCCGTCCAAGCACCGCCCGGCGAACGAATACGCGGCCAAGTTCAGCGCGCCCTTCAACATCGCGGTGGCCTTTGTCACCGGCGGGGCGGGGCTCGCGGCATTCACCGAAAAAACCGTGCGTGATGAGCGCATACTGGCCCTGGCGTCCAAAGTGAGATACGTGGTCGATCCGAACAATCCGTACCCGAAGGCCTATACCGGCCATGTGCGGATGACGCTGAAAGACGGCCGCGTCATCGAAGAGCGCCAGCCGCACATCCGCGGCGGCGCGCAGGAACCGCTGTCGCGCGCCGAGATCGAGGACAAGTTCCGCCTCAATGCGCTGTTTGGTGGCTGGAGCGAGAAGCAGTGCGCGGGTTTTCTGCAGTCGGTGCCGGGCTTTTTTGCCGGGCGGCTGGACCTGGCAAAACTGCGCAGCTGATTTTATTGATTAAATTACCAATAAAATCATATACTTATATGAAATTGCGGGCTAAGCCCGCCGCAACCCGGAGGTCTCATGAACAAACGCCTCAGCATCGACATCGTTTCCGACGTGGTTTGACCCTGGTGCTTCATCGGCAAGCGCAAGCTGGAAACCGCGCTGAAGCAGTTCGCTGAACTGCATCCCGATGAAGAACCGCCGGCCGTGCGCTGGCTGCCCTTCCAGTTGAATCCCGACCTGCCGGAATCCGGCATCGCGCGCCTGGACTACATCCAGCGCAAATTCGGCGGCGGCGGGCATGGCCGCTACCAGCGCGTCGCGGATGTCGGCAAGACCGTCGGCCTCGACCTGCAGTTCGAAAAAATCGAGGTGCAGCCCAACACCGTCAAGGCGCACCGGCTGCTGCACCACGCCGGCGAACTCGGCAAACAGGACGCAGTGGCCGAAGCGCTGTTCCGCGCCTATTTCATCGAGGGCGCGAACCTGACCGACAGCGGCGTGCTCGCCGATTACGCGGCACAGGCGGGGCTGGATCGCGACATGACGCTGAAATACCTGGACAGCGGGGCCGACGCCGACGTGATCCGCAGCGCCGACATCGAAGCGCGCAACGCCGGCATCAACGGCGTGCCGTTTTTCATTTTCAACCGGACCGTCGGAATGTCGGGGGCGCAGGATCCGGAAGTGCTGCTGCAGGGGATGGAGCAGGCAATGGCTGGGAAGGGAGATGTGTAGCGAGGCACCCCGGATTTTTCATAAATATTTGACTTATAAGTATATTTTTTGTTCGACCTTGGGCCTCCAATCCTCCTGTATCAACAAGCAGTTGCGCTAACGGTCGGTATTGCAGTGACGGGTTTGCCGAAATTTTTAATACTGTATGCAGGCTTACAGCAGGTTACTTAAGCATATGATGCGAAAAGGGTTTCAAGGTTTTTTTGTCATTAAGTTAGACCGCAGGTGGTGGTGTTACACCGCAGAGCGGTGCGGTCTATATTGAGTTAGACGACATCGTGAGACCAATACCCGATGGCTTCGACCTTAGCTGGCTGATCGGACAGGAATTAGCACAACTGCGTATTGGTGCTTGGCAGCTCCAGCTACTATTTAACACTAAGGGCCAAATTGATTGTGAAGGTGTTGTTGTTATCGAGGGTGAGAGTAGTTCTCAAATTGTGATTACTAAAGACGGATGGGGAGACTTGTCCGCTTTAAGAGGACTAGTCGGTCAGAAAGTAGAAAACTGGAAAATTGAGGGAAGTCACGAATTTTCGATTTCTTTGAGTGGCGGTATCAAGATTCGGTTTCAAAGCCAAACAAGCCCATATGAAGATTTTGTCATTCATCCGCAATTGGTTGTCGTCTAACTCTGCGCTTCACCGGAGCGCCCGCAAGCGGGCTTCCGGTGAGCTTGAACGTTAGATTGCACCGATGGATATCGCACCGAAGCTCAAAGAACATCTGATAACGGCAGTAATAGGTGTCTTTGGTGTGGCCGTTTTCTACTTAGCTATGCGCGCCCCAGAGTTCGGGGTATCTGGCTGGCTAGGAGGCGTTCTAGGTTTGACGATTTTCGGGTGTTTTGTGCTTGCCTTCACCTTTCGCGGCTTAGATCCATTTCGAAAACGCGCAAGTTTGCTAATGGTGGGGGGATTGCTTCTCCTATCTGGGACCGGGTTTACAAACGAATTCTGGGCGCCGTTCTTCACGCCCACAAGGCTCCATCTGCTACTTGCCTTTCTTCCTTCGGTGGTCTTTGTTGGTTATCACGCGTGGAAGGACAGGCCCAATGCGACATTCAAGTAATAAAGCGCAATCTAACCCTGTGTTCGAGCACGGACGCGCCATGAGCTGCGCGCCCGCTCAACGCGAACGTTAACAGTCAGTTGCCCAGCCGCTCCGCCACCCTGACAAAATAATCCTCATCCACCCGCAGGTTGCGCGTTTCGCCCGCGCGCCGCGACAGCAGGAAATTCATCCGCGCCAGCAGGTTGCGGCGTTCGTCGCCGGTATGGCTACGGGCCAGCAGTAATTCGATTTCCTTCAGTTCCGCGCAGACTTGCAGTTCGCTCGGCAGGCAGCCGGCGTTTTTCAGCAAACGGTACGCGGCGCGCAATTCTTCCGGCACCAGTTCCATGTCTTCCGGCGGCAGCGGCGCGCCGGCGCCTGGCAGGTCATTGAATTCGCCGCGTGCCGTGGCTTCGCCGATGTGCCGCTCGGCCAGTGCGTCGAGCAGCGAAGGCGGACCGGGA
>CAZSIR010000240.1:0-2921 GCA_964606765.1 uncultured Bordetella sp. | reverse complement strand
ACAACACCAAAACCAGTTATTTCCTCACCGGATCCATGGGCTTGGGCTTGAGAAACCCGCCAACGACCGGTACGGCCTTCTTGTCTTTCTTCGGTTTTTTCTGTTCCTTGTTGCTGCGCTGCTGGCCTTTGGCCATGGTGTTCTCCTTGTGGTCTGTCTGCATACTAAGTCAGAACAAGGTAGACACCCCGCTTTTCTTTTGCCGGCGCTGATTCGAGGCCTCTTCGAACCGCTGAGCGACTCAAGCCGCGAGGCCATCCTGTTCCCGGCCACCGGCTGCCGGATTGCGGCCACACGCGCCGGGCAAATTCACTGCCGGCGCGTGCAACCGCTGCTGTATGGGAATCCGGCCCTGCTTACTCCGCCTTGATCCCGGTCGCCTTCGCCAGCTTGGTGAACTTCTCGACTTCGCGCCGGATGTGTTCGGCGAACTGCTCGGGCGTGCCTGACACGCTGTCGAAGCCGAGCTTGGCCATCGCGGCCTTCACGTCCGGCATTGCCTGCACCTTGACGAGTTCGGCGTTGAGGCGGCTGACGATCTCGGGCGGGGTGCGCGCAGGCGCCAGCAGGCCGAACCACGACGTGATTTCAAAGCCCGGCACACCCGCTTCCGCCATGGTCGGCAGATCGGACATCATCTCGCTGCGTTTGGCCGTGGTCACCGCCAGGCCGCGCGCCTTGCCCGACTTGATGTGCGGCTGGATGCCGACCACCGTGAAGAACATCGCCGACACCTCGCCGCTCAGCAGCGCCGTCAGCGCCGGTGTCGTGCCCTTGTACGGCACATGCAGCAGGTCAATCTTTGCCGAAGTCTTCAGCAGTTCGCCGGCCAGGTGGTGCGTGCTGCCGTTGCCGGCCGAGCCGTAATTCAGCTGGCCCGGACGCGACTTGGCGAAAGCGATGAACTCCTTCACGCTTTTCACCGGCAGCGAGGGATGCACGGACAGCACATACGGGGTTTCCGCCAGCAGCATGATCGGCGCGAAATCCTTCACCGCGTCGTAGGGCAGGTTGCGATAGACGGCGGGGTTCGCGCCATGGGTGGAGTTGTTGGCCATGAACAGCGTGTAGCCGTCGGCCGGCGAACGCGCCGCCGCTTCGGTGCCGACCGTACCGCCCGCGCCCGGCCGCGCCTCGATGACGAACTGCTGGCCGAGCGACACGGCGAGCTTGCCGGTCACGACACGGCTCACGTTGTCGGTGGCGCTGCCCGGCGCCTGCGCGATGATGATGCGGATCGGTTTGGTCGGATACGCCTGGCCGAAGGCCGGTTGAACGAGCAGCACCGACAGTGCCGCCATGAACTGGATTCCTTTGAACTTGATCCCTTTATTACGCATGGGCTTGTCTCCTCGATTAAAGTCGAATTGTGATATTTGGGGCCGCCATCATAGCCGGAAAACCCATCCCCGGCCCGGGCTGCAAGGCCCCCCGCCCCATCCATCTGCTGCAACTGCAGCAATCGCAGCCCGCCTGTTCATGCCGTGGAACACGCCCCATCGCAGCGCCGGGTTCGGAGTAAAGTGCTGCCGTCCGCAGAAGACGGATTGCCGCACCTAGAACAACATCACCCGCCGGGAGGAGCCCCATGCAATCGCTGCTGTTCCACACATCGCCCTTTGCACCGATCGCGCAGAAGCTGGCTGTCTCTGTCGCCCTGGCCTGCAGCGCCGCACTGCTCGCCGCCACACCGGCGCAGGCGCGCGTCACCAAAATCGTCATCGATGAAACGGTCTCGCCCGCGTTCTGCAAGGGCGGCAACTGCCCCGGCTACGGTGCGGCGGGCCCCTACGAACAGATCTCCGGGCGCGCCTACGGCGAACTCGACCCCGCTGATCCGCTGAACAGCCTGATCCAGGACATCGCACTCGTCAAAGACGCCGACGGCAAGGTGCGCTACGTCGCGACCTTTGTCATCAGCAAACCCGTCGACATGAGCAAGGCCAGCGGCCTCCTGTGGCATGAAGTGCCCAACCGCGGCCGCCCGGTGGTGCTCTATGCAAACGAGCGCGAGCACGGCGACATCGGCCTCGCCAGCGCGTGGCAAGGCGACAACGCCAGCAACAGCAAAAGCGAAGGCACCGCCAATCGCGCAAGCATGGGCGTCAATGAAACCCACTGGCTGCAACTGCCCGTCGTCAAAAATCCCGACGGCACGCCGGTCACCGGCCCGGTGCTGGCGCGCATCATCAACCGCAGCGGCCCCGGCGCACAGCCGCTGATCGTGCAGACCAACCCGGTGCCCTACATGCCGGCCAGCCTCGACACCGGCAAGGCGACGCTGGTCTCGCGCGCGCACGAAACGCTAGCCGGGAAAGTCACCGGCGAATCCGCCATCGCCTCCGAAGACTGGAAATTCTGCGGCGGCGGCACCTTTGACGAACCCCTGCCGCTGACCAAGCTGCCGGTGCAGATCTGCCTGAAGGGCGGCTTTGATGCGGCGAAGCTCTACCAGGTGGTGTACACCGCCAAAGACCCCTACCCGCTGGGCATCGGCTTTGCCGCCTGGCGCGACCTCGGGTCCTTTTTCAAATACGCCAAGGCCGACGACGCCGGCACGCCCAACCCCATCGCCGGCGGCATCACGCACAGCATCGCGCGCGGGCGCTCGCAATCCGGTAATTACCTGCGCGGCTGGCTGCACCTCGGCTTCAACCAGGATGAAAGCAAGCGGCAGGTGCATGAAGGGATGTGGCCTGTCATCGCCGGGCGGCGCATCGCGCTCAATTTCCGCTGGGCGCAGCCCGACGGCGTGCTGGAGCTCTACCAGCCGGGCAGCGAAGGCCCGCAGTGGTGGCAGCCCTACCCCGACCCGGTGCGCAATCTGCCCGCGCGCAGCATCCAGGACCGCTGCATGGCGACCAAAACCTGCCCGAAAATCATCGAGCATTTCGGCGCCGCCGAAATCTGGGCGCTGAAGC
>CAZSIR010000239.1:0-2930 GCA_964606765.1 uncultured Bordetella sp. | reverse complement strand
AGGCTGCGGTGCCAGCCGCGGCACTTCCGGCTCCGGGAAAACCGGTTGTGCCACCGGCGTTTCCTTCACCGGCTCCGGCAGTTTTTCATCCATCACGCCTTCCAGTTCGCAGCGGTCCCGGCCGCGCGTCACCGTCAGGCTGCCGGTAATCTTGCCTTCCATGCCGCAGAAACGTTCGCGGTCGATTTCGCGAAACAGGAATTTCACCGAGCGCCTGCTGTAGTCAATGAGGAACGCGCCTTTATCCTCGTTGAGGGTCACCACGGTGACATTGCCGGGATCCTCCCATTTGCTGAAGGCGTCATCGCGCACGATATGCACCGAGCAGGTGCGGGGCTTCCATTTGGAATAATAGGCCAGGCTTTTCACGCGTCCGCCGATCAGTTCAACGGCAATGCGCGCATGACGGTCCTCGGTGCCCAGCTTGCATTCGAGTTTTTCCAGCCGGCCGCGCAAGGGTTTGTTCACGGCCTTCTGGCTTTTTGCCGCTGGCGCAGATTTCGCCTGCGCCTGGCTTTTTTGCGGTTTCGCCGGCTGCGCTGCAAGCGGCTGCGCCAGCAAAAGCAGGGGTAATACGTAACTAATTGATTTTATTGACTTATTAAAAATCCCCTGAACAATCTTCCGATTCATCTGCCAGTCATCTCCCCATTTCTGAAAGCGCGCCGCCCGCAGGAACAATCACCAGCGGTGCGGGGAGCAGCAAAACCGCTCCCCGCGACCCTCATTTCTGCGCAACTGCGCCGACATCCTTTACGACCTTGGCCCAGCGATTATGTTCGCTGACCCAGAACTTGCGGAAATCCGCAGGCGACTTGCTGACAATCGCCGCTGCGCTGGCCGTTGCGAGTTTCCTGACCACCTCCGCATCCTTCATGGTCGTGACCACCGCCTTGAACAGGCGATCAACCACGGCCCGTGGTGAAGCCTTGGGCACGAACACGCCCTGCCATGATCCCACCACCAGATCAGGGTAGCCCACTTCCTTCATCGTCGGCACGTCAGGCGCCGCGCTGAGGCGCTCCGGCGCCACCACCGCCAGCAGGCGCATGCGATCCTGGCGAATGTAGGGCAGCAGCGAGGACGAAGTCAGCATGGTCAGCGGCACCTCACCCGTCGCGACCGCGAGGGAAGCGCCGCTGGCCCCGCCTTTATAAGGCACCATGACGATCTTGAGACCCGCCTGCTGCTGGAACAGCTCAAATGCCAGGCGTGAATTGCTGCCCGCACCGGAGGCCGAAAAATTCAGCTTGCCCGGACGCGCCTTGGCATAGGCGATCAGCTCCTTGATCGACTTCACCGGCAGCGAGGGATGCACCACCACCATGCCCGGCACATCGACGACCTGGGTGATGCCGGCAAAGGCATCGATGGGCTTCACCCTGAATTTCGGAAACACCGAGGCATTGATCGACATCGTCCCGATATTGCCCAGTAATGCGGTGTAACCATCCGGCGTCGAATCAGCGGCCACTTCGACGCCGATGTAACCCGATGCGCCGGTGCGGTTGTCGATGACGATCTGCTGCCCCAGTTCCGAACTCAGCTTGTCCTGCATGATGCGACCGACAAAATCCGAAGCCCCGCCCGGTGCAAACGGCACCACCAGCCTCACGGGACGTTCGGGGTAAGCCGCGGCTTGCGCGAATCCGGCAAGCGCGGCGCCGGCTGCAACAGCAGTACAGAAAAAAACACGGGATATCCTCTGCATGACCTTCCTCCTCGTTATGGTTTTTTATGATTCCTGAACTCCGGAGCGGCGGAATGACTCCGCCGGAACCTGTCTCCGAAGGTATGACCCGGTCTGCGCCGGGTTGGTTCGCCGCACTGTGAAGTGCGGTGAACCATAACGAGTCTAACGCACAACTAGCCGATGAGGATGCCGCGATGCATCAAAGCGCGGCGACGATGGCGTCGCCCATCTGCCGGGTGCCGGCCTTGCCGCCAAGGTCACCGGTCAGGTTTTTTGCTTCCGCCACCACCTTGTCGACAGCCGCCTCCATCAGCGCCGCAGCCGCAGTCGCCTTCGGATCATTGCGTGTGCGGCCCAGCCACTCGAACAGCATCTTGCCCGACATGATCATCGCGTACGGATTGGCGATGTTCTTGCCTGCGATGTCCGGCGCCGAGCCATGCGTGGCCTGCGCCATCGCCTGTTTTTCGCCGACGACCAGGCCGGGCGCAAGACCGAGCCCGCCGACCAGCCCCGCCCCCAGGTCGGTCACGATGTCGCCGAACTGGTTGGTGGTGACCACGACGTCGTACTGCTGCGGTTTCATCACCGCCTTCATCGCAAAGCCGTCGATCAGCACTTCCTCGAACTCGACGTCGGGATAGTTTTTCGCCATCGCGCGGCACTCGCGCGCGAACATGCCGCAGACCAACCGGTACACCGGCTCCTTGTGCAGCGCGGTCACCTTCTTGCGCTTGCGGGTGCGCGCGATCTCGAAGGCCTCCTTCGCAACACGGCTGGCGCCCTTGCGCGTGACCACGCGCATGCCGACGGCGATCTCCTCGTTGGGCTGGAATTCGCCGGTGCCGGCGTACACCACGCTGCCTGACTGCATGCCTTCCGTGGTCTCGCGCAGGAACACGATGTCCACGTCCTTGTGCAGCGACGGCAGGTTGGGGTAGGACTTCACCGGCTTGACGTTGGCGAACAATTCGAACTTTTTGCGCAAAGGCGGATTGATCCAGGTGTTGTCGTTGCGCGGATAGGCGTTGTGGCCGATGGGGCCCTGCACCCAGCCGTCGACCAGTTTCAGACCGTCAACCGTGACCTGCGGCATGGTATGGCCATGCGTCTCGTGTCCGCGGCGGCCGATCGGCAGCGGCATCCACTCGATCTGCACGCCCGCTTTCGCCGCCGCCGCCTTCATCACCTTGACGCACTCCGGCACCACTTCCAGGCCGATGTCGTCGCCCTCGAG
>CAZSIR010000238.1:0-2943 GCA_964606765.1 uncultured Bordetella sp. | reverse complement strand
TGAGGATCAGGCCGCTGATCTCGGAAAAATCCGCCGGATAACCGCCGCGCTGCTCGACCCGCCATACTTTCTCCTTGATCGCCAGCGACACTTCACCGTCGGCATCCTGCAGACGCAGTTTCGCGACGTCGCCGACTTTCATCTGCGGCAGCAGATGCGCGCCGATTTTTGCGCCGCTGTCGCGGTACGCCGTGAGATCCTTCCAGAACATGCCGAGCCCGATGCCGCCGAGGACGAGCACGGCGAGCATCAGCCAGAGGAACTGTTTGCGGTTCATGAGGCGCGCATCCCGCTTTGCACCCTCGCGTTGGCCTTGCGGCGCTTGATGATGGCCAGCGCAATGCCCAGCACCATCACCAGCAGCGGCACCAGGCCGATGTTGATGACCTTGGTCCACAGCTGCAGCGATTCGGTTTCCTCGCGCAGGTTCTTGCGCACGTCCTTCAGCTCCTTGCGCGTCTCGATCGACTTCTTGCGGAAGTTCTCCATTTCAGCCTGCTGCTCCGGCGTCAGGATCGCGCCGCCGCTGGCCGTTGACGATTTGCCGCCCTTCTGCAGCGCCTGCAGTTTTTCCGTGGTCTGGTTCAGCGTGTCTTCCAGCGCCTTGATCTTGCCGAGGTAGGTCTGCTGCGCACGCGCCTCCATCTGCCGGATCATCGTCAGCGGCCGGCTGAACCCGGCACGGCTGCGCAGGTTGATCAGCGCGCTGTCACCCGCCATCTGCTCGACCAGGCCCTGCGCGAAGGCGAGGTTGCCGTTGCGCGGCACCGCGACGCGCTGGCCGAAGATTTCCTGGATGTCCACCGCGGCGCCGTCGGTCAGCATGTCGACGTCGCCGACAACGACCACGGTGTTTTCCGCCGCCGCTTCGCGCAGATGCGCCTTGCGGTCGGCCTCGAACTGCGCCGGATCGACCGGCTTGCCGCGCGCGAAGGGATCGGCCGGCTTGCCGTTGGGGAAGGCGGTCTTGAATTTGCCGGTCAGACGGAACGCCAGCGGTTCTTCCTTGCCCGAGGGCTGGAATCCGCGTGTCGAAGGCTCGCCCGACAGCGTGGCGATGATCAGGTCTGCGAGCATCGAATTCTTCGAGGTGTGCACCAGCGTGGTCTGCTTGATGCCCTCGGGCGGCTTCACCGTGAAGCTGGCGCCGAAGGGGATCAGCAATGTACCGACCTGGCTGGTCACCACGTCATCCATGTTCAGCGCCTCGTTGTTCAGCGACAGCAGCGTCGGCAGCAGGCGCGGACCTTCGCCGCTGGCGAAGGTCAGGTCGGCCACCACCTTGCCGTTGCTGGGTTCGACGCCCCAGGCCTTGAACAGGTTGTAGAGCGAGGACTGCCCGGCGGCGCTGCCGCCGAAGGGGTTCTGCAGATCCGGCTGCTGGTCGAAATAGGCATAGGTGTCGACGAAGGTGATCAGCTTGCCGCCGCGCAGCACGAACTGGTCGATGGCGTATTCCGTCGTCTCGAGGATGTCGCGCGGATGGATGACCAGCAGCACCTTGATGTCGTCGTCGATTTTCGTCGCATTGAGATCCACCTTGCGCACGTCGAAAATCCGCTTCAGTTCCGAAGCCAGCACCCAAGGTTCGGTGGGCTGCTGCTTTTTCACCGGATCCAGCGAACGGCCGAGCACCGGCAGGTTGCTCATCACGCCGACCACCGGTTTTTTCGCCTGCGCCACCTGCGAGATCGAGCGCGTGATGTCGTATTCGAGCAGACGCTCGCGGTCCGGCGTCAGCACCGGGATCGCCGACTTCTGGTCGAGGAAGGACACCGACAGGCCGAGGTAGAACTTCTCCCCGGTATTGGTCATCTGGCCCTCGACATTGTCCAGCGCCGCCGCATCCTCGGCATCGGAATCCGGCTCGGGATTGAATTTCTCGATGACCACCTTGCCGTTGGACGCCGCCTTGTATTCGTTGAGCAGGTCCTCAACGCGGCCGGCGAAGGTTTTCAGGCCCGGCGGCACCGCGGCGCTGCCCTGCGTGTAATACAGGCGGATTTTGACTGGCGCTTCCAGCCTGGAGAGGATCGAGCGCGTGCCGTCCGACAGCGTGTACACCCGGCCATCCGTCAGGTCGACGCGGGCATTGAACGCGCTGAATATGAAATTCGCGGCGATCAGGATCAGCGCCAGCGCGACGATGCCGCCGGCGGAGTACATCAGGGTTTCAAGATTTTTGTTTTTCATTGCCCTACCCTGCCCGCTGGTTGCGGATGATCACGCCGGTGACAAACAGCATGAAGCCGATCACCGAGGCAAAAAACACCAGGTCGCGCGTGTCGAGCACGCCGCGCTGGAATCCCTCGAAATGCGTCATCACCGAGAAAGCGGCCACGATGTCCACCACCAACGGGCTGGCGATGCGGGTCAGCAGATCGGTCACCGGCGTGTAGCCGGCGAGGATCAGGAACAGGCAGATCATCACCGACAGGATGAAGCTGATGACCTGGTTGCGCGTCAGCGCCGAGGTCATGCAGGTCACCGCGAGGTACGAACCCGCCAGCATCAGGCTGCCGACATAACCGGCGAAAATCACGCCATTGTCGGGATCACCGAAATAATTGACGGTGATCGCCACCGGGAAGGTCAGCGCCAGCGCCAGTGCGAGGAACAGCCAGGACGCGAAAAACTTGCCGACGATGGCCTGCCAGCTGGTGATCGGCATGGTCAGCAGCAGTTCCATCGTGCCCAGCCGCCGCTCTTCCGACCACAGGCGCATGCCCACCGCCGGCACCAGGAACAGGTACAGCCAGGGATGCCAGGTGAAGAAGGACACCAGCGAGGCTTCGCCGCGCTCGAAGAAGTTGCCGATGGTGAACGTGAAGAATCCGGTCAGCAGCAGGAATATGACCAGGAACACGTAGGCGATGGGCGAGGTGAAATAGCCCGACAGCTCGCGTTTCATGATGGTGCGGATGTTGGCCCAGGCGTTCATGC
>CAZSIR010000237.1:0-2992 GCA_964606765.1 uncultured Bordetella sp. | reverse complement strand
TGCTGCTGAACTGGCCGACTTCGCCCGACGACAACCGTCCGGCGATGGATTACCTTGAGCGCAACGGCGTGCCCTGCATCCTCGCGCCGGGCCGCACCGTGGATGCGATGGCCGCGCTGTCGGACTTCGCCGCCAAGCGCCGCGCCTTCGAGGCCGCGCGCGCACGCGGCGGCAAGCGCGCCATTGCGCCGCAAAAACTGGATCTCGCAGCCGGCGGCACGCTGGGCGAACATGCGTCCAAGGCCCTGCTCAAGGCCTACGGCATTGCCGTGACCGAAGAAAAACTGCTGTCGCCGGAGACCATTGAAAAGCTCACCGCCGCGCCGCTGCCGTTCCCGCTGGCGGTGAAGATCGAATCCGCCGACATCCCGCACAAGACCGAAGCCGGCGTGATCCGCCTGCACATCCACAGCATCGACGCGCTGAAACAGGCGGCGCGTGAAGTGCTCGCTGCCGCCAGACAGTACAAACCCGATGCACGCATCGCCGGGGTATTGGTGCAGCAGATGGCCGCTGGCGAGGAAGTCATCCTCGGCGCCGTCAACGATCCGCACTTCGGACCGGTGATCGCCTTCGGCCTCGGCGGCGTGTTCACCGAAATCATGCATGACGTGACCCACCGCTACGCCCCCTTTGATGCCGAAACCGCGAAAGCCATGATCCACGAGATCAAGGGCGTGAAACTGCTGCAGGGTTACCGCGGCAAGCCCCCCTGCAACATCGACGCTCTGGCCGATGCCGTTTCCCGGCTGTCGCTGCTGGTGGCCGACCATGCGGACCGCATCGCCGAAAGCGACATCAATCCGCTGTTCGTCAACGCCGATGGCGTGGTCGCCGCCGATGCGCTGGTTGTGCTGAAGGACTAAAACCTTGAGCCACAGAGGTCACAGAGAACACAGAGGACTGCTAGAACAAAAAACTTGCCGAGCCGGGTTTGTCTCTGTGAACTCTGTGTCCTCTGTGGCTAAAAGCCTTTGACCTTGACCTTATGAACATACCTTTCAAAACCCGCATCACCGAGCTCTACGGCATCCGCCTGCCGGTGATCGCCAGCGGCCTGATGTGGCTCGCCGAACCCGTCTATGTGGCCGCCGTTGCGCGCGCCGGACTGATCGGCTTCATGACGTCGGCGAGCTTCCCGAATCCCGCGGCGCTGCGCGAAGGCATCCGCCGCTGCCACGAACTCTCCGAAGGCAAACCCTTCGGCGTCAACGTGATGATCCGCACCAGCCGCGACGGCACCGACCGCGTCACGCCGCTGATCGATGCGGTGATCGATGAAGGCGTGAAATACGTCGAGACCGCGGGCAACAATCCCGAGGCGTACCTGAAGCGGCTGAAAGACGCCGGCATCATCGTGCTGCACAAGGTGCCGGGCGTGCGTTATGCGAAAAAAGCCGAATCGCTGGGTGTCGATGCGGTCACGCTCGTCGGCGCCGAAGCCGGCGGCCACCCCGGTGTCGAGCCGGTGGGCACCATGGTGATGGCGGCTGCCGCGGCCCGCAGCCTCAGGATTCCGCTGGTCGTCGCCGGCGGCATCGGCACCGGCGAACAGCTGGTCGCCGCGCTGGCGATGGGCGCCGATGGCGTGGCGATGGGCACGCGCTTCCTGGTCTCCGAAGAAATCTGGGCGCACCGCAGCTACAAGGAACGCCTGGTCGCCGCCGGTGAAACCGACACCACGCTGCTGCTGCAAAGCATGCGCAACACGCAGCGCGCGCTGAAAACCGGCCATGTCGCGATGATCCAGAAACTGGAGCAGGACAAAGCCGAAACCGCCGCATTGCTGCCGCACATCATGGGCACCATCGGCCGCAAGGCCTATGAAACCGGCGACTACGACAAGGCGATGCTGTCCTGCGGCCAGGGCGTGGTGTTCGCCGATAAAATCGAACCGCTGGCCGCCATTGTCGACCGGCTCGAAACCGAAGCACGCAACGCAATGCAGCGCCTGGGATCACTGCAAGGCGCAGCCGCGCGCAGCGTCAGTGACCGTGCCGCCTGAGCCATTACACCGGAGGATACCCGATGAAAAATTATAAACTATTGATTTTATTGATATTTCTTGTTTCCGGCGTGGCTCAGGCCCAAAGCTATCCGAGCAAAACCGTGCGCCTGATCGTGCCCTTCGCCGCCGGCGGCAGCACGGACATCATCGGCCGCGTACTCGCACAGAAACTGACCGAAGCCTGGGGCCAGCAGGTGATCGTCGACAACCGCCCCGGCGGCAGCACGGTGATCGGCACCGACATCGTCGCCAAGTCCGCGCCCGACGGCCACACGCTGCTGGTGACCCCGGCGCCGTTCACCATCGTGCCCAGCCTGCTGAAAAAACTGCCGTACGACCCGGCGAAGGATTTTGAGCCGATCACGCTGATCAACACCACGCCGCTGGTCGTCGTGGTCAATCCCGGCGTGCCGGCCAAAAGCATCAAGGAACTGATCGCGCTGGCCAAAGCCAAGCCCGGACTGATGAATTTCGGCTCTTCCGGCAGCGGCGGCTCCAACCATCTTGCGGGTGAACTGTTCAATGCGATGGCGGACGTCAAAATCGTGCATGTGCCGTACAAGGGCAATGCGCCGGCGCTGTCCGACCTGCTCGGCGGCCATGTCGATGTCGTGTTCAACGGCCTGACCTCGGCACTGCCCTTCATCAAATCCGGGAAATTGCGCGCACTGGGCATGACCAGCCTGAAACGCTCGGCCGCCTTGCCGGAAATGCCGACACTCGACGAACAGGGCCTCAAGGGTTTCCAGGCCGTCGCCTGGAACGGTCTGACCGGTCCCGCGCGCACGCCGAAAGAGGCCGTCGCAAAAGCCGCCGCCGAAGTGGCGCGCATCATGAAATCACCGGAGCTGGCCGAACACCTGAAACGCGAAGGCTCGGATCCGGTGGGCAGCACAACCGCGGAATACGCGGCCTTCCTCACCGACGAAATCGCCAAGTGGAAAAAGGTCATCGCCCGCGCCGGCATCACCTCGCTTTAGGACA
>CAZSIR010000236.1:0-3006 GCA_964606765.1 uncultured Bordetella sp. | reverse complement strand
CGGGCGCGAAAACCGTGCGCGGTTATTCCTTTTTCGGCGATTCCTTTGTCTATGTGCTGTTCGAGGACAACATCGATCTCTACTGGGCGCGTTCGCGCGTGCTGGAATACCTCAACCAGGTGCAGAACCGGCTGCCGCGCACCGCGAAATCCACCCTCGGCCCTGACGCCACCGGTGTCGGCTGGATCTACCAGTACACGCTGGTCGACCGCAGCGGGCGCAATGACCTTGCGCAACTGCGCGCACTGCAGGACTGGTTTCTGAAATTTGAATTGAAATCGGTCGCCAACGTCGCCGAAGTCGCAACGGTCGGCGGCATGGTGCGCCAGTACCAGATCGTGCTTGATCCCGACCGGCTGCGCGCCTATTCGATCCCCGTCAGCCGCGTGATTGAAGCGGTGCGCAACGCCAATCAGGAAGCCGGCGGCGCCGTGCTCGAACTGGGCGAAGCCGAATACATGGTGCGCGCCCGCGGTTACCTGAAAACGCTGGACGACTTCCGTTCCATTCCCATCACGCTTGGCGACGGCGGCACACCGGTGCTGCTGAAAGACGTGGCGCGCATCCAGGTCGGCCCCGAACTTCGCCGCGGCATCGCCGAACTCGACGGCGAAGGCGAAACCGTCGGCGGCATCATCGTCATGCGCCAGGGCAAGAACGCGCTGGAAACCATCGCCGCGGTCAAGGCGAAAATCGAGGAACTGAAACCCGGCCTGCCGCCGGGCGTCGAAATCGTGCCGACCTATGACCGCTCCGATTTGATCGAGCGCGCCATTTCGCACCTGCGCGACAAACTGGTCGAAGAATTCATCGTCGTCGCGCTGGTGTGTCTGATATTCCTGTTTCACCTGCGCTCCAGCCTGGTCGCCATCATCACGCTGCCGCTGGGCATCCTGATCGCCTTCATCGTCATGCGGTATCAGGGCGTCAACGCCAACATCATGTCGCTGGGCGGCATTGCCATTGCCATCGGCGCGATGGTTGATGCTGCGGTGGTGATGATCGAAAACGCGCACAAGCATCTCGAAGCCTGGCGTCATGCGCACCCGGATGCGAAGTTGGCGGAGGATGAACGCTGGCGGCTGATCGGCAACGCCGCGGTCGAAGTGGGGCCGGCGCTGTTTTTCTGCCTGCTGATCATCACGCTGTCTTTCGTGCCGGTGTTTGCATTGGAGGCGCAGGAGGGACGGCTGTTCTCGCCTCTCGCTTTCACCAAGACCTACGCGATGGCGGCGGCGGCCGGATTGTCGGTGACGCTGGTGCCGGTGCTGATGGGCTACTGGATTCGCGGCCGGATACCTGACGAAAATACCAATATAATCAATAGGTTATTGATATCCCTCTACCGACCACTGCTGGCTGCGGTATTACGCTTCCCGCGCAGCACGCTGGTCGTGGCGCTGATCCTGCTCGCGGTCAGCGTGTTTCCGGCGTCACGTCTCGGCGGTGAATTCATGCCGCCGCTGGATGAAGGCGATCTGCTCTACATGCCCACCGCCCTGCCCGGCCTCTCCGCCGGCAAGGCCGCGGAAATCCTGCAACTCACCGACCGCCTGATCCAGAGCGTGCCCGAAGTCGCCCGCGTGTTCGGCAAAATCGGCCGCGCCGAAACCGCCACCGATCCGGCGCCGCTGGAAATGGTCGAGACCACCATCCAGTTCAAACCCAAAAGCGAATGGCGCGCCGGCATGACCCAGGAAAAGCTGATCGAGGAACTCGACCGCACGGTGAAAGTGCCGGGACTCACCAACATCTGGGTGCCGCCGATCCGCAACCGCATCGACATGCTGGCCACCGGCGTCAAGAGTCCGCTCGGCATCAAGGTCTCCGGCCCGGATCTGGCGCAGATCGAACGCGTGGCGCAGGACATCGAACGCGTGGTGAAGGATGTGCCGGGCGTCACCTCGGCGCTCGCCGAGCGCTTGACCGGCGGCCGTTACATCGACGTCAAGATCGACCGCCTGACCGCGGCGCGTTACGGCATGAACATCAGCGATGTGCAGGACATCGTATCCGCCGCCATCGGCGGCGAAAACATCGCCGAAACCGTCGAAGGCCTGCAGCGCTTCCCGATCAATGTGCGTTATCCGCGGGAGCTGCGCGACTCGGTTGAAAAAATGCGCAATCTGCCCATCGTCACCCAGCGCGGCGCGCAGATCACGCTGGGCACGCTGGCGCAACTCGCCATCGTCGACGGACCGCCGATGCTCAGAAGCGAGAACGCGCGGCTTTCCGGCTGGGTTTATGTCGACATGCGCGGCCGTGATCTGCAGTCGGTCGTCAATGACGCACAGCGCGCGGTGCGCGAGCAGGTCAGGCTGCCCGCGGGTTATTCAGTGGCGTGGTCCGGCCAGTTCGAATATCTCGAACGCGCAAAAAAACGCCTGGGCATCGTCATTCCGTTCACGCTGCTGATCATCTTCGTGCTGTTCTACCTGACTTTCCGCCGCGTCGACGAGGCGCTGCTGATCATGGTCACGGCGCCCTTCGCGCTGATCGGCGGGCTGTGGCTGATGTGGCTGCTCGGCTACAACATGTCGGTGGCCTCGGCGGTGGGCTTTATCGCGCTGGCCGGCGTCGCCGCCGAGTTCGGCGTGATCATGCTGCTCTACCTCCGCCAGGCGCTGGACAAGCGCATCGCTGCCGGCGCGCCCTTCAGCGTGCAACTGCTGATCGACGCCATCACCGAAGGTGCCGTGCTGCGCGTACGGCCGAAAGCGATGACCGTCGCGGTCATCCTCGCCGGCCTGCTGCCGATCATGTGGTCCAGCGGCACCGGCGCCGAAGTCATGCAGCGCATCGCCGCGCCGATGGTCGGCGGCATGATCACCGCGCCGCTGCTGTCGATGCTGGTGATTCCCGCGGCGTATTTTCTGATGCGCCGGCGCAGTGCGCATTTAAACGGCACAATCCGCGGGCGGCGTTATTTGTAAAGCGCCTCCCGCACCTTGCCGCGAAACACGCGATAGGAAAACACCGTGTATCCGGCAATGCAGGGCAACACAA
>CAZSIR010000235.1:0-3010 GCA_964606765.1 uncultured Bordetella sp. | reverse complement strand
GCAACTGGGGCTTGGGCAGTGCCAGGGCCTTGCGCGCGGCCGCGTCGCTGAGCCAATGGCGGCGCGCTTCGGCGTAACGCATCAGCGCGGCCAGGGCATCCACCGCGGGCTCGGCGCTGCGCAGATAGGGAATGCCGCCCGCCCGCATCAACGGCACCGCGACATCGGGCATGCCCATCCAGCACACGATGAAGGGTTTGCTGGTCTGCGCTTTGGCTTCAATGAAACTCTGCACCGTGACTTCCGCGTATTTGTCGGTGAAGGACAGCCAGACGATGGCGGCATCAATCTGCGGATCCGAAAGCAGGATTTTCAGGCTGTCGCGCATCAGCGCCGGATTGACCAAGCCCTGCGCGGTGATGTCGACCGGATTGCTGGTCGAGCCAAAGGCCGGCACGACCTTGCGCAGTGCTGCGGTGGTTTCCGCGCTGAGCGTGGCGACGTTCAGTCCCAGTTCTTCGGCGCGGTCCGCCATCAGCGCGCCGGCGCCACCGGAGCGGGTGATGAAGCCGATGCCCTTGCCGGCCGGCAATGCGCATTGTGAAAAAATATCAACAAAATCAAGTATTTGCTCATCACTGCGGGCGCGGATGATGCCGCGCTGGCGAATCACGCCGTCGAACACGGCATCTTCGCCGGCGAGCGAGCCGGTGTGCGAAGCGATGGCTTTGGCGCCGGCTTTGGTGCGGCCCACCTTGGTCAGCACGATCGGCTTCGCGCGCTGCAGCGCATCTTCGGCGACTTCCAGCAGGCCCGGTCCGTTTTTCAGTCCCTCGATATAACCCGCGCCGACCTTGATACGGTCTTCGGCGATGATCGCGCGCATGATGTCGACGAACTGCACATCGACTTCATTGCCGGTGTTGACGAAATAACCGAAATTCAGGCCGCGCTTGCGCGCGGTTCCGGCGGTGGCGGTGCCGAGCGCACCCGATTGCGTGACGAAGGCGGCCGGCCCGTCCGGCGTCGGTCCGAGTGAAAACTGGCTGAAGGTCGCCATCACGTTTTCCGCCACGTTCACCAGGCCGAGGCAGTTCGGGCCGAGGATGCGCACCCCGCTCTCCTTGATGGCTGTTCGCAGTTCGGCTTCGAGGCGCACGCCGTCGCCGCCGACTTCACTGAATCCGGAACTGAACACCACCGCGGCCTTGACCCCTTTTTTGCCGAGTTCGCGCAGGGTGTCCGGCACATGTTTCGCCGGCACGGCAACCACGGCAAGATCGACGCTGCCCGGTATCGAGGGCACATCGGGATAACAGGGCAGATCGAGCAGGGTCTGGTATTTGGGATTGACCGGCAGGATGCGGCCGGCGTATTTTTTGTCGACCAGCGCTTTCAGCGTGCGGCCGTTGATCTTGTTGAAGTCGGATGAGGCGCCGATGACGGCGATGGATTGCGGGTGCAGCAGGGCCTGGATGGCGTCGTTCATTTAATGGACTCGCAGTGGGGAAACGGGTCGGCGCACGATAACGGCTGCGGATTGCCGGGTCAAACCCGCCCCGTGCTAGATTCGCGCTCATAACATCGAAAAACCGGAGAGGAGATTGCATGAACGCTTTTATTCGTTGCGGCATTGCGGTGCTGCTGGCGGCATCCGCATCATGGGCCGGCGCGCAGACGGCGCAGAATTTTCCGAACAAATCGCTGCGCATGATCATCCATTTTCCGCCGGGCGGTCCGACGGATTTCGTGGGACGCACACTGGCGCAGAAACTCAGCGAAACCTGGAAGCAGCAGATCGTTGTCGAGAACCGTCCCGGCGCCGGCGGCATCATCGGCATCGAGACCGTGCTGCGCTCGCCCGCGGACGGCTATACGCTGCTTTTCGGCACCGGCGGATCGCTGGCGCTGGCGCCGGCCCTGCAGCCGAAGCTGCCCTACAACGTGTTCACCGATCTTGCGCCGATCACGCTGGTCGTGATCAACCCGCAGATTCTGGTGGTGCATCCTTCCCTGCCGGTGCGTTCCGTCAACGATCTGATCAAGCTCGCCAAATCCAGGCCCGGCCAGATCAACTACGGTTCAGTCGGCCCCGGCAGTCCGCAGCACATGGGCATGGAACTGCTGAAATCGATGGCCAAGGTGGATCTCGTGCACATTCCCTACAAAGGCACTGCGCCGGCGATGACCGACCTGATCGCCGGACAGATCACCGCGATGTTCAACAGCATGCCCTCAGTGCTGCCCCACATCGCCAACGGCCGCATGCGCGGCATCGCGGTCGGCAGCGCCAATCGTTCACCGGCCGCACCGGACATTCCGACGGTTGCCGAATCCAGCCCGACCCTGAAGGGATTTCAGTACGTGACCTGGTATGCCCTGCTCGCGCCTGCAGCGACACCGAAAGACGTCATCGCCAAAATCAATGCCGAGTCCGTGAAAATCCTGTCGAGCCCGGATATTTCCAAACGCCTGTCCAGCCAGGGTGCTGAACCCGCCCCGGGTACGCCGGAAGAACTGGGCAAGTTCATGAAAAACGAATTCGAAGACTGGAAAAAGGTCATCAAGGCGGCGAACATCAAACTCGAGTGACCTTCGAGGAAATGATTACAGGCATTTGATTTTATTGATTATTTTTAATGCGGCGCAGCAAACCCTGCGCTGCATTTTCCGCCAGATCCAGCACGGTCTCAAAGCCCTCAGCACCGCCGTAATAGGGATCGGGAACCTCCGGCACTTCGCCGCCGGCAAATTCCAGAAACAGGTGAATTCGATGCCGGTATTCCGGCGGGCATTGCTGCAACAGCAGGCTGCGGTTGTGTGCATCCATCGCCAGCACATAGTCGAATGCCGCGAAATCGCCGGCCGTCACCTGCCGTGCACGCAGTCCGCTCAGATCATAACCGCGGCGCGCGGCAGCGGCCTGCGACCGGGCGTCCGGCGGTTCACCGACGTGATAGTCGTGGGTGCCGGCGGAATCAATGACAAGCGCCCCCGCCATGCCCGCCTGTTCAGCCAAATGCCGGAATACGCCTTCCGCCGTCGGCGAACGGCAGATGTTGCCCATGCA
>CAZSIR010000234.1:0-3022 GCA_964606765.1 uncultured Bordetella sp. | reverse complement strand
TGTCCAGCGTGATGACCGGCCTGCTGATTACGCTGGGTGACCAGAAAGCGATCCTGTTTTATCTGGGATTTTTCCCGGCGTTCATGGATCTGAAAACGCTGTCGTGGCTGGACGCGCTGGCCGTGGTGGTGATCGCGGCGGTGGCGGTGGGTGGCGTCAAACTCGCTTATGCCTGGGCCGCGAGCCGGGCCGGTGCGATGATCAGGCCGCGGCTGGGGGTGGTGATGAACCGCATCGCCGGCAGCCTGATGCTGATGGTGGGTATTTATCTGATCCTGCGGGCTTAACGAAAGAAATTATGTGGATCAATCTGAAAATCGGCGTGTTTTACGGTGCACCCATACTCGCGGTGGCGTTGGCGCTGGTCTGGTTTGTCCTGCTGCTCATGCGCGTGCGGCGCAGCCGGATCACGAAGTCGCAGGCGGCGCTGCGTTTTGGCTGGACACTGGTTTTGCCGCTGTTGGCCGTGCTGCTGATCGGCCTGACCAGCGAACTCGCGGGTTATTTTTCTTCGTCGGCTGAGCATTTCAACTGGTATGCCGCGCATTTCCTCGACCTGCTGCAAAGCCTGCTGCCGCTGGGGCTTTATGTCGGTGCGGTGATCGTGGCACTGCAGATTCTGTTCTGGATCGTGCTGGCCTTGCTGCGCGTGCGCCGCTGAAACGTGCAGAGCCCCGAAGTCATTGGCAATCGGTAATTGGCAATCGCGTCAAGGGTTTACCGCGAAGCCGCGGAAGCGTTCAGTGCGCTGTCAAATATCGGTAAAAATACCGGTAAAATACGGCGATGCAACACCCACAAATTCCATCGCGCCACGCGCGGATTTCGCTCCGCAGTGCCGGCAGCCCGCGTCAACTCCATGTCTGAAGCCGTCATCCCCGCCGCTGAAGCCGCGCCGCTGGCCAAGGTCTATGGCCAGCCGATGCTGGAACTGCCGCAGGACCTGTACATCCCGCCGGATGCGCTGGAAGTGTTCCTCGAGCAGTTCGAGGGGCCGCTGGACCTGCTGCTGTACCTGATCCGCAAGGAAAACATCAGCGTCCTTGAAATCCCGATGGCGAAGCTGACCGAGCAGTATCTGGTCTATGTCGAGATGATGCGCTCGCAGCAGCTGGAGCTGGCGGCGGAATACCTGCTGATGGCGGCGATGCTGATCGAGATCAAGTCGCGCATGCTGCTGCCGCGCCCGGCCAGCAGCGACATCGAGGAAGACCCGCGCGCCGAGCTGGTGCGGCGTTTGATGGAATACGAGCAGATGAAGCTCGCGTCGCAGAAGCTGAACGAGATGCCGCAGGCGGGGCGCGATTTCACTGTGGTGCAGGTGCTGTTCGAGCGCGAAGCCGCGCTGCGCCTGCCGGACGTGAACATCGAAGACCTGAAAATGGCCTGGCTCACCATCCTGCAGCGTGCATCGCGGCTGCAGCACCACAGGATCACCCGCGAGGAACTGTCGGTCCGCGCCCACATGACGCGCATCCTGCGCATCCTGCAGAGCGAGGAATTCGTCGAGTTCAACAAGCTGTTCACGCCGGAGCAGGGCGTGCCGGTGCTGGTGGTGTCTTTCCTTGCGGTGCTGGAGCTGGCCAAGGAAACGCTGATCGAAGTCAGCCAGGAAGAGGCGTACGCGCCGATTTACGTCAAACTCAAAGGCAGCCCGCTGGCTGCCGTGAAATAAGAAATCATGGAAGAACAGAACACGCAGCAGGACAGCAGTGAAGGCGGCCGCGAAGAGGGTGTCGCCGGGGAAAGCAGCCTCGACCTTGCGCAGATCAAGCATGTGCTGGAAACCGCGCTGCTGGTGACGCAGGAGCCGATGTCGCTGAACGACCTGAAAAAGCTGTTCGAGGAAAAGCTCGACAACAACACGCTGCGCAAGGTGCTGGATGACCTGCGCACGGACTGGGAAGGCCGCGGCGTGGAACTGGTCAGCGTTGCGACGGGCTGGCGTTTTCGCGCACGGCCGGAGTCGCAGAAATTCCTCGACCGCCTCGATCCGCAGAAACCGCCGAAGTATTCCCGCGCCGTGCTGGAGACCTTGGCAATTATCGTTTATAAACAACCTGTTACGCGTGGAGACATCGAGGAAATCCGCGGCGTGACAGTGTCGCCGGGGATCCTCAAGGCGCTGGAGGCGCGGGGCTGGATCGACGTCATCGGCCATCGCGAAGTGCCGGGGCGTCCGGAAATTTTTGCGACGACGAAGTCCTTCCTCGACGACCTCAACCTGCGCTCGCTGGAGGAACTGCCGCCGCTGGCGGAACTCGGCAACCTGGTCGAGCAGTCACCGAATGCGCCGATGGACCTCGACGCGGCTTTCGCGCCGGTGGAGTCCGTCAGCATGGGGGAGGGGCTGATGGATGGCGATGAGGCCGACGATGGACAGGAAGAACAATCAGCCGCTGATGTTGACGAAGAAACCGTCGATACGCCGGCGCAGCTGCATTAATCCTTCAGGCTGTTTTCAGGCGGTGAGCCGGCGGTAAATGTCCGCCACCTTCAGCGGCAGCCGCTCCACCCGATCCACCAAAGTCCAGTTCACCGGCCCGTAGAGGTGCGGCAGGTAGTCGCGCGCTTCGTGGTCGATGGTGATGCAAAAGGGCTTGATGCCGGCGTGCTGTGCCTCGATCAGCGCACGCCTGGTGTCTTCGATGCCGTATTCCCCGCGGTAATGGTCGCTGTAATCATCGGGCTTGCCGTCTGACAGCGTGACCAGCAGCCGGGTGCGCGCATCCACGGTTCCCAGCAGCCGGGTCAGGTGGCGGATCGCGGCGCCCATGCGTGTGTAGTCCTGCGGCGTGATACCGGCAATGCGCTGTTTGACGGTGACGTCGTAAGCCTCGTCAAAACGCTTGATGCGGAAGATTTCGCAGCGCTGCCGCGTCACGCCGGAAAAACCGTAAATCGCATAGCGGTCGCCCAGCACCTCCAGTGCTTCGCACAGCATGACCAGTGATTCGCGCTCGGCATCGTTGATCCAGCCCTTGGTCGAGCCGCTCATGTCGACCATGAACAGCACCGCGAG
>CAZSIR010000233.1:0-3099 GCA_964606765.1 uncultured Bordetella sp. | reverse complement strand
AGGTCCGGCAGCCGCGCCATTTCGCCGTTGTCCTTGAGGATTTCGCAGATCACCGCCGCCGGCATCAGACCCGCCAGCCGTGCCAGGTCACAGCCGGCCTCGGTATGGCCGGCACGCACCAGCGTGCCGCCGTTCTGCGCCATCAGCGGAAAAATATGCCCGGGCTGCACGATGTCGCCAGGCCCCGCATCGGCGCGTATCGCCGCCTGCACGGTGCGCGCGCGGTCCGCCGCCGAAATGCCGGTGGTCACGCCCTCGGCGGCCTCGATCGACAGCGTGAAATTGGTGCCCATCGGCGAACGGTTGTTGCTGACCATCAGCGGCAGGTTGAGCTGGCGGCAGCGCTCCTCGGTCAGCGTGAGACAGATCAGGCCACGCCCGTAGCGCGCCATGAAATTGATGGTCTCGGCCGTGGCGAATTCCGCGGCGAGCACCAGATCGCCCTCGTTCTCGCGGTCCTCCTCGTCAACCAGCACCACCATGCGCCCGGCGCGCATGTCGGCGATGATGTCGGCGGTGGAGCTGATGGCCATGTCGTCTTTACCCGATTTCAAAACGTATTCTCTTCAACTTGTTCTCTTGATCACCTGCTTTACAACTTGCTTGAGGCGGATTCCTGCAGGCGTTCAATGTAACGCGCCAGCATATCCACCTCAAGATTCACCGCTGCAGCCGGCTTCAGCTGCTGCAGCGTCGTCGCTGCCAGCGTGTGCGCGATCAGGTTCACTTCAAACGTGCTGCCTTCGACCGCATTCACCGTCAGGCTGACGCCGTCGACCGCCACCGAACCCTTGCGCGCGATGTAGCGCGCGATCGCCGGCGGCGCATCAATCACGAGGCGGCGATTATCTCCCACCGGCTCGAAGCGGGAAACCTTTCCGCTGCCGTCGACATGGCCGGTGATCAGGTGGCCGCCGAGGCGGTCGGCGAGGCGCAGCGCTTTTTCCAGATTCACGGCGGCGCCCTGCGTAAAACCCGCCACCACGCCCAGCGTCGCCTGCGAGACTTCCGCTTCGAATCCGTCTTGATCGAATGCCACCACGGTCAGGCAGACACCGCTGACCGCGATGCTGTCGCCCAGGGCGACATCGGACATGTCCAGCCCGTTCGCGGCGATGCGCAGCCGCAGGCCGCCCGGCGCGGGTTTCACGGTTTCAATGCGACCCACAGCCGCGACGATGCCGGTAAACATTATTTGTTCACCCGCGCCAGCACGCGCAGGTCGTCGCCGAGCTGGCGCATGTCGGTGATTTTCAGCTTGATCCGGCCGGCCAGGTTTTCCAGCGGCGGCAGATGGAACATGCCCTTGGCAGTGTCGCCGAGGATGCACGGCGCCATGTAGATCAGCAGTTCATCCACCAGCCCTTCGGCCAGCAATGAACCATTCAATTTGTACCCGGCTTCGACATGGATTTCGTTGCAGCCGCGCCGCGCCAGTTCCTGCAGCAGGGCCGGCAGTTCCACCTTGCCTTCGTGATTGGGCAGCACGATGACTTCGGCGCCCTGCGCCCTCAGAGCCACGCTGCGCGGCACATCGGCGCCGGCGGCGGCAATCAGCGTGCCCGGTCCGAGCACGCGCGATTGCAGCGGCGTCTGCATCCTGCTGTCCACCACCACCCGCAGGGGCTGCCGCGGGGTCATCACATCGCGCACCGTCAGCAGCGGATTGTCATCCTTCACCGTGCCGACGCCCGTCAGCACCGCGCAGGCGCGCGCGCGCCAGGCATGGCCGTCGCGACGCGCTTCCGCGCCGGTGATCCACTGGCTCTGGCCGTTGGCCAGCGCGGTGCGACCATCGAGGCTGGCGGCGACCTTCATGCGCACCCAGGGCCTGCCGCGGGTCATCCGCGACACAAAACCGATGTTCAGTTCGCGTGCTTCCGTTTCCATCAGGCCGACGTCGACCTGGATGCCGGCTGCGCGCAATTTCTCAAAACCCCTGCCGGCGGTGTTCGGATTCGGATCCTGCATCGCGGCCACCACCCGCGCCGGTTTGGCTTTGAGCAGCGCATCGACACAGGGCGGCGTGCGGCCGTGGTGGGCGCAGGGCTCCAGCGTCACATAGACAGTGGCGCCGGCGGCCTTCGAGCGCGCGTGCTGCAAGGCAATCGGTTCGGCATGTGCCGCGCCGGCTTTTTCATGCCAGCCCTCGCCGACCACCCTGTTGTTTTTGACGATCACGCAGCCGACGCGCGGATTCGGCGTCGTCGTGTAGAGGCCGCGCGCCGCGAGTTCCAGCGCATAAGCCATGTGGCGGTAATCGTCGGGTGTGAACATGGATTCAGCCATCGCCGCGGCGGCGATTGATGGATGCTTCAGCTTTGCCTGCGGCCCGGTCTGCGCACTTCCTTGATGGCGTCGGTGAAATCATCGACGCCCTGGAAGCTGCGGTAGACCGAGGCAAAGCGGATGTAGGCGACCTCGTCGAGTTTTTTCAGCTCGCGCATCACCATCTCGCCGACGCGGCGTGCCTGCACCTCGCGCTCGCCCAGCGCCAGCAGTTCGTTGGTCAGCGTGCCGATGGCCTCGTCGACCAGCGGCGTCGGCACCGGCCGCTTGTGCAATGCGCGCATGAAGCTGGTGCGCAGCTTGGCGAGGTCGAATTCGGCGCGGCTGCCGTCCTGCTTGACGACCTGCGGCATGCGCAGTTCCACGGTTTCGTAGGTCGTGAAGCGCTTGCTGCAGGCCACGCACTTGCGGCGCCGGCGGATGCTGTCGCCATCGTCGCTGACGCGCGAGTCAATGACCTGGGTTTCATCCGATTTACAGAAAGGACACTTCATAGCGGCAGCTCTTGCGGCTTACGACTTGCGGTACACGGGATACTGGTCACACAAGGCTTTGACCGCGGCACGGACCTTGTTGTTGACGGCCTCGTCCTGCGGCGCGTCCAGAATGTCGGCGATCAGGTGGCCCAGTTTTTCGGCTTCGATCTCGCGGAAGCCGCGCGTGGTCATCGCCGGCGAGCCGATGCGGATGCCGCTGGTGACCGTCGGTGTGCGCGTGTCGTTGGGCACCGAGTTCTTGTTGACGGTGATATTGGCGCGCACGAGTGACTGCTCCGCCTCCAGACCTGTAACCGGTTTTTCGCGCAGGTCG
>CAZSIR010000232.1:0-3185 GCA_964606765.1 uncultured Bordetella sp. | reverse complement strand
AATTTCCTGCGGACCAACTGGCGCGACATCCTGAAGGTCGCCGACCCGGAGAAAATCGTCGTGACCTTCGACCACCGCGTGCCGGCGCCGACGCTGCAGGCAGCCGCGGCCCAGGTCACCGGCCGCGCCTTCGTCAAGAAGTTCGGCATCAAGCGCTTCCACGACGTCGGCCACAACCAGGGCATCAGCCATCAGCTGGTGGCGGATTACGGTTATGCACTGCCGGGCTCGGTGCTGCTGTGCAGCGACTCGCATACCTGCAGCGCGGGCGTGTTCAACTGCCTGGCGCGCGGCGTCGGCGGGCCGGACATCATCTATGCCGCGATCAAGGGCCAGACCTGGTTCCGCTGCGGCGAGACCGTACGATATGAATTGCATGGAAAACTGCCCGAAGCCGTCACCGCGAAGGACGCCTTCCTGCAGATCGCCGGCGTGCACGGCGCGCATGCCACGATGAACGTCGAATACGGCGGTCCCGGCGTCGCGGGCCTGTCGATCAACGCGCGCAAGACCATCACCGCGATGTCGGCGGAACTGTCGGCCGAGTTTGCGACTTTCGAGGCTGATGCGGCGCTCGAGCAGTGGATCAAAGCGCGCAATCCGGCGCCGTTCGTGCCGGTGCGCCCGGATGCGGATGCCAAATACCTTGCCGTGCGCAAGGTCGATCTGTCGGCGCTGGAGCCGCTGGTGGCCCTGCCCGACAGCGTGGTCAACAACTCGCAGCCCGTGGCAAAGACTGCGGGCACGCGCATCGACCAGGCGTACATCGGCTCCTGCGCCAACGGTACCCAGGACGACATCGAGCTTGCGGCACGCGTGGTGAAGGGGCGGCGCATTGCGGCGGGCGTGCGTTTCATCATCACCCCGGCCTCGCAGACGGTGTATCGCGACACCGTGGCCAGCGGTGCAGTACAGACGCTGCTCGAAGCCGGCGCGATGATCGCGCCGCCGACCTGCGGCGCCTGCGGCGGCGGCCACATGGGGGTGCTGGGGCCGAACGAAGTCTGCCTGACGTCCAGCACGCGCAATTTCAAGGGGCGCATGGGCGATCCGAGTTCACAGGTGTACATGGCGTCACCGGCGACGGTGGCGGCTTCGGCGCTGACCGGCGTCATTACCGATCCGCGGGAGTTCCTGCAGTGAAATCAAATTCAAGGGCTATTAGCGCCAAGACGCGAACATCAACAACTTATTACCGCCAAGACGCCAAGAGCGCCAAGAAGATCAAGAACAAATTACATGTTTTATTAATGAATTTGTTTTTCTTGGCGTCCTTGGCGTCTTGGCGGTTAAATGCTTTTGCTTTGACGGTGCAATCATGAATTTCAAAGGACGTGTCTGGATCGTCGGCGACAACATCAACACCGACCTGATCCTGCCCAACAAGGCCTTCTACCTGACGCATGAAGAGCAGGCGCTGTATGTATTCAGCGCCAACCGGCCGGGCTGGGCGCAGCAGGTCAGGAAGGGCGACATCCTGATCGGCGGCAACAATTTCGGCATGGGCTCCAGCCGCGCCGCCGCGCGTTCGCTGAAAAACCTCGGCCTCGCCTGCCTGATCGCCGAATCGCTGAACGGCCTGTTCATGCGCAACTGCGTGAATTTCGCCTTTCCCGCGCTGGAATGCCCGGGCATACACGCCGCGTTTGCCGAGGGCGAGGAGGCTGAGGTTGCATTCGATAGCGCGAGCGTGCGCAACGTCAGCCGCGGCACGGCCCTGCAGGGCAAGCCGCTGCCCGCGCCGCTGATGGCGCTGGTGAAGGCTGGCGGCGTCTACCAGCTGCTCGAACAGGAAGGCCTGATCGCGCCCAAACCCGTCGCGGCCTGAAAGCCGGTCCCGGTTACTATGCGGCATGTTCATTTTCTGGCAGCAGCCGCTGCGCATCAGCGGCCCGGCATCACCCGAACGCGCGTCTGCCCGCCTGCGCGAGCAGCTGTCCGCCGGACGTTTCAGCCTGCGTGACCGCCTGGTCGGGTCGCTGAAGGGCACGCGTTTGCGCGCGTGGAAGGAAAATCTCGCCGGTTATGCCGGCGATGTGGTCGAATTTGACGGCCACCTGCAGGCTGCCGATGCGGGTACGGTGATCGAGGGGCGGCTGCACTATCGCCTGCAGACCCGCATCCAGTTCAGCGGCCTGCTCGCCATCGGTTTCGGGCTGCTCATCGCCGGCCTGCAGCGCCAGTTCGGCGGCGGCGATACCCAGTTGCTGGTGCTGGGCGCCGTGGTCACCGCGGTCACGCTGGCGTGGATTTACGCCGGCAGCCAGACCCGCCATCTGCAGATGCGTTTCATCGAAGAGCGGCTGCTTGCGGCGGTTGCGGATTGAGTGCCCCGTCGGGTTTCACGAAATTCCGATTTAAAACAATTGCTTGATGATTTGTCGCGCAGTGCCTGCGGCCCCGGGTTTCATTGACACTGAATCCGCCGCTTTTGTATAGTCGGTCGTCCCATTCCGCAGACCCTGCACGGCGCTTGCCGGTCACCGGCGCGCGTTGCTGCAGTCCGCGTCCACGCATTCCGCATCCATTTTTCGGAGGAAGCATGTCGAAGATCACCCTGCAGCAAGCCAACACCATTATTGAAAAAGCCTTTGCCAAGGCAAAGGAAATGAAAGTGAATCCGCTGGCCGTGGTCGTGCTCGATGCGTCCGGCCATCTCATCGCCGCGCAGCGCCAGGACAACGCGACCATGTTCCGTTACGACGTGGCGCTGGGCAAGGCCTGGGGTGCGGTGGCGATGGGCTGTTCCAGCCGCGCGCTGGCCGGCCGTGCCAAGGAAAATCCCAATTTCATGATCACGCTGGCGGCCACCGCCAACGGCAAATTCCTGCCGCAACCGGGCGCCGTGCTGATCAAGGATGCCGCCGGCAATGTCGTGGGCTCGGCGGGCGGCAGCGGCGGCACCGGTGACGAAGACGAAGCCGTCTGCGCCTATGGCGTGGAGCAGGCCGGCCTGAAGCCGGTGATCTGAAACCAGAGCGGAAATAATCATGGCTAATACCGCAGAAACCAAGACCAAGGGCGCGATCAAGGGCGGCAACGGCAGGTTCATTTTCCAGATGGCGGAAATGGACAAGATCGAGGCCGGCACCGGCTACTCCACGGCCATGGGGCCGGTGGTCGAGGGCGAGCGCATGCAATGCACGCTGGTGACCAAGGAAAAAGGCACCGGCTCGCGCCCGCAC
>CAZSIR010000231.1:0-3213 GCA_964606765.1 uncultured Bordetella sp. | reverse complement strand
ATCAAGACCATCAACATGGCGCTGGATCCCGGCGAGATGGAGCACTACGAAAAGCGCTTCACCATCGAGGCGCGCGCCGCCGGCGGCCTCAACCATCCCAACATCGTCACCATCCATGACATCGGCCGCAGCGGCGACCTCGCCTACATGGCGATGGAATTCCTCGAAGGCCGCGAACTGAAGGACCTGATCGCGGGTCGCGAGCTCAATGCCGACCGCGCGCTGGACATCACCGCCCAGGTCGCCGACGGCCTCGCCTATGCCCACCAGCATGAAGTCGTGCACCGCGACATCAAGCCGGCGAACATCATGATCCTCAATGACGGACGGGTGAAGATCACCGACTTCGGCATCGCGCGCATGCGCACCGCCGACGTGCGCACCCAGACCGGCGTGGTGCTTGGATCGCCGCGCTACCTGTCGCCGGAGCAGGTGCTGGGCAAGCGCTCCGACGGGCGCGCCGACATTTTTTCGCTGGGCGTGATCCTTTACGAAATGGTCACCGGGCAGACGCCCTTCAACGGCATCGACGTCAACTCGCTGATGTTCCAGATCGTCAACTTCACGCCGCCGGCGCCGAGTTCGGTGAACCCCGCGCTGCCGCCGATGCTCGACCTGATCATCGCCAAGGCGCTGGCCAAATCCGCGGATGAGCGTTATGCCGGCATCGCCGAATTCGCCTCCGATCTGCGCGCCTGCCGCCAGCACGGCCTCGGGGAAATCACCCCGCCGCTGATTGCCGCTGCCGCGCAGCCCGCCGACGATTCGCAGAAGCTGCTGTTTGACGACACCACGCTGCCGGCTTCGCGCGTCGCCGACCGCAACCCCGCGGCGCCGGCGGACACCCTGCCGGCCCGCGGCCTTGCCAAGGAATTCGACTCGATGGCGGCCACCATGCGCCTCGCCGCAAAAACCGGCGCCATCACCGATCCGGACGCCTTTGCCGCCGACTTCGGCGTCAGCCGCCACTCCATTGACGCCGCGATTCTCGACGCCGATGACGAACGGGAACATAACTGGGGCGCCAACACGGTGATGCGCGCACCGCCGTGGTCGACCCGCGACCGGCAGATTTTTCTCGGCGCCAGCGGCGCCGCCATTGTGCTGGGCGCGCTCATCGTTTTCATCTGAAGCCTGCCGGCCGTTCAGTTCCACGCCCTCTCCTGAAGGAAGACCATGCGCATCACTGCCGTCGAAGCCATCGCCATCGACATTCCACTCAGCAAAAATTTCGGCGGCTCGACCTACAGCGTACTCAAACGCTCCACGGTCATCACCCGGCTGCGCACCGACAGCGGACTCACCAGCAATGTCTACAACGGCGACAACCGCGCCCACGGTCCGCAGATCGCGAAACTGATAGAGACTGATTTATTCAATGTAATCAATGGCCTGAGCATTTACGAGCGGGAGCGCGCCTGGGACCGCATGTTTGCGCTGACGCATTCCGCCGGCGACAAGAAGCTGCTGCTGGAAGCCATCGCCTGCGTCGACTGCGCGATCTGGGACCTCACCGGCAAGGCGCTGGGCAAAAGCGTACGCGAGCTGATCGGCGGTCACAGCACCGAGCTGCCGCTCATTTCCATCGGCGGCTATTACATGCCCGGGAAAACCGAAGCCGACATCGCGCGCGAAATCACCTCTTACCGCGAGGCCGGCATGGCCGGCTGCAAATTCAAGGTCGGCGGCCTGTCGCCGGAAGAGGACGCAAAACGCGTCGCTGTGGCGCGCAAGGCGGTCGGTGATGATTTCATTATTTGCGTCGACGCCAACCGCGGCTGGGCGGCGGAAGACGCGATCCGTTTCGCAAGACTTATAGAGCATCACCACATCCGCTGGTTTGAGGAACCCTGCCACTGGTACGACGATGCCGCGCAGATGGCGCGGGTGCGCCAGGCGATATCGATGCCGGTCACCGCCGGGCAGAGCGAAATCACCAGCCATGCCGTGCGCCGCCTGGTCGATGCCGGCGCAGTAGATTTAGTGAACTACGACGTCTCCGAAGGCGGTGGCGTCACCGACTGGCTGCGCGCCGCCGGACTGTGCCGTGCCGCAGGCGTGGCGATGGCGCACCACGAAGAGGCGCAGATCGCCAGCCACCTGCTCGCTGCAGTGCCCCACGGCACCTATGCCGAATGTTTCGCTGATCCGGCACGCGATCCCGTGTGGCAGTTGATGTGGGTCAACCGCCCGCCGATCCGCAATGGCATGATGCAAGTCACAACCGGCCCCGGTTTTGACATCGAGCTTGATGAAAAAATGATCCGGAAATTCCGCAGCAACTAGGCCATGCCCCGCACGCGATGACCGTACTGCCCCGCTTCCGTCCGCGTCTGCTGGAGGTCGTCGGCGAATACAATGCCGCGCGGCTGCGCACCGACGTGCTGGCCGGCATGACGGTCGGCGTGCTGGCGCTGCCGCTGGCCATTGCGTTTGCAATTGCCAGTGGCATGACGCCGGAATCCGGCCTCTATACGGCGATCATCGCCGGATTCATCATCTCCGCGCTTGGCGGCTCAAGGGTGCAGATCGGCGGCCCCACCGGCGCCTTCATCGTCATTGTCTACGGCATCGTCGTCCAGTATGGGGTCGCCAATCTGCTGATCTGCACGCTGATGGCGGGCTTCATGCTGCTGGCGATGGGCCTGCTGCGCATGGGCACCTGGATCCGCTTCATACCGGTATCGGTGATCAGCGGCTTCACCAAGGGCATCGCGGTGCTGATCCTGCTGTCGCAGGCGCGGGATTTCTTCGGACTCGATACCGGCCGGCTGCCGGCGGAATTTTTCCCGCAAATCGTGGTGCTGTGGGGCGCATTGCACAGCATCAACTGGACCACCGTCGCACTGTCGCTTGCCTGCCTGCTGCTGATCACGCTGTGGCCGCAGCGCTGGAACATCGTTCCATCGCCCATCGTTGCGCTGGCCGCGGGCACCGCCGCAGCGGCGCTGTTTCATCTGCCCGTGGAAACCATAGGCTCCCGCTTCGGCGGCATTCCGCAGACGCTGCCCGGCTTTGCCCTGCCCGAACTCTCGGTGGCCACCATACGCCATCTCATCGGGCCGGCCATCGCCATCGCGCTGCTCGGCGCCATCGAATCCCTGCTGTCGGCGACGGTCGCTGACGGCATGATCGATGATCGCCACAAACCCAACCAGGAGCTGATGGCCCAGGGCATCGCCAACATCGTCGCGCCGCTGTTCGGCGGCTTCT
>CAZSIR010000230.1:0-3292 GCA_964606765.1 uncultured Bordetella sp. | reverse complement strand
CGCCCTCGTAGGCTTCCGGCGCGACATGGCCGACCACCATGCCCCAGGTGCCGCCGGAGAAACGGCCGTCGGTGATCAGGCCGACGGATTCACCGAGCCCCTGACCGATCAGCGCGCCGGTGGGCGCGAGCATTTCCTGCATGCCGGGGCCGCCCTTCGGGCCTTCATAACGGATCACTACGACGTCACCGGCCTTGATCTTTTTCGCCATGATCGCCTTCATCGTCGCGACCTCGGAATCGAACACGCGCGCGGGGCCGGTGATCTTCGGCGATTTCAAGCCGGTGATTTTCGCAACGCAGCCTTCAGGCGCGAGGTTGCCCTTGAGGATCGCCAGGTGGCCCTGCTTGTACATCGGATTCGACCACGGACGGATCACATCCTGATTGCTGCGCGGCGCATCCGGGATGTCCTTCAGTTCCTGCGCCATGGTGCGGCCGGTGATGGTCATGCAGTCGCCGTGGAGCAGGCCCTGCTTCAGCAGCATTTTCAGCACCTGCGGCACACCGCCGGCACGATGGAAATCCACCGCGACATAGCGGCCGGAGGGTTTCAGGTCGCAGAGCACCGGCACCTTGCGTCGTACGCGCTCGAAATCGTCGATGGTCCACTTGACCTGGGCCGCGTGGGCGATGGCGAGGTAATGCAGCACCGCATTGGTTGAGCCGCCGGTGGCCATGATCAGCGCCACGGCGTTCTCAATGGATTTGCGCGTGACGATGTCGCGCGGCTTGATGTCCTGCTTGATGGCGTTGACCAGCAGCAGCGCGGACTGCGCGGCGGAATCGGCCTTTTCCGGATCCGGCGAGGCCATCTGCGATGATCCCAGCGCGCTCATGCCCAGCGCTTCGAACGACGACGACATGGTGTTGGCGGTGTACATGCCGCCGCAGGCGCCGACCGAGGGGCAGGCGTTTTTTTCGATGCCGAGGAAATCCTCGTCGCTCATCTTGCCGGCGGCGTAGGAACCGACGGCCTCAAAAGCGCTGACGATGGTCAGGTCCTGGCCTTTCCATTTGCCGGGCTTGATGGTGCCGGCATAGACGTAAATCGCCGGCACGTTCATGCGCAGCATTGCGATCATGCCGCCCGGCATGTTCTTGTCGCAGCCGCCGCAGACCAGTACGCCGTCCATCGCCTGGCCGTTGACAGCCGTCTCGATGCAGTCGGCGATGACCTCGCGCGACACCAGTGAATATTTCATCGCTTCGGTGCCCATGCCGATGCCGTCGGTGATGGTCGGCACGCCGAACACCTGCGGCATGGCGCCGGCGCCCTTGAGCGCGTCAATGGCGCGATCGACCAGCGGCTGGATGCCGGCGTTGCAGGGATTCATCGTCGAATGGCCGTTGGCGACGCCGACGATGGGTTTTTCGAAGTCGCGGTCGCCAAAACCCACGGCGCGCAGCATCGCGCGGTTGGGTGCGCGGGCGACGCCGGCGGTGATCAGATGGCTGCGTTTGTTGAGCGGCATGATGGTTCTCCAGTGGGCGGGCAACGAGGGCTGCCGCAACGGACACGTATAATAAGCACGATATTTTATCGCAACATCTCCGCTTACCCATGTTCGTCCATCCCCAATTCGATCCCGTGGCGTTGCAGCTGGGCCCGCTGGCCCTGCGCTGGTACGGCCTGATGTACCTGCTCGGTTTCGGTCTGATCTGGCTGGCGGGCCGCTACCGCATCGACCGCAATCCGGGCGGCGTGTGGACGCGCAACGACCTTGATGACGCGCTGTTTTTCGGCATCCTCGGCACCATCCTCGGCGGGCGGCTGGGTTACGTGCTGTTCTACAAGTTCAGCGATTACCTGGCCGCACCGTGGAAGGTGTTTTACGTGTGGGAGGGCGGCATGTCCTTCCATGGCGGCTTCATCGGCGTGGTGATTGCGATGATCTGGTTTGCCCGCAGTCGCAAACAGGACTGGCTGCGCATCACCGATTTCATCGCGCCGCTGGTGCCGCTGGCGCTGGCGGCGGGGCGCATGGGCAATTTCATCAATGCCGAACTGTGGGGCCGACCGGCGGATCTGCCCTGGGCCATGGTGTTTCCCAATGTCGACCGCGTGGCGCGCCATCCGTCACAGCTCTATGAATTTGCGCTGGAGGGCGTGGTCCTGTTCCTGATGCTGTGGCTGTTCACCCTTAAACCCCGGCCGCGCGGCGCGGCATCGGGACTGTTCCTCCTCGGTTACGGCGTGTTTCGCTTCAGTGTCGAATACACGCGGGAGCCCGACAGCTTTCTCGGCCTGCTGGCACTCGGGTTTTCGATGGGGCAGTGGCTGTCGCTGCCGATGATTGTCGCCGGCGCCGGATTGCTGGCCTGGTCCTGCAGCCGGCCCCGTTAATTCAGCTTTTTCGGATCGACCCTGCGCGCCGGCTTTTCCCGCGCACGCCGCACCGCGCGGCGTTCGAGCAGGCGCTGGAAATTGTCGAGCGAGAGCAGATGCGCGTAAATCCGCGACAGCATGCCGTTGCGCGCAAGCTCCTGCAAAGTGCCGCCGGGCAGGGCCTGCAGTTTTTCCTCGGTCACTCGGTGCATGCCGGTCAGCGTGACCGGCGCTTCCCCGTTCGGCGCCGCCTGCGCCGAGAACGGCTCCAGCAGCTGCAGTTCCAGCAGTCTCCGGCACAATTCCTCGGTGCGCGCCAGATCGGCTTCGAACTCAAAAAGCAGTTTGCGCAGGCGATCCCACACCGGCAGGGGCTCTCCCTTGGCGTCATAAAGAGCCTCGCCGCGGGCATTGACCGCGCGTTTCTCGACGCAGGCGATGCGTTCCGCCTGTTCCTTGCCGTCAACGGTGACGCGGGTCATGCAGAACGGGTAACGCCGCACATAGGCCGGCAGGTAGACGCCGCCATCCCAGGCATCATCGCCGCCGACAAACAGGTTCTGCTGGGCTTCGAGGCCGAGGATGGCCATGGCGACAAAACTTTTGCCGCCATCGCCGGAAATGAAGGCAATCGGATAGTCATGCACCGCCGCCGCGAATTCGGTATAGGACAGCGGCAGCGCGGTCAGGCTGCGGAACAGCACGGGAAGCCTGCGCTCGGCGGGCAGCAAAACCTTGTGGGTTTTGGCCAGCGGAATGATTTCCTGGTAACCGTAGGGGGGCTTGATGTCCACGATGGCGTTTCCGGTGATTTGGCGGTCGATTATAGCGGCCGATGCCGGCGATTTGCCGCGTATCCGGCGAGCGGGTAGAATCCGCCCTCTTTTCGGGGTGGTAGCTCAGCTGGGAGAGCGCCGCGTTCGCAATGCGGAGGTCGGGAGTTCGATCCTCCTCCACTCCACCA
>CAZSIR010000229.1:0-3301 GCA_964606765.1 uncultured Bordetella sp. | reverse complement strand
GGACGCCTTCCTGCGCCGCTGCTTTTTCCACTACATCCGTTTTCCCGACCAGGAAACGATGGCGAAAATCGTCGATGTGCATTTTCCCGGCATCAAGAAGCAGCTGTTGAGCCAGGCGCTGAATGCCTTTTTCGAAATCCGCGAGGTGCCGGGGCTGAAGAAAAAGCCCACCACTTCGGAGCTGCTCGACTGGCTCAAGCTGCTGATGGCCGAGGACATTCCGCCGGAGGCCCTGCACAGCCAGGATGCGCACAAGATCGTGCCGCCGCTGCACGGCGCGCTGATCAAGAACGAGCAGGATGTGCACCTGTTCGAGCGGCTGGTGTTCATGTCGCGGCGGAAAAGCTGATTTTTACCGCCAAGACGCCAAGGGCGCCAAGAAAACCGGAACCAAAACCGATGCGCGAACCTGACGAGCAACTGGATGAACTGGCGCGGGCGGTGGTTGATGCCGCGATGGAGGTGCATCGCGAGCTGGGACCGGGATTTGTCGAGAGTGTTTACGAGGAGGCGCTCGCGGTGGAATTGGCTATGCGGGCAATTCAGTTCGAACGTCAGAAGCCGCTGGCTGTTTCCTATAAAGGGCATCCAGTCGGGGAGGGCAGGGTCGATCTGCTGGTGGGAGGACTTCTCATCGTGGAGCTCAAGGCAGTCGAGAAACTTTTGCCGGTTCATAAGGCGCAGGCAATTTCCTATCTCAAGGCCCGTGGGTCCATGCTGGCCTTGTTGATCAACTTCAACGAGCGACTATTAAGAGATGGCATTCAGCGCATCGTCCTTACGCGAGGCGGTGTTTGAGATGTTTCGCTTTTCTTGGCGTTCTTGGCGTTCTTGGCGTCTTGGCGGTAAAAAAGTTTTCCATTCTCAACGAGCGACTATTAAGAGATGGCATTCAGCGCATCGTCCTTACGCGAGGCGGTGTTTGAGATGTTTCGCTTTTCTTGGCGTTCTTGGCGTCTTGGCGGTAAAAAAGTTTTCCATGCCGATTAAATTTTTCCTCAGGTTTCGTCAAGGCGGCATGCTGCTTGCCGCATTGTTGCTGGCGGTGCTGCCGGCGCAAGCGCAGAACGTACGCACGCCGGAGCAGGTCGTGCTGCAGCTGAAATGGAAGCACCAGTTCCAGTTTGCCGGTTACTACGCGGCGGTGGAGAAGGGCTATTACCGCGATGCCGGCTTCAACGTGGACATCCGTGAATTGCCGGATGACCTGGATCCTGTCGACAGCGTGCTGAGCGGCAAGGCGGATTTCGGCATCGGCGCATCAGAGCTGGCGCTGCACCGTGGCGCCGGCAAGCCGGTCGTGGTGCTGGCGGTGATCCTGCAGCATTCGCCGCTGGTCCTGCTGGCGCGCGAAAACATGAAGATGGTGCAGGACCTGGCCGGCAGGCGCGTCATGCTGTTGCCGCAGGAAACCGAGCTGTACGCCTATCTGCAGCGCGAGGGGTTGTCGCGCCAGCGCATCATTCCGGTGCCGCACAGCTTTGTCATCGATGACCTGGTGAAGGGGAAGGTGGATGCCCTGTCCGGATATTCCACCGATGAGCCCTTCCTGCTGAAGCAGCAAAGGGTTCGCTACAATATTTTTTCGCCGCGCTCCAGTGGCATCGATTTTTACGGCGATGCGCTGTTCACCTCCGAGCAGATGCTGAAGAAGGACGCGCGGCGCGTTTCGGCGTTCCGTGACGCCAGCCTGCGCGGCTGGCAGTACGCGATGGATCATCCCGGGGAAATTGCGGACCTCATCATCGCGCGTTACGGCCAGCGCAAGAGCCGCGAGCATCTGCTGTTCGAGGCCGCCGAGATGCGGCGCCTGATGCAGCCGCACCTGATCGAGATCGGGCACATCAATCCGGGGCGCTGGAGCAGCATTGCCGAGGTGTACTCCGAATTCGGCATGCTGCCGCCCGGTTACACCCTTGAAGGTTTCATTTTTGATCCGGCTGCGCCACCGGACATGACCTGGTTTTACCGGGGCTTCGCGGTGGCGCTGGTGGTGGCCCTGCTCGGCGGCATCCTGACCCTGCGCCAGATGGCTTTCAACCGCGGCCTGCGCAGGCAGCTGGGGGAAATCCAGTCGCTGCAGGAGCAGCTGATGCGGCAGGCGCTGCGCGACAGCCTGACGGGAATCTACAACCGCCGCTATTTCGACGAGGCGCTGGAGCGGGAGCTGGCGCTGGCGCGCCGCCAGGGCAATTATCCGGTGAGCCTGGTGCTGATCGACATTGACCGATTCAAGGTGCTCAACGACAGCCATGGCCACCAGGCGGGCGATGCCGTGCTGAAAGTGCTGGCCAAATATCTTTTCGACAACAGTCGCGCCAGCGATATCGTCTGCCGCTGGGGCGGGGAGGAATTCGTGGTCCTGATGCCGCACACCCAGCTGGAGGGCGCGATGCAGCGGACCGAAATCTGGCGCGCGGGCTTTGCCGGCATTTCCGTGACGTTCGCCAGTCTTGTGCTGAAAAACACGTTCTCGGCGGGCGTCGCGGTGTGGCCGGATCATGGCGAATCCCCGGCAGATTTGCTGCGTGCGGCCGATGACGCGCTGTACCAGGCGAAAAGCACCGGGCGCAACCGCATCTGCCACGCGGAGCCTGCGGATTGCTGATCGAATTTTTCCTCAAACTGCGCCAGGGCGGCGTGCCGGCGTCGATCAAGGAATTCCTGATCCTGATCGCGGCGCTGGAAAAGCAGGTCGCCTTCGGCAGCGTCGAAGATTTTTACCATCTGGCGCGCACCTGCCTGGTCAAGGACGAGAAATTCTTTGACCGCTACGATCTGGTGTTTGCCGCCTACTTCAAGGGCATTGTCGGCATTGATGCAGCGGCTGCGGTGATCCCCGAAGACTGGCTGCGCAAGCTGGTCGAGAAAAACCTGAGCGACGAAGAGAAAAAACTGATCCAGTCGCTGGGTGGTTGGGAAAAACTGATGGAGACGCTGAAAAAGCGCCTTGAAGAACAGAAGGGCCGGCACCAGGGCGGCAGCAAGTGGATCGGCACCGGCGGCACCAGTCCCTTCGGCGCCTACGGCTACAACCCGGAAGGTATCCGCATCGGCCAGCATGAATCGCGCAACCGCCGTGCGGTGAAGGTCTGGGACCAGCGCGAGTTCAGGAACCTTGACGACACGGTGGAGCTCGGCACGCGCAACATCAAGGTCGCGCTGCGCAAGCTGCGCAAGTTCGCCCGCACCGGTGCGCCGGAAGAGCTGGACATGGAGGACACCATCCGCTCAACCGCAAAAAATGCCGGCTGGCTGGATCTGAAAATGGTGCCGGAGCGGCACAACGCGGTGAAGGTGC
>CAZSIR010000228.1:0-3365 GCA_964606765.1 uncultured Bordetella sp. | reverse complement strand
TTCAGCGCGCCGGTGGAATCGATGATGCGCGGATCGTCGTACGGAAACCCCGGAATTTTTGCCACCGAAGAACCGGCGGCGATGATGCAGTGTTCGAAAGCGACGGTCTTGGCGCCTTCTGCCGTTTCGACGCGGAGGGTGTTGGCGGAGGCGAATTCGCCGCGGCCGGTGATGACCTGCACCTTGCGCTGTTTGGCGAGGCCGGTCAGGCCCTTGGTCAGCTTGCCGAGCACGCCGTCTTTCCACGCGCGCAGCTTGTCGATTTCGATTTTCGGTTTGCCGAAGGTGATGCCGGCGTGGCTGGCCTCATCGGCTTCGGTGATGACCTTGGCCATGTGCAGCAGCGCCTTGGACGGGATGCAGCCGACGTTGAGGCAGACGCCGCCCAGCGTCGGATAACGTTCGATCAGCACCACCTTCTTGCCGAGGTCGGCGGCGCGGAAGGCCGCGGTGTAACCGCCGGGGCCGGCGCCGAGCACGACCACTTCGGCATGGATGTCAGCCTTGATGCCGGAGATGTCGGACTTCGGTGCTGCGGCGCTGGCTGCGGTCGCAGGCGCAGGTTTTGCGGCGGCGGGTGTCGCAGCCGCTGGAGCAGGCGCGGCGGCGGCAGGTTTTGCAGCCGGAGCAGCGGCCTCGCCGGAGGATTCCTCCAGCGTCAGGATCAGCGTGCCTTTCGACACCTTGTCGCCGGGTTTCAGGCTCAGCGCTTTCACCACGCCCGCCGACGGCGCGGGAATGTCCATCGTCGCCTTGTCGGATTCCAGCGTGACCAGCGAGTCTTCCTTGTTCACGCTGTCGCCGGGCTTCACCAGCACTTCAATGACCGGGATGTTCTTGAAGTCCCCGATGTCCGGAACCTTGACCTCGACAATTTTGCTCATGGGATTCTTTAAATAATGTTTAAAATCATATAGTTATGAACATTTCCCGATACAACGGCCACAGCCGGCAATCAGCTGCGCACCTGGCCGTCGCCGAAGACGACATATTTCAGCGAGGTCAGGCCTTCAAGTCCCACCGGACCGCGCGCATGCAGCTTGTCGGTGGAAATGCCGATCTCGGCGCCGAGGCCGTATTCATAGCCGTCGGCAAAACGCGTCGAGGCATTGACCATCACCGAGCTTGAATCGACTTCGCGCAGGAAGCGCCGCGCACGCGTGATGTTTTCGGTGACGATGGCGTCGGTGTGCTGCGAGCCGTAACGCGCGATGTGGTCGATCGCCGCGTCGAGGCCGTCGACGATGCGAATGGACAGTATCGCGTCGAGATATTCGGCATACCAGTCGTCTTCGCTCGCGGCTTTCATGCCCGGCACGATGTTGCGCGCAGCGTCATCGCCGCGCAGCTCGATCTTCTTGTCGGTGTAGATCTTGCACAGCGGCGGCAGGATCCTGTCTGCGATGCCGCGCGCCACCAGCAGGGTTTCCATGGTGTTGCAGGTGCCGAGGCGCTGGGTCTTCGCGTTGTCGGCGATGCGCAGCGCCTTGTCGAAATCGGCCTGATCATCGATATAGACATGGCAGACGCCGTGCAGGTGCTTGATCATCGGGATGCGTGACTCCTGCATCAGCCGTTCGATCAGTCCCTTGCCGCCGCGGGGTACGATGATGTCGACGTATTCATGCATGGTGATCAGCTCGCCGACCGCAGCGCGGTCGGTGGTCTCGATGACCTGCACCGCGGTTTCCGGCAGACCGGCGGCCTTGAGGCCTTCATGCACGCAGGCGGCAATCGCCTGATTGGAATGCAGCGCTTCCGAGCCGCCGCGCAGGATCGCCGCGTTGCCGGATTTGAGGCACAGCCCGGCCGCATCGGCGGTCACGTTCGGCCGCGATTCATAAATGATGCCGACCACACCCAGCGGTACGCGCATCTGCCCGACCTGGATGCCGGTGGGACGGTACTTGAGGTTGGTGATCTCGCCGACCGGATCGGGCAGCGCGGCAATCTGGCGCAGGCCGTCGGCCATGGTTGCGATGCGTTCAGTGTTCAGCGTCAGCCGGTCGATCGCGGCCTTGTCGAGGTTTTTGGCTTTGGCGGCTTCGACATCCCGCGCGTTTTCGCGCAGCAGCACCTTGGCCGCGTGCTCGATGGCGGTTGCCATCGCGGTCAGCGCGGTGTTTTTGGCGTTGCTGTCGGCGACCGCCATCGCGCGTGAGGCGGCGCGGGCGGCTTTGCCGATGTTGAGCATGTATGTTTGCACGTCCATACCGTGATTCTAGCAGGCGGGATGCGGCTTTATGCTCGCTGCGGAGGGTGATTAAAGGACTTAAAAGCAAGGTCGCCGGGGGTAGCCCGGCGAAGTTGATTTTGTATTTTAAAAACGAAAACTAAAAAAGAGCCGGATGTGCCGCAAACGCCGCCGGCACAGCCCTACGCCCCGGCTGCGCCTTCACCACCCCGGGATTATTCCGCGCAAACCGCAGCGCGAGCTGCAGCAATTCATTCCAGGCATCGCCGCGGACCAGCCCCTTGACCAGGCGGTCGATGACCGCGGCATGGCGCAGGGCTTCGGTGACCTGTCCCAGCGTGAAACGATTCAGGTTGGCCTGCATCGCATTCTGGTGTGACTGCGGGAACACCCGCGCTTCGCGCAGCATCAGCGAGACCGGCTTGCCGGTGTTGACGCCGGTGAGGACTTTGCCGATCAGGCGGATTTCCGCGGTGAGGGACCACAGCACCAGCGGTGCCGCCGTGCCTTCGCCCTGCAGGCCGTCGAGCACGCGGGCGATGCGCAGCGGATTGCCCTCGAGCATGATTTCGCCGAGGTTGAACACGTCGTAGCGCGCGACGTCCAGAACGGAGGCATTGACCTGCTCGAAGGTGATCGGGCCCGGCGGGAACAGCAGGCCGAGTTTTTGCACCTCCTGGTGTGCCGCCATCAGGTTGCCTTCGACGCGATCGGAAATGAAATCCAGCGTTGCGGCATCGGCATCCTGCTGCTGCTCCTTCAGGCGGCCGGCGATCCATTGCGGCAGCGCGCGGCGCAGTACGGCCTTGGCTTCGACCGCAACGCCGCTGCTTTCCAGTTTCTCGAACCAGGCGGCCTTCTGTCCGCGCCAGTCGAGGTCGGAGACCTGGATCAGGGTGATGGTGTCCGGCGGCAGCGACTGGCAGTAATCCTGCAGCGCCTCGCCGCCTTCCTTGCCGGGTTTGCCGGTGGGAATGCGCAGCTCCAGCAGCTTGCGTGACGCGAACAGCGATTGTGAATTGCCGGCGAGGGCGAGCTGATTCCATTTGAAACCTGAATCCACCGTCAGTACTTCGCGTTCGGTGTAACCCTCAGCGCGCGCCTTGGCGCGGATGCGGTCGCTGGCTTCGAGGGCGAGCAGGGGCTCGTTGCCGAATACCGTGTACAGCGG
>CAZSIR010000227.1:0-3417 GCA_964606765.1 uncultured Bordetella sp. | reverse complement strand
GACACCGGTGCCAAGATGTGGCAAGTGCGTTACCTCTACAACTTCTCCAAGCGCACCACCGGCACCATCGGTTACGTGGGCCTGAAGAACGACAACTCCGCTTCGTACGACCTCGGTGGCCTGAGCTATGCCGCCGCCGCGTCGGGCGCCAAGCAGAGCGCAATTGCGATGAGCATCCAGCACCGCTTCTGATAAAAGCCGTTTTCATACAAAGCAATATGCCGCGCTTGCGCGGCAACTCAAAACGGGCGCTTCGGCGCCCGTTTTTTTATGCTGTCGCCGGGTGCGCGGTATGAATCTGCAGGTAGAGGGTTTCCAGATCGCGCGTGAATGCGGCGGTATCGAATAACGGTGAAGCGCTTTTTGCCTGGACGATGCGGGCGGCGAGCGCCAAGCGCAGGCCCTGGTCTTGGGCCAGGGCAATCGCTTTGGCTTCGTATTCCGCAAGCGAGCGGGTCATCAGTTCGGGCAGGCCCGCGGCGCTGAGGATGCTGCCGGAAACCCGCGCGGCGAAGGTTTCGCCCACCAGCCCGACCAGCGGACAGCCGCACCAAAGCGCATCGCTGGCCGTGGTGTGCGAGGTGTAGGGAAAACTGTCCAGCGCGATGTCCGCAACGCGGTAACGCGCCAGGTGTTCAGCCAGCGGCAGACGGGGGGCGAAGACCAGTCGCTCCGGCGACAGGCCGGCGGCTGTGGCCGCCTCGCGCAGGTGCGCTGTAGCCAGACGGTTGTCGTCCACCAGCCACAGCACGCTGTCCGGCACGGCCGCCAGTATGTTCATCCAGGCCTGGAAAATAACCGGCGTGATCTTGAAGGTCTGGTTAAAGCAGCAGAACACGATGCCTTGTTGCGGCAGGCCGTAACCGCTGCGCGGCAGCGCTTCGGCAATGATCCGTTTGCGGTCCGTGGGTTGGTAGCAGTGCGGCATGCGCAGCACGGTTTCGGAACAGCCCGCTTCGGCGCCCGGCGGCACGATGACGGCATCGGCGATGATGTAATCAATGAAACCCGTGCCCGTGGTTCCGGGATAACCCAGCCAGGTGACCTGCACCGGACTCGGGCGATGCGCCATGATGTTCAGACGGTCGCCGACGGTGTATCCCTTGAGATCAACCAGGATGTCGATGTGATCGTTGCGGATGCGGTCAATCGCCTGATCGTCAGGCTCCCAGGCAATATCGACGAAATGATCGACGGCGGCGATGATGCGGCTGCGCATGGCGCCGGTATCGCGGGGGCCGTGGGAATAGGCATAGAGTTCGAAACGCGAACGGTCATGCAGTTCAAGCAACTCGGCAATCAGGTAGGCTGCAGGGTGTTCCTGAAAATCCGATGACAGGTAGCCGATGCGCAGCCGTCTGTCGGCAGGCTGTTCAAGCGCCGGCGGCGCGGGGGCATCCAGCCGGTCGCCGAAGCGACGCGCAGCCCAGGCGCGGGTGTAGGCCAGTTGCTCTGCTGCACTGAGGTCCTCACCCAGCAACGCGAACGGCGTTCCGGCCTCTTCCCCGCGCAGGACCGCCGGTCTGAGTGCGGCCCATGCGACTGACCAGCGCGGCCAGTCGCAGGTTTGCCGGCTGTGCTGGGCCAGCATGCCGAGCAGGGCGGTGTTCCCCGTCCTGCGGTAGCCTTCATCCAGGACATGGATGGCCGCGCCAGGGTCGCCTTTCAAGGCCAGCAACTGGGCGCGCAGGCTGTAGGGCCAGGTCAGCAGCGGATCGAGTTCGCCGGCACGCGATGCGGCTGACTGCGCGGCGTCCAGTTCACCGATTTGCAGCAGGCTGTCACCCAGTGCGGCCCATCCTTCTGCGGCATCGGCCGTGCGTGCGGTGAATTCACGCAGCCAGCGCACGGCTTCGCCGTAGCGGCCCTGGGCTCGGGCGACGGCGCCCATGCCTTCGAGTGCAACCGGCAGCTCCGGCGCAGCGGCGAGCGCGGCTGCAAAATGCCTGCGCGCATCCTCAGGGCGTCCGGCCTGCAGATCCATGCGCGCCAGGTTGTTGCGGGCGTGCGGATGCGCCGGCGCAATATGCACGGCCTTTTCCAGTATCCGGCGGGCCCCGGCGGACTCTCCCGTCCGATCAAGAATGATGGCGAGATTGACCATCGCATCCACATGCTGCGGTGCAGTCGCCAGCACCTGTTCAAAGTGCTGCCGGGCTGCGACGAGTTCGTCTGCGCCCAGTGCCAGCACGCCGAGATTGAAGCGCGCATCGAGATGGCCGGGGAGATCCCGCAATACGGCCTCAAACTGCGCGGCCGCGCCGGCCGCATCGCCAGCGGCAGCCAGCGCCTGGCCGAGGCCCATCAGGCAGTCGGCATTGCCCGGCGCGATCTGCAGGGCGCGTTGCAAGGGGTTGATCGCATCGCCGGCGCGCCCCTGGTGCAGCATCGCGAGTCCCAGCCGCAGCCAGACGGATGCCGGCGCGCCGGGCAGCAGGGTGGCGCGTTGCAGGATGCGCCCCGCTTCGCCGTGTTCGCCAAGATTGAGCAGCGCCAGCCCGAGGTACTCCAGCGTGACGCCATCGTGCGGCGAGGCGGCCAGCGCCTGGCGCAGGTCACGGACGGCGTCGGCTGCCGCGCCATTCATCAATGCCGCGATGCCGCGCAGCGTCAGCGCTTCCGGATTGCGCGGCGCCCTGGCGAGGATTGCATTGCAAAGCGCTAGTGCGCCGGTGGCCTCGCCGTTTTGCAGCAGATTGCGGGCATGGAGCAGCTGATTATTCAGTGATGCGGACATGAAAGGGGGCGATGGCGGAAATGGGAGGATTTATGGCAGGCCAAAGATACCTTTTTCGCCGCTGCCTGTCTGCGCCATGGAAGCTGAAGCCGCGGCCTGCGGCGATGATGGGGAACGAATGCTTGGACACTGCCGCATGTAATACCTAGAATGTGGCCGCAGATTGCATCCTCCAAATCTTCTCTGGAATGACCCGTGCCTGACCGGAAAGAAACCCGCCCCGGCGTAGAAGCGCAGCTCGAACAGGTGATCGAGCTGCTGCATCGGCACGAGCTGGTCGAAAATCTCGTGAGCAGGCAGGACAGTCCGCGCCACGAACTGGTTGAAACGCTGGTGCATCGCCAGCATCTCGGTGCGCTGCAGCAGCTGCTGGAACGGATACATCCGGCCGACATTGCCTACATCCTCGAGGCGCTGCCGCTGGACCAGAGGCTGGTGGTGTGGGATCTGGTCAAGGCCGAGCGCGACGGCGAAATCCTGCTCGAAGTTTCGGATGCGGTGCGCGAGACGCTGATTGCGCACATGGACGAGGGCGAGCTGATTGCCGCCACCGGGCAGCTCGATACCGATGAAATCGCCGACCTCGCGCCCGATCTGCCGCGCGACGTCATCCTCGACGTGTTCAAGTCGCTGTCGACGGAAGAACGCGAGCAGTTGCGCGCGGCGATGTCCTATCCCGA
>CAZSIR010000226.1:0-3433 GCA_964606765.1 uncultured Bordetella sp. | reverse complement strand
TGCAGCAGCGGCACGCCGGATTTCATCATGGTCGCGAGCTGGCGGGTGAACAGCGTGATGTCCTTTTCCGAAACCGATCCGCCCTTGCCCAGGCGCTGTCTCTTGACCTCGACGATCTTGATGCCCTGCCGGCGCAGCGTGGCATTGACCTGTGCCTCGCCGCTGGCCTGCATTTCGCCGCGTACGGTTTTGCCGGCGCGGTCCTGACCGATCCAGCGAAAGGTGTATTCAGCAATCTCTGATTTGCGTGCGGCAGCAGCTGCAGTTGCCATGGCCGGCCTCCGAAATTCTTTGATGAACCAATAGCTTACGAGTAGTTGTTGATGGGATGATGCCTTTCCTTCGCGGCCTTGTAAAGGTTAAACCGCACAGGGGCCTAGGGGCGCTCCGGGGCATGGACCCGGACGCTTTTGATGACCCGGTCCTGGGTCTGGACGATTTCCAGCGGGTGGCCGGCGATGCGCACACTGGTATTGGGCTCCGGAATGTCCTGCAAATGCTCCAGAATCAGCCCGTTCAGGGTCTTGGGCCCGTCCAGCGGGAAGCTGAAGCCCAGTTTGCGGTTCAGCTCCCGCAGCAGCGTGCTGCCTTCGATGACATAGCTGCCGTCCGCCTGCTTGTGCAGGCCGCGGGCCATCAGCGGCGACTGGGTGGTGAATTCGCCGACGATCTCTTCGAGAATATCGTCCAGCGTCACCAGCCCCATGATTTCGCCGTATTCGTCGACCACGAGGCTGACGCGATCCTTGTGCTCCTGGAAATTCTGGATCTGCGCCAGCAGCGGCGTCGCCGAGGGCACGAAGTAAGGTTCGCGGATCATCTCGCGCAGGCTGTCATGGGTCAGCTCTTCGCGCTGGATCAGCGTCAGCGCATGGCGAACGCGCAGGGTGCCGATCACGTTGTCGAGCTGGTCCTGATAGACCACCACGCGGCGGTGATGCGCGGTTGAAATCTGCTCGGCCAGTTCCTCAAGCGGCAGGTCGATGTTGATGCCTTCGATCTGGTTGCGCGGCACCATCACGTCGTCAACGGTGATGGCGCCAATCTCCAGCAGGTTGAGCAGCACCGAAGCGTGCTTTTTCGGCAGCACGTTGGAGGATTCATGCACGATGGTGCGGATTTCGTCGATGGACAGCGGCTGCGGCCCGGAATCCTGGGGCTGCAGGCGAAACAGCCGCAGCATGAATCCCAGCACGGCATCCGTGGAAACGGTGAGCAGCTGCACGAAAGGCGCGGTGATGAAGGCCAGGCCGCGCATCGGCCATGAAACGTAACGTGAAATATTCTCGGCGCTGTGCTGGCCTATGCGTTTTGGCACGATTTCGCCGATGACGATGGAGACATAGGTCACGCCGACGACCACGATCGCCGTGGAAACGATGTTGCTCAGCTTGGGTTCCATGCCCTGTGTCTGCAGCCACAGTGCGAAGGGGTCGGCGAGGATGGCTTCCCCGACAATGCCGTTCAGCAGGCCGATCGAGGTGATGCCAATCTGCACGGTTGACAGGAAACGCGTGGGTTCCGCGCTGAGCTTGACCGCTGCTGCCGCCAGCTTGTCGCCGCGCTGCGCCAGCGTTGCCAGCTTCGACTGGCGCGCGGTCAACAGAGCGACCTCGGACATGGCAAAGGCGCCGTTCAGCAGGATCAGGCAGGCAAGTATCAGTACTTCCATGAGAGCACCTCAAAAAAACGGATGCGGCGCCAGAGGGCGCCGTGAAACAACGCGGCCCGTCAGCCCCGGCCGAGCAGCACTTCGACGACGAATTTGCTGCCGAGATAAGCCAGCACCAGCATCAGAAAGCCGGTGAGTGTCCAGCGCACGGCAATGCGTCCGCGCCAGCCGTAAAAATGCCGGCCAAAGAGCAGGGCGGCGAAAACAATCCAGGACACGATGCCAAATACGGTTTTATGGTTGAGGCGTGCGGCTTTGCCGAACAATTCCTCTGAAAACACCACTCCGCTGGCCAGCGTCAGGGAGAGCATCACAAAGCCCGCCCAGATGATGCGAAAGAGTAGGGTTTCCATGGTCAGCAGCGGCGGCAGTTTCTGCAGGCCGGCGGGCAGGGCGCCGCGATGCAGGCGGCGTTCGAGCATGGCCATCAGCAGGACGTGCAGCGAAGCGATGGTGAACAGGCTGTAGGCCAGCATGGAAATCAGCAGGTGCAGCTTGAAGGCCAGCAGTTCGGTGTTCGGCAATGGCCTTGCTGCCGGGAACAGCGCCGGCAGCAGGGCTGCAAGCGCCGCTGCAGGCATGATCAGCGCCTGCAGGCCTTCGAGGCGATAAAACAAACTGCCCAGCCAGTAAATCAGCGCGGTCAGCCAGAGGATGGCGGATACGGCATCACCGACGCCGATGCGCAGGGTGTTGCCGGCCAGCATGGTGCCAAACAGCACGGCGGCATGTACGCCGAGGGCCGCCAGCACGCCGACAGTTGCCACGGTCCCGGTGCGTTCTGCGCCGCCGGGCTGCGCCGCGGCGCTGGTTGGCGACCAGTGCAGGCGCCAGAAATAGACCGACATGGCGGCATACAAAAGCGCACTGATCAGATACGGTAAAATGCCCTGCATAGCGTTCAAGTTTACCCGAACAGACTTCCCGCCACATTTTCACCCTATTCCATGTTTGACAATCTGACCGGACGGCTGTCGCGCGTCATCAAGACGCTGCGCGGCGAAGCACGCCTGACCGAAGCAAATACCCAGGACGCGCTGCGCGAAGTGCGCATGGCGCTGCTCGAGGCCGATGTCGCCCTGCCGGTGGTCAAGACTTTCATTGACGGCATTCGCGCCAAGGCAGTGGGCGAGGAAGTCGTCGGCAGCCTGACGCCGGGCCAGGCGCTGGTCGGTGTTGTGCATCGCGAGCTGGTGGCGCTGATGGGGGAGTACAGCGAATCGCTCAATCTGGCGGCGCAACCGCCGGCAGTGATCCTGATGGCGGGCCTGCAGGGCGCCGGCAAGACCACCACCACCGGCAAACTGGCGCGCTGGCTGCGCACGGAACAGCGCAAGAAAGTGCTGATGGTGAGTTGCGACGTGTATCGTCCTGCGGCCATCGAGCAGCTCCGTGTTCTTGCCGGGCAGGTCGAAGCCGATTTTCATCCGGCGCAAACCGGTGAAAAACCGGTGGATATCGCAAAACGCGCGCTGGAATACGCGCGCACGCATTATCACGATGTGCTGATTGTCGACACCGCAGGCCGTCTGGCGATCGACGAAATGATGATGCAGGAGATCCGCGAGCTGCATGCCGCGCTGAATCCGGTTGAAACCCTGTTCGTCGTTGATGCGATGCAGGGCCAGGACGCCGTCAATGTGGCCAGGGCTTTCGGCGAGGCACTGCCGCTGACCGGCGTGATACTGACCAAGCTCGACGGCGATGCGCGCGGCGGCGCCGCGCTGTCGGTGCGCCAGGTCACCGGCAAGCCGATCAAGT
>CAZSIR010000225.1:0-3488 GCA_964606765.1 uncultured Bordetella sp. | reverse complement strand
ACATAGACAAAGGAATCGCCGAAAAAGGAATAACCGCGCACGGTTTTCGCGCCCGGCACCGACAGCATCGTCGTGGTCAGCGGATAGGTGACCTGGTCCTCGACGATCTGCGGCGCCTGGCCTGGATAGCTGGTGCGGATGATGACCTGCACATCGGACAGATCGGGAATGGCGTCGAGCGGCGTCTTCAGCATCGACCACAGGCCCCAGGCCGCGATCATCAAAGTCGCCAGCAATACCAGAAACCGGTTGGCAATCGACCAGCGGATCAGGCGCGCAATCATTTTTTGCCTCCGCCGGCTGCAGGCTGGATGCGGGTGATGGTGTAATTGCCGTCCTTGTCCGGCTCGCCGCGCATCTCGAACGTGATGCTGTCGCCGGGCTTGAGGCCCTGCAGCAGTGTTTTGTCCTCGACTTGAAAGCCCATGGTCATTTCCGGCCATTTGAGCGACGGTATCGGGCCGTGGCTGAGGTCGATTTTTCCGCCAGCGGCATCCACCGCATTGACCTTCGCGTTGCCGACATGGCCGCCGCCGGGCGGATCATTCTTCGCCGGGTCGCCGACGCTTTCGAGCCGCGACAGCGTGCTTTTCAGGCTGGCCTCGGAATCAATCAGGAATTGTCCGGAAGCGACCACGCGCTGGCCGCTGCTGAGACCCTTGCGGATTTCGATCATGCCGCCGCTGTCGCGGCCGGTTTCGATGTCAACCGGACGGAACTTGCCGTCGCCCTCGGCGACGATGGCCACCGCGCGGGTGCCGGTGTGGATCACCGCTTCCGAGGGCACCATCAACGCCGGTTTGTCGGCACTGCCGAAGGCCAGCGTGGCGAACATGCCGGGTTTGAGGCGGCCGCCGGGATTGGCCAGCACCACGCGGGCCTTGATGGTGCGGGTCGTGGCGTTGACATCCGGCAGCAGCACGGCGACCCTGCCTTTGAAAATTTGCTCCGGATAGGCTGCGGTGCGGGCCTCGACCAATGCGCCGGGCCTGACCAGCGCGGCATCGGTTTCCGGCACTTCGGCATGGACCCATACCGAACCCAGATTGACCAGCCGGAACAGCGTGAGGCCGGGCATCACCGCCATGCCGTCGCGCGCGCCGAGATCCCACACCAGCCCGCTGTCGGGCGCCGTCAGCGTGACGCGCGCATCGGCCCTGCCTGATTGCTCGATGCGCCTGATCTGCGCTTCGGTGATGCCGAGCAGCGACAATCGCGCGCGCGCGGCCTGCGCCAGATCGCTGGCGCCGCTTTGTGCGCTGTTTTTGAGCGCAAGATATTCCTCCTGCGCCGCCAGCCATTCCGGTGCGTAGATTTCCACCAATGGCTGGCCGCGTGTCACCGGGTCGTACTGGGCGCGCACATGGAGTTTTTCGATGTAACCGCTGACGCGCGACTGCACCGTGTATATCGAACGCTCATCGATGGCGACCGTGCCGACGGTACTGAGGCCGCTGTCCATCCTGCCGACGCTGACTTCGACGGTGCGGATGCCGAGGTTCTGCACGGTGCGCGGACTGATTTTGACGCTGCCCTGATCAACGCCGGCATCGGCATACACCGGCACCAGTTGCATGTCCATGAACGGCGACGGGCCCGGCTTGTCGAATTTGGGACCGGGCACCATCGGGTCATGCCAGTACAGCGGCTTGCGTTCCTCGGTTGCCGCGGATTTTTCGCCATCAGCCGGCGCGCCGGCCTGGACGTCGCCGGTCATGGCCGGTTGCGGAGCCATCATGCCGTGCATGCGTTTCATCGCGTACCAATAGCCGCCGCCGATGCCGGCGACGGCGACGGCGAGCGCCAGCGCGCCCGTCATCAACAAAGTCGTATTGCGTTTCATTTCAGGTTCTCCTGCGGCAGGAAGTAGAGCAGTTGCGCATAAGCGCGCCCCTGGTCGGCGGCGAGCTGCAGTTGTTGCAGCCGCAGATCGATTTCGACGCGGCGCGCATCGAGCACCGCTGCCAGCGGGCCCTGTCCGCCGCGGTAGGCGGCGAGCGCCAGTTGCGCGCGTTCGCGGGTGAGCGGCAGCAGCGCATCGTCGAAGCGCTGCAATCGCGACGTGGCTGCGTCCCAGTCCGCCCTGGCGGCCTTGGCGTCCGCCAGATGCTGGCGCAGCGCGTCTTCGCGCAGCGCACGCGCCTGTTCCACCTGGGCCATTTTTGCGGCGACGCCGCGGTCCTGCCGGTTGGCCTGGAACAGCGGCAGGTCGATCGAGACCTGCACCGACAGCATGTTGGAATACTGCGGCCCGCGCTGCGCATACGCCACTTCGAGTCCCCAGTCCGGTTTGGTCGCGGCACGGGCCAGGTCGGCCTCATTGCGCGCGACCTCGATCTGTCGTTCCATTGATTGCAGATGTGGATGATTTTCGGCATGCGCGGCGACATCGCCGTGCTGCGCCGGGAGCAGGCGGTCCGGCAGCGCGGCCAGCGGGCGGGTGCTGTCCGCGCCCAGCCAGCGCGACAGCTGGGCGGTGGCGCGTGCGGCCTGTCGCTGATATTCCGCGCGGCGGTCGAGCAGCGATTGCAGATTGACCTGCAGCGCGAGCAACTCAGCGGGCTGTGTTTTTCCGGCGCGCAGTCCGGCCTGCATGGACTCGCGCTGCAGCTCCGTTTCCGCGTACTGTTCGTCAACCACTTTCGCCATGCGTTCGGCGAAATAGCGCTCGATCCAGGCCTGCGCGACATCACGCCGCAGCGCGGCCTGCGCGGAGCCGAGCAGGGCCTGCTCCATCGCCAGCGCCTGTTCCGCGCGGCGCCCCCTGATCTCGCGCTTCTCGTCGCGGACGAATTCCTGCATCACGCCGATCTTGCGCATGGTCATGAAGTCGCGCGTGACGCTGTAGCGGTCGGGGCCGTCCACCGGCAGGTTGTCGACGCCGAATTTCAGTTTGGGGTCGGGCAGTTCACGCGCCGAGTAGGTGTTTTCCTCGGCGGCGGAAATGCCGGAGCGCTGCGCCGCGAGCAGCGAGGAATCGCGGTCAGCGATGGCGAGCGCTTCGGTGAGGCTCAGCGCGCCTGTGACGATCTGTGCTGACAGCGGCACTGGCGCAAGGAATGTGAACAGCAGTAATGCTGATGCAATGGAACGGGAACGCATAAAACCTCCGCATGACAATGTCCGGCGGCCGCAAGGCAGCCGCGCTCAAAACACTGCGCGAAGGATCAGATCAGGAAACGCTGCAGCCGCACGATCAGCGGCGGCGGTGGGGCGTAAACGGGATGGTGGTGCCTGACGCTGATTGCAACGGGTGCAATCAGGGTTTGAACGAAGAAGTGATTCTGTACGGGTGCGGCAATCGAAGTCCATGCGCTGTCGGGTTGCCCGCTGGCTTCGCTGCCCGAAGTGCAATGCTTGAGGCAAAGCGCCGAAACCGCGGCGCCATCCTCGCAATCCGGCATTGCGGCGGCAGCCTTGGCCATGTCCTGCAGGCTGGACGTGCAGGCGTAGGCCGCGACCGACTGCTGCGCCAGCAGCATGAAGCC
>CAZSIR010000224.1:0-3535 GCA_964606765.1 uncultured Bordetella sp. | reverse complement strand
CTCGTCGCGGCGCTGACCCGGGCGCTGGATCCCGGCAAAACCCTGTTTGATTACCGTCGCGAGGATTTCGACCTCGGTTCGGCGGGGCCGGTGATCGCGGCGGCGTTTCGCGAAATGCAGCAGGGCCGTGGTGTTGCGCTGATCCGCGGTCTGCCGCGCGAAGGCCTCGATGAACAGGATTTTGAAATCCTCACCTGGGGTATCGGCCTGCATCACGGCGTCGGCCGGCCGCAGGGCGGGCAGAGCCATTACATTTCCGCGGTGCGCGATGCCGGCAACACCTACCGCACGGGTACCGGCCGCGGCTACAACACCAACGCCGAACTCGATTTCCATACCGACTCCACCGATGTCGTCGCGCTGAGCTGCTACAACCGTGCGGCCGAAGGCGGCATGAGCATCACCACCAGTTCGGTGGCGGCGTACCATGCGATGCGGCGCGAGCATCCCGACCTCGTTGAGCATCTGCATGAGCCGATACACTTCAGCCGCCAGGGCGAACAGGCGCCGGATGAAGCGCCGTCCTATCCGCATCCGCTGTTTGATGTACGCAACGGCAAACTCTTCAGCAAATGGAACCGCAACCGCGTGACCTCGGCGCAGAAAATCGCGGGCGTACCGCAGCTGTCAAAGCCGCAGTGGGCCGCACTCGAGGCCTTCGATGCACTGGTGCGGCGCGCCGACCTCGCGCATACGATGTGGCTGCAGCCGGGCGACCTGCAGATCATCAACAGTCATGTCACGCTGCATTCGCGCACCGATTTCACCGATCATGCCGATCCGGCGCAGAAGCGCCTGCTGTTCCGGCTGTGGCTGGCGCCGCCTGACGGCGACGAGTTGCCGGAAAGCTGGCGCGTGCTCTACAAATCCGTCGGCCGGGGTACGGTGCGCGGCGGCATCATTGGCCAGCAGCATGACGCGGTACGCAAGGCGTATGAACAGCGCCAGGCGGCTACACTCTGCATGCGCCTCAGTGACTGATAAAAATTATAATATAATCAAATACTTATATTGATTTTCATCGGTAACCGCCTCAGGCCAGCTTGATGGCGACGGCGCCGCCGGCGACCAGCAGGATGGAGGCATAGCGGATCCGGCTGATGTGTTCACGCAGCACCAGCGCTGCAATCAGCACGCCGAATATCACGGATGTTTCGCGCAATGCCGCGACCAGCGCAATCGGTGCGCGGGTCATGGCCCACAGGGCGAGGGCATAGGAGGCGAGGGAGCAGGCGCCGCCGATCAGGCCGCGGCGCCAGTGCCGTGTCAGGTAAGCGCGGGTTGTGCTGCGGTCCTGCAGCAGAAAAATCGCCAGCAGCGGAATCGCCGTCAGCAGGAATACCCAGCCGGTGTAACTGGCGGCGTGGCCGGACAGGCGCACGCCGACGCCATCGACCAGCGTGTAAATGACGATGATGGCTGCGGTGCCGAGCGCAAACAGCAGGCCATGGCGATTCAGTGCCGCGTTGCGCCAGGCGTCGCCGGCGAGCAGCATCACGCCGCCGCAGATCAGCGCCACGCCCAGCCAGCCGCCGGCGGACGGCACTTCGGCGAGCAGCAGGGCCGCGGCGATGGCGGACAGCACCGGCGCCGAGCCGCGCATCAGGGGATAGGCGAAACTCAGTTCGCCGTGGCGGTACGAACCCGCGACCAGCAGAAAATAGGCGACGTGGATGGCGCCCGAGGCAAGCACATAGGGCCAGCTCTCCACTGCGGGCAGCGGCGCGAAAGGCAGCATGATGATCATCAGCGCGCCGGCGCCGGCGACCACCAGCACGGTGTCCAGCGTACGGTTGGCAGCGCCGCGGATCATCGCGTTCCAGACCGCGTGCAGCAGCGCGCCGAGCAGTACCGCCAGCATCACGTCTACAGGCATGGTGTTTTTTGCTTCCGTTTCAGCCGTTGCGCAGCCAGCGCAGCGCGATCATGGCCAGCGGCGCGAGCAGGAAAATCCAGCCCAGAGCGCGTATGGCCACCGGTGGCGTGGGTTTGTCGATGCGGCCGCGTGCCCATCCCCAGCCCTGGTTGCGGCTGAGGCTGCCGGCGTACCAGATCATGCCCAGCGGTACTGCGAGGGGAATCATCAGGGCCAGCGCACCGGCCCAGCCTTCACGCCGCCACATGGCGGCGAGATAGCCCAGTGCGATCAGTCCGGAGAGCAGTCGCCGGCCATCGAACATTGCTCAGTCCCTGGCTGCGTCGTTTGCGCAGGCCGCAGCACAGGCTTCGGCTTCGATCTGCAAGGTCACGTGCCCGATGCGAAAACGTTCGTGCAGCGCATGGCGGGCATCACGCAGGATGTCTTCGCTGCCGTGTCCGCCGCGGGTGACAAGATGCGCGGTCAGTGCAGGTTCGGCCGTGCTCATGGCCCATACATGCAGGTCATGCACCGAAGCGACGCCGGGAATTGCCTGCAGGCAGTCGCGCACCTCCGGCAGCCGGATGTGTTCGGGCACGCCGTCGAACAGCAGATGCAGTGACTGGCGGAACAGCGACCAGGTGCCGACGATGACGACGAAGGCGATGATCAGGCTGGCCAGCGGATCGATCCAGGTCCAGCCCCGCCACAGGTACAGGGCGCCGGCGACCACCACGCCGACGGAGACCAGCGCATCGGCGGCCATGTGCAGGAAGGCGCCCTGGATGTTGAGGTCGGATTTGCGGCCGGCGATGAACAGGGCCGCGGTGGCGGCATTGATGACGACGCCGATGGCGGCGACGATCATCACCGTGCCGGCCGCCAGCGGCGCCGGATTCTGGAAGCGCTGCACGGCTTCCCAGCCCAGCGAGCCCATTGCGACCAGCAGGATCACGGCATTGATGAAGCTGGCGAGTATGGAGCCGCGGCGCCAGCCGTAGGTTTTGCTGTCGCTGGGCTTGAGCCTGGCCGCGGCGAAGGCCGCCCAGGCCAGCAGCAGGCCGCCGACATCGCCGAGGTTGTGTGCGGCATCCGCAAGCAGCGCCAGGGAACCGGTGACCCAGCCGTAGTACGCCTCGATGATGACAAAGCCGACGTTGAGCGCGATGCCGATGCCGAAGGCGCGACCCTGGCCGGGCATGGCGTGATCATGACCGTGCGGGTCATGGCCATGAGGGTGGCCGTGGGAATGCGTATGGCTCATGCGGCCACCGGACGGCCGCTCAGGCGGGGTTGTCGCGCGCGGCAATCAGCGCGTCAATCACCGGATGGATGGTCTCCGGTTCGGCGGGGAATTTCTGCGGCATGCCGATTTTCACCATCTCGCGCAGCATGGCGACGGTGTTCCTGGTGTTGCGGTCGCCGGATTTCATTTCGTGCAGCAGTTCCAGGCATTCCTTCATTTCAGTGATGCGCCGTTCGGCATGCACCGCGGTGCCGCCGATGTAGCGGCGGATGATTTTCTGGAACGGAATGTCGTTGAAGGTCACCGAACAGTCTTCGATCATTTCGTCGAGGATGTTGCGGCGGCGCGCGGCTTCCATGGTTTCGAGCAGCAGCCCGGCGAGGCCTTTCATCAGCACGCTGCGGATCAGCTTCATCGCGCTGGCATCGCCG
>CAZSIR010000223.1:1157-3557 GCA_964606765.1 uncultured Bordetella sp. | reverse complement strand
CGGCCGGAGATGTGATTGGTGAGCAGGCTTTTGGAAGCGATCGACACAAAGTGGCCGTTGGCCGCGTGGCCCTGCAGATAACCATAGGCAATCGCGCCGCCGCCGCCGGGCTTGTTGACGACCGTGATCGAGGTCGGCACCGATTTCCGGTCCTGCAGGATTTTCTGGATCAGCCTGCCGGTGGAGTCCTGACCGCTGCCCGGCGCGGTGTTGATGACGATCTCGACGTTTTTATCGGGCTGCCAGCCCTGCGCCTGCACAGGCAGGCCCGTGGCCAGCATGGTCGTCCCGGCCAGCGTGATCAGCATTCCAACGGTATTGCGTCGCTTCTGTTGCATTGGTGTTTCCTCCTCCGTGGTTGACACCAGACTGCGATCCAGCGCGACGTTCAGGCTTGTCGCGCCGCGGCCCCTAACCAGGGCCTCTCTTTGTAATACCCCGTTTCAAATCCGGCGATCTTCTCGGCGTACTGCTGGGTGCGGGCAATGTCATCCAACCCCTCCAGCAGGCAGCGCTTGCGCACTTCGTGGATTTCGAACTTGTGCACCTTGCCTTCGACATCAGTCACCGTCTGTGCGGCGAGATCGACACTGACCTTGGCGCCGGGCCGGTCCTGCAGCTGGCGGCGGATCGCGGCGCATTCCGCCTCCGGCAGCGTCAATGCAAGCAAACCGTTTTTTGCGCAGTTGGCGGCAAAGATGTCGCCAAAACTCGGCGCGATCACGCAGCGGATGCCGAATTCATACAAGGCATACACCGCGGTCTCGCGCGAGGAGCCGCAGCCGAAGTTGCGGTCGGCAACGATGACGCCGGACTGGTCGTACGGCGCGGCATTGAGCATGAACTCGGTCGGCGTGCCGTCGGGACGGAAGCGCGAATCGTAAAACAGGATTTCGCGGTACTTCGGCCCGCGCGGCACCTTGTTGAAGCGGGTCGGGCACAGCTGGTTGGTGTCGATGTTCGCTTCGTGCATGGGCACGGCGATGGCGGTCAGTGTGGTGAAGGGCTGCATGGCTCAATCCATTTATAAATATATGATTTTATTGACTATTTTAGTATTTCACGGACATCGGCAAGATGGCCCTTGATCGCCGCCGCAGCAGCCATGGCCGGGCTGACCAGATGGGTGCGCCCGCCCGGGCCCTGACGGTTGCGGAAATTGCGGTTCGAGGTCGATGCGCAGCGCTCACCCGGCTGCAGGTAATCGCCGTTGATGGCCGTGCACATGGAACAGCCGGGATCGCGCCATTCAAAGCCGGCCTGGATGAAAATCCTGTCCAATCCCTCGGCCTCGGCCTGGCGCATCACGCTCATTGACCCCGGCACCACCCAGGTCGGCACCACGGCCTTGCCGTGTCGCGCCACTTCGGCTGCGGCGCGCAGGTCTTCAATGCGGCCATTGGTGCAGGAGCCGATGAACACGCGATCCAGTTTGATGTCCTGCAGCCCCATGCCCGGACGCAGCGCCATGTATTCCAGCGCCGTTTCGTATTCAGAGCGTAATTTGTCATCCTTGATGCCGGCAGGATCGGGCACCACACCGGTCACCGGCAGGGCCTGCGCCGGGTTGACGCCCCAGGTCGCCGTCGGTGCGATGCTGGCCGCATCCAGCGTCACTTCCTTGTCGAACTTTGCGCCGGCATCGCTGGCCAGCGCGCGCCAGCCATCGAGTGCCTGCTGCCAGGCTTTGCCCTTGGGCGCATAAGGCCTCCCCTCGACATAGGCATACGTTTTGTCATCCGGCGCGATCAGGCCAACCCGGCCGCCGGCTTCGATCGACATGTTGCAGATGGTCATGCGGCCTTCCATCGACAATGCAGCGATGGTGGAGCCGGCGTATTCCATCGCATAGCCCTGGGCGCCATCGACACCGATCTTCGCGATCAGTGCGAGGATCACGTCCTTGGCCGACACGCCGAAACCGAGCTGGCCGTCGATGATGATGCGCAGGGACTTCGGCTTGCGCTGCCACAACGCCTGCGTCGCCATCACATGCGCAAACTCTGAAGCACCGACGCCATAGGCCAGACAGCCGAAGGCGCCGTGGGTGGATGTGTGCGAATCATTGCCGATGACAAACAACCCCGGCTGGATGATGCCCTGCTCCGGCGGCACGATGTGCATGATGCCCTGATCGCGGTGCGCCATGCCGAACAGCGTGACGCCGTATTTGTTCGCCATGTCCTGCATGTCGATCACCATGTTGCGGATGCCGGCATCGGGAATCCCGGCCGGTCCTTTCGCGCGACCGGTGGTCGGCACGTAGTGGTCGGTGAAAGCGAAGATCTGCTGCGGATGCAGCACCTTGCGGTTCGCCTTCTCCAGCGCGGTGAAGGCGTGCAGCGTGTTCTCCTGCGCCAGCGCGACGTCGACGTACATCAGCGACTCGCCTTCATCGGT
>CAZSIR010000223.1:0-1057 GCA_964606765.1 uncultured Bordetella sp. | reverse complement strand
TTCAGCGCGGCCGCTGCAGCCATCGCCGGACTGACCAGGTGCGTGCGCCCGCCCGGTCCCTGGCGGTTGCGGAAATTGCGATTGGACGTCGATGCGCTGCGTTCGCCGGGTTTGAGCTGGTCGCCGTTGATGGCGGTGCACATCGAGCAACCCGGGTCGCGCCATTCAAAACCCGCCGCGGTGAGGATTTTATCCAGTCCTTCCTTCTCGGCCTGCGCCTTGACCACCTTCGAACCGGGCACCACCCAGGCCGGCACCACCGCCCTGCCGTGTTTCGCCACTTCCGCCGCGGCGCGGATGTCCTCGATGCGGCTGTTGGTGCAGGAGCCGATGAACACGCGGTCGATGCGGATGTCGGTCAGCGCCATGCCGGCCTTGAGCCCCATGTATTCCTGCGCCATGGTCCAGTCGCTGCGCCGGCGCTCGTCCGGCGCGTTTTTCGGGTCAGGCACAATGCCGCCGACGGCGCCGGCCATTTCCGGATTCACGCCCCAGGTCACCATCGGCTCGATCTCTGCGGCATCCAGTGATTCTTCGCGGTCGAATTTCGCTGCGGCATCGCTGGGCAGGGCTTTCCACTTCGCCATCGCCGCATCCCATTCCGCGCCCTTTTTCGGCGCAAACGGACGGCCTTCCATGTAGGCAAAGGTCGTCTCGTCCGGCGCGACCATGCCGCAACGCGCACCCGCCTCGATCGACATGTTGCAGACGGTCATGCGGCCCTCCATGCTCATGCCGCGGAAGGTGGACCCGGCATATTCGATGGCATGACCGACGCCGCCGGCGGCACCGATCTTCGCGATGATGGCGAGAATGATGTCCTTGGGCGCAACGCCGAAACCCAGCTTCCCGTCGACACGGATGCGCAGGGTTTTCGGTTTGCGCTGCCAGGTCGCCTGTGTCGCCATCACATGCGTCATGTCGGAAGCGCCGATGCCGAAGGCGATGCAGCCGAAGGCGCCGTGGGTGGAGGTGTGGGAATCGGCGCCGCAGATCAGCAGTCCGGGCTGGGTGATGCCCTGCTCCGGCGGCACGATGTGCAGGATGCCCTGGCGCG
>CAZSIR010000222.1:0-3598 GCA_964606765.1 uncultured Bordetella sp. | reverse complement strand
GGTGAAGTTCGACTTCCTCGGACTTACCACGCTGACCATTCTCGACTGGGCGCAGCGCTACGTGCGCGAGCTGGGCGACAGGGAATTCAGCCTGGAGAAGGCGCCGCTCGACGACGTCGAGGCCTATCAGGTGTTCGCGTCGGCCAACACCGCGGCCGTGTTCCAGTTTGAATCGCGCGGCATGCGCGACATGCTGAAAAGCGCCAAGCCGGACCGCTTCGGCGACATCATCGCGCTGGTGGCGCTGTACCGGCCCGGTCCGATGGAACTGATCCCGGATTTCTGCGCGCGCAAGCACGGACGGCGCTTTGAGTACCCCGATCCCCGCGTCGAAAGCATCCTCTCCGAGACCTACGGCATCATGATCTACCAGGAGCAGGTGATGCAGATGGCGCAGATCATCGGCGGCTACAGCCTCGGCGGCGCCGACCTGCTGCGCCGCGCGATGGGCAAGAAAAAACCGGAGGAAATGGCCGAGCACCGCGGCCTGTTCCAGACCGGTGCCGGGAAAAACGGGCTGACCATTCCCAAGGCTGACGAGCTGTTCAACCTGATGGAGAAGTTCGCCGGCTACGGTTTCAACAAATCGCATGCCGCGGCCTACGCGCTGGTCGCGTACCAGACCGCGTACATGAAGGCGCATCATCCCGCGGCGTTCATGGCAGCCAACATGTCGGCGGTGATGAACGACACCGACAAGGTGCAGCAGCTGGTCGATGATGCGCGGGACAACAAACTTGAGGTGCTGGCCCCCGACGTCAATTCCGGCGGCTATCGTTTTGAGCCGGTGGACGAGAAGCGCATCCGTTACGGCCTCGGCGGCATCAAGGGCACCGGCGAGGGCGCGATCAACCAGATTGTCGAAGTGCGCACGGCCGCCGGTCCGTTCCGGGACCTGTTCGATTTCTGCCATCGCGTCGACAAGCGCGTGGTCAACCGCCGCGTGGTCGAATCCCTCATCAGGGCCGGCGCTTTTGACGGCGTCAATGACAATCGCGCCGAATTGATGGCCTGCGTCGGCCTTGCGCTGGAAAGCGCGGAACAGGCCAGCCGCGCCGCGGCGCAGAACAGCCTGTTCGGCGATGCCGTCGATGCGCCGCGCATGGTGGCGCCGGTCAATGTGCCGCGCTGGAGCAAGAAGGAGCTGCTGCAGAACGAAAAGCTGGCGCTGGGCTATTACCGCAGCGACCACCTGTTCAATGTCTACCGCGACGAAGTGCGGCGCATGGTCAGCAAGAAACTCGGCGACCTGCAGACCGCCAGCGACATCGGCGGCCGCACGGCGAGCATCGCCGGCGTCGTGCTGTCGGTGCGGGTGCAGAATTCCGCCAACGGCCGCATGGGCATCGTCACGCTGTCTGACGACACCGGAAAGCATGAGGTGGTGGTTTACCGCGAGGCCTTCGACCGCCACCGCCACAAGCTGCGCGAGGACGAGCTGCTGGTGATCGAGGTGCGCGGCCGGCAGCGTTACCGCAATCCGGATGCGGAGGAGGGCGGCGGCAACGGCGGCGGTGACAATTCATTGCGGCTGGAGGCGCTGGACATCCTCGACCTCAACGAGGCACGCAACCGTTACGCCCGCGGCATACGCCTCACCTGCAACGGCCAGTCTTCCGGCGGCAAGCTGAAGGAGCTGCTGGCGCCGCATCGGCAGGGCCGCTGCACGGTGGCGATCGAATACACCAGCAATGGCGCGCGCTGCGAGGTGAAACTGGGTCCCGCCTGGCAGGTCAACCTCAACGAAGACCTGCTGCGCGCGCTGGGCGAATGGCTGAAGCCGGAGAACGTGAACATCGACTATGGCAATGTCTGAGTGGCGAGTCCTGCTGGCCGGCGTCCTGCTGGCCGGCAGTGCCGCCGTTTCTGCCGGCGAAGCGGAATGGAAGGCGATGGAAGCGCAGGCCACGCAACAGATGCAGCGCGGCGAACTGCAGCAGGCCGAGCAGTCGGCGCGGGCTGCGCTGGCGGAGGCGACGCGCAGCTTCGGGCCCTCCCACCGCGCCGTGGACCAGAGCCTGGCGACGCTGGGGCTGGTGCTGCGTTTCGCCCAGCGTTATGCCGAAGCAGAAAAGGAATTCCGCCGCGCGCTGGTCTTGCGCGAAAAAGCGCTGGGCCCGCGCGATCCGGCGGTGGCGATACTGGTCAACAACCTGGCGGACGTGGTGCAGGCGCAGAAAAAATATGCGGAAGCGGAGCAGCTGCACCGCCGCGCGCTGGCGGTCTTCGAAAAAACCTGGGGCGACGATCCCAAGACCGCGGCGAGCCTGAACAATCTCGGCGCCACGCTGCATGCCCAGGACCGCAACGCCGAGGCCGAACCGGTGCTGCGCCGGGCTTTGCTGATCAAGGAAAAAACCCTCGGACCCGACAGCGCCAGTGTGGCGCATACGCTGAACAATCTGGCGCAGGTGCTGCAGGCGCTGGGGCGCAAGGCGGAGGCGGAAAAACTGGCGGCACGCGCATCAGCGATCCATCGGGGTGAAAAATCGGCGGGCCGAATCTGAGGCTGCCGTTTTTTATAAGTATTTGATTTTAAACAATATTTATACGGTCGGGCGTGTCTCGAAAAGGCTGTGGTCACGCTCACCGGTGCTTTCGCTGACCGTCACCCCGCTGACCTCCGAGGCGCGAGGACCGCGTTGCGCGCAGGCAATCATTTCTCCGACCGCATCTGCCGTGCCCTGCACCAGGGCTTCCACGCTGCCGTCGCTGCGGTTGCGCACCCAGCCCTTGATCCCCAGTTGTTGCGCCTTGTAGGCCATGTAGTTGCGGAAGCCGACGCCCTGCACACGGCCGCGGATCAGCAGATGACGGGTGATCTTTGCCGGCAACGGGTGGTTCATGATTCAGGCGAGCAGCGTCTTTGCGCGCGCCATGCCGCTTTCAAGCCCGGAGCAGAGGTTGTCGGCGCCGATTTTTTTCGCGAAACCGGAACGCTGGAACAATGACAGCGGCTGCCGGCCTGCGCCGCAGATGACCAGCGCCTTGCCGCTTTTTGCGAGTTTGCGGCGCAGTGCCTCGAGAATGTCGAGGCCGGTGGTGTCGATATTGATGGTTTTGCTCAGGTCGATCACGATCACGCGCGCCGGATCCGCCGGGTCGGCGCGGGCCAGCAGCGGTTCAAGCTTGTTGGCGGAACCGAAAAACAGCGAACCGAACATTTCGTAGCTGCGTACGCCGGGTTCCCCGTCGGCCATTTCCGTGATGCCGGTGAGGGAGGACATCCGGGTGATGAAAAACAGGGCGGCCATCACCAGTCCGGCCTCCACGGCCACCGTGAGATCGAACACCACGGTCAGCACGAATGTTGCGAGCAGTATCGCGCGGTAGTTCATCGTGTAGCGGCGCATTTCGCGGAAGTCGTGCCATTCGCCCATCTTCCAGGCGACGACCACAAGAATCGCCGACAGCGCGGCGAGCGGCACGTGTCTGGCCAGGGGCGCTGCAACCAGCACGATGGCGAGCAGCGTCAGTGCATGCACCATGCCGGAAACCGGGCCGAAGGCACCCATACGCACATTGGTGCTGGTGCGGGCAATCGCGCCGGTGGCGCAGAAGCCGCCGAACAGCGGCGCGACGATGTTGGCGATGCCCT
>CAZSIR010000221.1:0-3598 GCA_964606765.1 uncultured Bordetella sp. | reverse complement strand
TACTGTGGCTTGATGCCCGCCGACTTGATGATTTTGCCGTAAAGCGCGAGATCGCTCTTGATCACTGCGGCAAACTCCTCCGGCGTGTTGCCGACCAGTTCATTGCCGCCCTGCGTCGCCAGCCGCTCGATGACATCGGGCATTTTCAGCGCCTTCACCGTTTCGCGGTTCAGCCTTTCGATGATCGGCCGCGGCGTGCCGGCGGGCGCCACCACAGCCTGCCACTGCGTCAGCTTGAAATCCTTCAGGCCCAGTTCCTGCATCGTCGGCACATCCGGAAAGGAGGACGCGCGTTTTGCGCCGGTAACGCCGATGGCGCGCAGTTTGCCGCCGCGCACCTGCGGCACGGCAGTAATGACGGTATCGAACATGTAACTGATCTGCCCGCCGAGCAAGGCCGCCAGCGCCAGCGCGCTGCCGGTATACGGCACGTGTATCGACTTGGTATTGGTCATCAGGTTGAACAGTTCACCCGAGAGATGGTTGCCGCCGCCAATGCCGGTCGAGCCATAGGTCAGCTGCCCCGGTTTCGATTGCAGCAGCTTGATGAAATCGGGCAGCGTTTTCACCGGCGCCGAAGGCGGAACCACGAGGATGTACATGTAGGACGTGCCCTGTGTGATGGGCGCAAAGTCACGGAGGGTGTCGTACTGCAGCTTCTGGTAAAGATGCGGATTGACGGTCATCGGTCCGCTGTTGCCCATCAACAGCGTGTACCCGTCAGCCGGCGCTTTCGCCACCATGTCGGTGCCAATGCCGCCGTTGGCCCCGCCGCGATTGTCGACGACCACGGTCTGGCCCAGGGCTTCGGACAGTTTCTGCCCGATGGTGCGGGTGAAGATGTCTCCCGCCCCGCCCGGCGCATAAGGACAGATGAAACGGATCGGCCGGGACGGATAAGCGGATTCTGCGGCCTGGGCCACCCCGGCCAAGCCCAGCATCAGCGCGACCATGATCCGAACCTGCATTGCGATTTTCTTCATGACAACCCCCGTGAAATTCATGTGTCGGCCCATACTGTACATGCTGCAGTGCATACAAGGCCAGAATAGCATGCGTCCTCGCAGTTAAGATAAACTGCGCCCTCTCCCTTTTTGATGATTTTGCCGACCGCTTTTCACCGGCCCGAGACCGTTCACGCATGCATCCCAACCGCCACCGCATCGCCCGTTCACCATGGTGAATCCCGCAGCAGCCGCGCGTCGCGCGTTGCCCTCGCTGGACCGCCTGCTCGGCAGCAGCGCGGTAACCGATCTCATTGCGACCCACGGCCGCAGCCGTGTCACCGAAATTCTCCGCCGTGCGCTGGACAGCGAACGTGCGAGACTGGCCCAGGCCGATGCCGCCGCCTGGGACGAGCAGGACTTCCTGCAATCCTGCGCCGCTGCACTGCAGTCCTCCGCCGCACCTTCCCTGAAACCGGTGTTCAACCTCACCGGCACCGTACTCCATACCAACCTCGGCCGCGCCGTAATGCCGAAAAAAGCCGCCGAAGCGGTGATGGCGGCGATGACCCGCCCGGTCAATCTAGAATTCGAACTCTCCAGCGGCGGGCGCGGCGAACGCGACAGCCATGTCGAACGCTGGCTGAAACAACTGACCGGCGGCGAAAAAGCCGTCGCCGTCAACAACAATGCCGCTGCGGTGTACCTCGCATTGAACACGCTGGCACTGAAACGCGAAGTTCTGGTGTCGCGCGGCGAACTGATCGAAATCGGTGGCGCCTTCCGCATCCCTGACATCATGTCGCGCGCCGGCGTCAAACTGGTCGAAGTCGGCACCACCAACCGCACCCACCTCAAAGACTTCGCCGAAGCCATCACGCCGCGCACTGCGGCGATCATGAAAGTACACACCAGCAATTACGTGGTGCAGGGTTTTACCGCCACGGTGCCTGAAACAGAGCTGGCGAAACTGGCGCATGAACACAATCTTCCGTTCATCGTCGATCTCGGCAGCGGCACGCTGATCGACCTCGAACAATACGGTTTGCCGCATGAGCCGACGCCGCGGGAAACCCTCGCACAGGGCGCCGATGTCGTCACCTTCAGCGGCGACAAACTGCTGGGCGGGCCGCAGTCCGGCCTGATGGTCGGTCGCAAGGACCTGATGGCACGCATCGCGAAGAATCCGATGAAGCGTGCGTTGCGCCTCGACAAACTGACACTGACCGCACTCGACGCCGTGCTGCGGCTGTACCTGCATCCGGAAAAATTGCACGAAGAACTGCCGGCGCTGCAACTGCTGACGCGCAAGGCGGCAGACATTGCCGCGCAGGCTGCACGCGTATTGCCGAGGGTCGCTGCTGCACTGGGCGACAACTGGCGCGTTGAAATCACCGCCTGCAAAAGCCAGATCGGCAGCGGCGCGCTGCCGGTGGATGTCATGCCCAGCAGCGGCCTGGCGATGACCCCCGCAGACAAAAAAGGCAATGTCGGCAAACTCGCCACCGCATTCCGCGCGCTGCCGGTGCCGGTGATCGGCCACATCAAGGACGGCGCCTTCGTCCTCGATCTGCGCTGCCTGGACCACGAAGACGAATTCGTTGAGCAGCTTGAAGAGCTTAAAATCAAAAAACCTTAGCCACAGAGGACACAGAGAGCACAGAGAAAACCCGGAAACACGCATCACCAGATGAAGCGCATCAGATTGTTTTCTGATTTTGCTCTCCTCTGTGAACTCTGTGTCCTCTGTGGCTCAATGCCCTTAACCTTGCCTTTATGATAGTAGCCACCGCAGGCCACATCGACCACGGAAAAACGCTGCTGGTCAAAACCCTGACCGGCACCGATACCGACCGCCTGCCCGAAGAAAAAGCGCGCGGCATTTCGATCGACCTCGGCTTTGCCTACCTGCCGCTGGAGGATGGCGGACTGATCGGTTTTGTCGACGTGCCGGGGCATGAACGTTTCATCCGCAACATGCTCGCCGGCGTATCGGGCATCGACTTTGCGCTGCTGATCGTCGCTGCCGACGACGGCGTGATGCCGCAGACCATCGAACACCTGCAGATCCTCGACCTGCTGCACATCCGCCGTGGCGCCGCGATCATCACCAAGGCCGACCGTGTCGATGCCGCACGCATCGCCGAAGTCAGTGTACAGGTGCACGCACTGCTGGCGAATACGCAGCTGGCCGGCGCCGCCATCCATCCGGTGTCCGCGGTCAGCGGTACCGGCATGGCCGAATTGAAAGCCCTGCTGCTGCGTGAAGCCGCCGCAAAAAGCCTGCGCAGTGCCGAAGGCCAGCACCTGCGCTACGCCATCGACCGCGCTTTCAGCATTGCCGGCAGCGGCACCGTGGTCACTGGCACGGTATTCAATGGCACGGTTGCCACCGGCGACAAACTGGTGATTTCACCCGCCGGCATTGAAGTGCGTGTGCGCGGCATCCAGATCCATGGAAAACCCGCCGAAAAGGCCCGCGCCGGCGAACGCTGCGCCTTGAACCTGACCGGCACTGATGTTGATTCGGTACGTCGCGGCGACTGGGTCATGGCTGCAGCCATCCACCGCCCGACGCACAAACTCGATGTGCGCCTGAGCGTACTGCCGGCCGAAACCCGCGCACTGAAACACTGGACTCCCGTGCACCTGCA
>CAZSIR010000220.1:0-3629 GCA_964606765.1 uncultured Bordetella sp. | reverse complement strand
GGTGACAAGGATCAGTTCGCCGACCTGCACGCCGGCGCGCGGTTTGCCGTCGGCACCGGTGGTGGTGACATTGGGCTGCACCACCACGGTCATGTTTTCTTCCAGCGTCATCGCCGGCAACGCCGATCCGGCCATGCGGCTCCGGGTGCCGATGATGGGCTGGAAATAGCCGCCGCCAAAGCCGTGCATCAGGTCATCGCAGACGGTGTAACCCGCAGCCTCGATGACGGCCGTGGCATTGAGGATGTCCTGCATCGCAGTGCCGTGGCGCACCACAGCGGCAACCGCATCAAAGGCGGCCTCTGCGGTGTCATGCAGATTGCGATACAGCGGCGTCGCTTCGGCCGCCACCGTGTAGCTGCGCAGCACCTGCCCCGGATAATCCCACCAGTAGGCCGAAAGCTCGCAGGACACGATGTCGCCGGCCTGCACCCTGCGCGGGCTTGGGTGCTGGGGCGGCACGTAAATGTGCGGATTTGCCATCGAGGTCACGCCGATGTAGCGGATCATCGTCGTGCCGCCGTATTTCACATAGGCACCTTCAACCAGCGCAGCCAGTTCACGCTCATCCATGCCCGGTCGCGTGCCGGCAACCAGCGCACGCAGACCCGCATCCGACATCGCGGCGCCGATGCGCAGCCAGTCGATTTCCTCCGCCGACTTGATCATGCGCAAACGGGTGTATTCCGCGTCCAGCGCGACCATCTCGAACACCGCCTCCAGCTGGCGGTATTTGGCAACCACCAGCGGACCGATGATGCCGACACGCCGGGCGCCGCGGCGCCTGAGTTCCTCGATGGTCAGCGCGATGCCCTGGTGCCGGCCCCAGCGCACATCCGCATCGCGGGCGATTTTCTGTCCCAGCGGAAAGTGGTTGTGCCACTCCATGTGCATCACCATTTGCTCGCCAGGCCTGAAAATGACAAAGGCCTCGACCGTGCCCGGCCAGCCGGTCACCCATTGCGGCGCGTTGCCGGCACGGTGATCCGTCACCACCAGCAGATGATCACAGCCGTGTTTCGCCATGATGTCGCCCAGCGCCCTGTGGCGGCGCTGGTATTCGGCATCGGAGAACCGCGGATACGCCTGCTGCAGAATGGCCTGCAGCCGCGGCTCCAGCGACAGCGGATTTTCTTCGTTCACAAGCCCATGCCTTTCAGCACATGCGGTGCATATCGTTCGCCGGCGCCGGCGCCGATCGCAAAAACGGCATCGAGTTCCGCCTGCGCGTCACGCGGCAGCTCCAGTCCGGCCGCAGCGACATTGAGCTCGACATTGGCCGCGCGGTTGGTGCCGGGAATGGCGACGATGAAATCCTGCTGCGCCAGCATCCAGGCGAGCGCAGTCTGTGCCGGCGTCGCATGAATGGACCGTGCGACCGCTTCGAGCTGTTTCACAAGCTCCACGTTGCGCGCCAGGTTTTCCGGATGAAAGCGCGGATTCTTGCGGCGACGGTCACCGGCCGGGATATCGTCCACGCTTTTGATATTGCCGGTCAGCAGGCCGCGGCCCAGCGGCGCGTAGCCGACAAAACCGATGCCCAGCGCCTTGCAGGCCGGCAGGATTTCGGCCTCCACTTCGCGGCACCACAGTGAATACTCGGTCTGCAGTGCGGCCAGCGGATGTTCGCGATGCGCGCGTTCCAGTGTTTTGACGCCTGCTTCGCACAAGCCGATCCAGCGCACCTTGCCCTGCCTGACCAGATCACCCATGGCACCGACCGTTTCCTCGATGGGTACGCCGGGATCGACGCGGTGCAGGTAATACAGATCGATGACATCGGTGCCCAGCCGCTGCAGGCTGGCATCACAGCACTGGCGCACATATTCCGGCCGGCCGTTGGTGCCTTTTTTCCCGTCTGGCAGGTCGATATTGCCGAACTTGGAGGCAATCAGCACCTGGCTGCGGTGCGGTTTCAGCGCCCGACCCAGCAGCACTTCGTGGCGCGCGCCCCAGTACGCATCGGAGCTGTCGTAGAGATTGACGCCCAGGTCGAAGGCGCGGGCGATGGCCGCGTTGAATTCAGCCTCGAGCGGGTCGCCAAACTGCACCGGCTGCGCCCCGCGCCCCATGCTGATGGCTGAAACCTCGGGGCCATCCGTGCCCAAACGACGGTAGTTCATGCCCTGTCACTCCGGATCAAGAGTAGCGCGCGCAGCAAGACAACAAAACAACGGGCGGCGCACTTCGCGCCGCCCGCCGGTTACATTGCAATCAAATATTTACTGCGGCTTGACGCCGGCCGCCTTGAGCACGACCTCTGCGCTCTTGATTTCCTCGCGCACGAATTTGGCGAATTGTGCGGGTGTCATGTCCATCGGATCATTACCCAGCGCCTTCAGTTTGCCGCTGACCACCGGATCGTTGGCCGCCTCCTTGATCGAAGCGGCAATCTTGCTGATGATCGACTGCGGTACGCCGGTCGGCGCCCAGATGCCGAACCACAGCGAAAAATCGAACCCCGGGATGCCGGATTCGGCAATCGTCGGCACATTGGGCAATGCGCTGTTGCGCTTGCTGGTGCTGACCGCAATGGCGCGGATCTTGCCGCCCTGGATGTTGCCCAGGCCGGCCGAAATCGGCGCAAAGTAGAAATCCACCCGCCCGCCCGCGACATCAACCAGCGCCTCCCCGGAGCCTTTGTAGGGCACGTGGTTCATGTTGACCTTGGCCATCAATTTGAATTTTTCCAGATTGAGATGGGTGCCGCTGCCGATGCCTGCCGAGGCAAAATTGAGCGTCCCCGGCTTGGCCTTCGCGGCATTGATGGCGTCCTGCACGGTCTTGAACGGCGAGCTCGGACTGGTCACCAGCACGTTCGGCTGCTGCGCCAGCGGTCCGATGTCGACAAAGTCCTTGAGCGTGTCATAAGGCAGGTTTGCATACAGCGACGGGTTGACCGTCTGCCCCGAAGAATGCATCAGCAGGGTATAGCCGTCCGGATTGGACCGGGCCGCGACACCCGCCGCGATGGTGCCCCCGGCGCCGCCGCGGTTGTCCGCCAGCACGGTTTGCCCCCACATTTCCGTCCACTTCTGCGTATACAGCCGGCCGACGATGTCGGTCGAACTGCCCGGCGGAAACGCCACGATGAAACGCACCGGTTTGGTCGGATAATCCGCCGCCCCTGCCTGCGCTGCGGCAGCCGCCAGCAGCACCATCACCATTTTCTTTATTGTATTCACCACACCCCCTCCTCTTGTCAGTGATCAGAGTCCGTCACCAATCTCGACATTTTCAGGTTTCAGTTCAATGCCGGATGCCTTCGCCTGCAGCAGCAGCAGGGTCGAGAAATCCTGGTCAGTATAACCATTCCCTATCAGGGTTTGCACCAGATCGCGGGTGACCGCGGTGGTGGGCATCGGCACCCCGTAGGCGCGCCCGGCGGCGAGTCCGAGGTCGATATCCTTGCGCAGCAGCTCCGGCGTAAAGGTGACATGGAAATCGAGGTTGGACAGGGCCGGCGTCTTGTAGGCGGTGAACATCGAGCCCATCACGCTCTTGTTCAGAAAATCGAGAAAGGCGTGGCGCTGCATGCCGACCTTCTCGGCAAGCACGGTGATTTCGCAGAGGTTCTGGATCACCACACCGAGCATCACGTTGTGGCAGATCTTGGCGATGCGCGACAG
>CAZSIR010000219.1:0-3631 GCA_964606765.1 uncultured Bordetella sp. | reverse complement strand
ATGCTGACCGCGGACACCGCACGGATGCTGACCCGCTACAACGCGTGGTCGAATAAAGTCATGTTCGATGCGGTGGCCGCATTGCCGGAAGGGGAGGCGCTGAAGCCGCGCCCCTCCCTGTTCAAAAACATGGTGCATACGCTGAATCACATCTACGTGATCGACCGCATCTGGCAGGCGCACCTCGAAGGGCGCGAGCACGGTTACGAGGCGCGCAACACCAAGGATCATCCGCCGCTGGCGGAACTGTGGCGGCAGCAGCAGGACGTTGATGCCTGGTATGTGCAATGGGCGGATGCGCTGAGCGATGCGCATCTCGGTGAAACCGTCGAATACATGCTGATCGGCGGCAATCGCGGGACGATGACCCGCGGCGAGATTCTGCTGCATGTGGTGATGCATACCAATTACCACCGCGGCTACGTCGCCGACATGTTCTACGAAGTACCGGGCTGCCGTCCGCCGTCGATGGACCTGCCGGTGTACATGCGTGAAGGCCGCGCCGCGGTTTGACCGGCGGAGGGTCGGCGCGTAGCATCAAAACGGGCGTCGCATCGCATGCGGCGCAGTCTTTGAACGGTTGTCCCGGCGAACGGAGGTGACGCATGGCCGAACGCACAATCCGCGAGATTATCGAGGGTCAGGAACTGCTGACCGCGCCTTCCGGCACCACCGTGGCCGAGGCCGCGCGGCTGATGAAGGAGCGCAATGTCGGCGCGCTGATGGTGGTCGATGACGGCAAGCTCGTCGGCATGTTCACCGAACGCGATGCGCTGTTCCGCGTGCTGGCCGCCGGCCTGGATGGCGCCGCGACCAGGCTCTCTTCAGTCATGACCGCCAATCCGCGCACCATCACGCCTGAACGCTCATTTGCGCATGCGCTCGGTTTCATGCGCGAGGGCCGTTTCCGCATCCTGCCGGTGGTGGAGGACGGCCGGCCCATCGGCGTGATTTCGGTGCGCGATGCGCTGGGACCGGAGCTGGAGGCTTTTGTCTACGAACTGCTGCGGCAGGAGCAGGTCAGCAACATCCTCGCTTGACCCCGCTGCCGCGGCGTTTCAATCCCAGGCGAGCAGTTCACCAGAGACGAGACGGCTTTCCAGCGTCCTGATGCCGGCGATGCGCCGCGTCGCCAGCCAGGCGCGGCGCACTTCGGCGGCGTTGGGGACGACGCCGGCAATCAGCACCGCGCCGGCCGCCGCCTCCACCTTCAGGTCCTGCTCCGGAAATCCCGGCAAGGCGCGCAAGGCCCTGCGCACATCCGCAACGAGCTGCGCATCGTCAACTTTCACGGCCGCACGCTCTTTTTCAAGCTGCGTTTCCAGCGCGCGGTATTCGGCGGCATCGAGCCTGCCGTCGCGATTGCGGTCGAAACGGCTGAAGGCCTGCGCGATGGCGGGATCCGTTTTGACTTCAGCCATGCTCAGCCTGCCGTCGAAATCGGCGTCCAGACGGATGAATTCGCGGTCGCTGATACCCAGCCGGTCGTAGCGCGCGGCGGCATCCAGCACGTCCCGCGGCAGGGCCGCGGCAGCCACCATGAAATCGACGACGGCACGGATGTCGTCATCGTCCAGTTCGCGGTGTCCGCCCTTGGCCGCCATCGTGGTATTGGGCACGCCCTCGATGGCAGCCTGGTACAGCAGCCTGAATCCGGGGCGGACGCGTTGCGACCATTCACTGCGGTCGCCGATTTTCGGTGCGCCGCTGATGCCGGGCGTGTGGCAGTGCGCGCAGTGTTCCGCATAGATTTGCGGGGCCGCGGCGCCGGCGATGGCGGGCAGGCAGAGCGTCAGCAGCAACAGCAGGGATTTCATGCCGGCAGTTTACCGCGGCGGATGACGCGCCGAGTACAGGCAGTACAGCGCAAGGGCCGCGGGCGCCACCAGCGCCGCAAAGGCGATGTCGTAACTGCGGGTCAGCGCATAAATGTTCGCGAACACGATGGGCCCGGCGAATTTGCCGACATTGGTGATGACCAGCGAGCCGCTGATGGCGAGGCTGACTTCGCCCGGCGGCGCCAGCCGGCCGACTTCGGCCAGCAGCGCGCCGGGCCAGCAGCCGGAGGCCGCGCCGAGTACCGCGAACAGCAGATACACCGCGGGCAGGGGCAGGGATGGACCCAGCATCAGCGCGCACAGCGATGCGAGCATCACCACCGCCGCATTCCAGGCCAGCACGCGCGCCGTGTCCTGCACGCGATCCACGATCCAGCCGATGCAGACGCGTCCCGCGGCGCTGGCGACCTGCACCACGGTCAGCACGGTGCCGGCGAGCACCAGGCTCATGTCGAGCACGGCGACGCAGGCGACCACGGTGAAGGTCGCGACGCAGAACTGGATCCAGGAAAAACAGCCGCCGGCAATGGTGGCGAGGCGCAGCTGCGGGTGGCGCCAGATGGCGACCGCGCCGGCGAAGGGATTGGCGGTGACGGCCGGGGCGCTGCGGTCGCGGTCGTCGTCCCAGCTGCGGCGCCTGCGCTGCATCAGCGCGACCACGCCGATGATGAGCACGACGCTGATGAGCACGGCCCAGCGCCAGCCGGCGTACACCGTGACCGCAGGCGCCACCAGCGCGGCGATCATGCCGCCGGCGGGAATGCCGACCTGGTGGATGGAAAACACCGTGCTGCGGCGCTCTGGCGCGGTGTAGCGCATCAGCAGATGCGAGGCCGAGGGCGTGATCATGCCGTAGCCGAGTCCGATCACCACGGAGCCGATGACGAGAAAAGCGCTCCACGGCAGCAGCAGCACCAGCATGCCGATGGCAATCAGCGTGTGGCCCAGCTGGTTGGTGCGCGCCGCGCCGTAACGGCGGCTGGTGTTGCCGAGCAGGGTCAGCGTCACCATCATGCCGAGGCTGACCAGGCTGATCTGATAACCGATCAGCGAGGGGTCAAAGCCGTAATCACGCGCCACCGCCGGCGCGACCGCCGGCAGCACCAGCGTCGACATCGACGCAAAGCTGTGGCCGGCCAGCAGCGCCAGCAGCAGGTACGGCGAAGAAGCCGCTGTGCTCAGTGGGGAAACCAGGGCAGCATCGGTTCCTGGCCGGCGGGCAGGGCCTTGCGGCCGACGTTGAGCACCATCGCCAGCATCGCGTAGTAACCGGCGACGGTGACCAGTTCAATCACGCTTTGTTCGCCGAAGATGGTGACGGCGCGCGCATAGGTCGCGTCGCAGACGCCCTGGTTGTGCAGTACTTCAATCAGCATGTCGTACAGCGCTTCTTCATCCTGCGCCATACCGGTCGGGCGGCGGCCTTCGGCGATGGCCGCGGCAATGTCGGGACTGAGGCCGGCCTTCATCGCGTGTTTGTAGTGCGACTGCCATTCATATTGCTGGGTCCAGTGGCGCGCCGCGATCAGCGTCGCCATTTCGGCGATGCGGCGGTTGAGCGGACTCTTGAAGCGCAGGTATTCGCCGACCTGCTGCACGGTGTGTGCAAGGCCGGGACTGCGCAGCAACGCAAGAAATGGCCCGCGCAGTTCGCCGCGCGGACCGGAGGCGATGGTCGCGGCGACTTTTTTCTGTTCTTCGGTCCATTGTTCCTGCGGAATGGGCGGGAAACGTTCGGGCAATCGGGCGCTCATGCATAGTTCCTGATAAGTAATTGATTTAATTGATATTTT
>CAZSIR010000218.1:0-3641 GCA_964606765.1 uncultured Bordetella sp. | reverse complement strand
CCCATGCAGATGCCCTTGCCGCCGTGCACGTCCATCGCATCGTTGATGACCTGGCGGCCGCGTTCGGTGAGGTGGTATTTGACGATGGCGGAGATCACCGAGGGTTTTTCACCGAGGTCCACCGCGCCGGCGGTCATCACCCGCGCCGCATCCATCACGTAGACATTGCCGGCGATGCGCGCCATCGCCTCTTCAACGCCCTCGAATTTTCCGATCGACAGCTTGAACTGCTGGCGCACACGGCCGTAAGCGCCTGTAGTCAATGTCGACAACTTCGAAATGCCCACCCCGTTGGCCGGCAGCGAAATCGAGCGTCCGGCGGCGAGGCAGTTCATCAGCATTTTCCAGCCCTGCCCCAGCTGCGCCTGCCCGCCGATGATGTAGTCCATCGGGATGAACACATCCTTGCCCCAGTTCGGGCCGTTCATGAAGGTCGCGGTCATCGCGCGGTGGCGGCGGCCGATATGCACACCCGGCGTGTCGGTGGGCACCAGCGCCAGCGTGATGCCGACATCGTCCTCGCTGCCGACCAGATGATCCGGGTCATACAGCTGGAAAGCCAGGCCGAGCAATGTCGCAATCGGCCCCAGCGTGATGTAGCGTTTTTCCCAGGTCAGGCGGATGCCCAGCACATCGGACTTGCCCTGCCATTCGCCCCGGCACACGATGCCGAAATCGGGGATGCCGCCGGCATCCGAGCCGGCCTCGGGACTGGTCAATGCGAAACAGGGCATCTCGAGCCCCTTTGCGAGGCGCGGCAGGTAATGGTCTTTCTGCTCTTTGGTGCCGTAATGCACCAGCAGCTCACCCGGCCCCAGCGAGTTGGGCACCATGACCGATACCGCCGCGGTGCCGCTGCGCGTGGTCAGCTGCATCACGATCTGTGAATGCGCCAGCGCGGAGAAGCCCTTGCCGCCGTATTCCTTGGGAATGATCATGCCGAGGAAACCGTTGTCCTTGATGAACTGCCAGACCTGCGGCGGCATGTCGGTCATTTCATAGGTGACTTCCCAGTCGCTGAGCATTTCGCAGAGTTCGCGCAGCGGCCCGTCGATGAAGGCCTGCTCCTCGGCGCTCAGGCGCGGCTTCGGGTAGGCCAGCAGCCTGCTCCAGTCCGGCTTGCCGCTGAACAGCTCGCCGTCCCACCATACGGTGCCGGCATCCAGCGCCTCCTGCTCGGTTTGCGACACCACGGGGAGGATGCGGCGAAACAGTTTCAGCAAAGGTGCGCCGGCGATCGCGCGGCGCAGCGGCGAAGGCACCGCTATCAGCGAAACCAGCAGCAGCAACACCCAGGCCCCGGTCAGCAGGCTTTGCGGCCACAGATTGCACCAGGTGATTCCAGCCAGGCCAAGCCCGAACACGGCCGCCCAGAGCAGCGCCGGCAGGCGGTGATAGGCCAGAAACCAGGCGACGGCAAATCCGGCCAGCAACGTAATGAGCACCTGCATCGTGACACCTCCACCGGTAGCACCGGACCATGCTTCAGCGCCATGCCGGGCGGGTTTGATTACTGCGCCATGTTATGGGAGCCAGCATACACGGCGTGTTATGGCAGGACAACTGTGATAACCGTTAAATACTTGATTTTATTAAATATTTAACCGCCCCTCGGCGTAAAATGGGATGCCGATTCAGCGCTTGGCCTTACGGGTGATGGCGAGCAGTTCGGCCAGATGTTTTTCCGCCTGCGCAATCTCCGCCGGGCTCGCCGGCCCCGCGGGCCTGCCGTCGACGCGTTTCATCGACATGCCGGGTTTTCCGGTTTTATCGAAGGACATCATGATGGCCTCGGCGGCGCCGGATTTTCCCGGCGCCGGGTAACGGTCCCGCTTGATGTGCAGCAGCTTGCCGGCATTAAAAAAGAATTCGTTCTTCTCGACCATGCCGTCGCTCGCCGCCATTTCCTCGCGGATCATTTTCAGTTCGCCGCCGCTCCAGTGCGCATCGAATCTGGAGGAACGCCCCCCGCTGCTCCATTCATGCTCCGTGCGTTCCATCGCAGCGGGTTTGGCAGAAGATGCCGGCGCCTGGGCCAGCACATGGCCGGCGACGAACTGAAAACCCAGCGCGGCGATGAAAACAATCGGTGAAATGCGGTTCATTTGAACAAGGCTCCATGTCGATGCGGAAGCGCAGTCCTGCCACCGGGCACGGCTGCAGCAGTGGGACGACAGAACGGCGGAGAAGTTGCAGAAAAAATTACCGGGGCAGCCGATGCCCGAGATTTAACAGATCGTCGGGCGGAACGACAGGCCGTTTGTCACAGCCGGGGCAAGGCGCCTGCAGCTACTTCGCCACCTTGCCCAGCAGCGTGGCGACATCCGTCTGGTTGTTCACCATCTGCTCGGGAAACACGACGGTGATGGCATCGGTCGGACAGATCGACTGGCACAGTCCGCAGTACCAGCACTCATCGGGATATTTGATCACCGGCAGCGTCTCGCGGTTGTCCTCTTCCTTGTAGATCAGGTCGCCGGGACAGATCCAGTCGCAGAGATTGCACTTGACGCAGGTTTCGGCATTGATGCGGATGGGATTGAACACTTCTTTTTGCGCTTTGCCCATGAATCGCCCCTCAAGCCGCCGCTGCGGTCCGGCCGCGGCTGAAGGCCGCGGACAACGGCTGATCGGTGGACAGCGTGCGCGTCACCGGCCCGGCCGCGCCGCGCTCGACGATGACGAACTTGCGCCAGTTCGCGTCATCCGTCTGCGGAAAATCCATGCGGAAATGCGAGGAACCGGTGCGCGTTTCCTGGCGCGCCAGCGATGCGGTGGCCATGATTTCGGCGTTCATGCGGATGTTTTTCGCTTCGTGCACGCGCATCAGCCCGTGCAGGTCATCGGCCTTGAGGGTCGGCTCGCGTCTGGCCAGCGCCTGCAGCGTGTCCAGCGCCAGCCGCAGGCCGCGGTCATCGCGGCGCACGCCGACATAATCGCTGACCGTCTGCCGGGTCTGGTCTTCGTACGCCTTCCACGGCAGGCCATCTTTTTGCTGCAAATGCGCCACCGACCGCGCACGCACCTCGTCCAGCGTTTTGTGATCAAGCTCAGGCAAGGCACCGGCGCTTGCGCGGATGCGCTGCACCACGCCCTCGCCGGCAATGTGGCCAAGCACGGCAGCCCCCGAGATGCCGCCGCTGACCGTCGCGCAGTCCCCGGCGGCAAACAGGCCTTCGACCGCGGTTTCGCCATTGGTATCGACGGCGAGGCCGCTGCCGCGGAAATACACCCCGCTGCGGCGGATGCTCAGCTCCGACACCGACACCTCGACCAGCTCTTCGCGGAAATTGACGCCCTTCTGCCGGTAGTACGCCGGCAGCGTGTAGCGGTCGACCTGCAGCGTGTGCTCCATGCGGTCGAGCATGTCCTGCGGCAAATGGCGGCAATCGAGGTAGATCGGCCCGTTGCCGAGCAGGTATTCATTGATGACGCCATCGGCGATCACTGCGCGGCGGGCGTTTTCGCCCTTCTTGTCGTACTTGAACATGAAGCGTTCGCCGGCCTTGTTGACGAAGTACGCCCCTAGGCTCACCAGCGCGTTCAGGCCCTGGCAGGAAAAACCCTTGGGCGTCAGCGTCGCCTCCACCGATTCCATGTTGGCCAGTGCGGCGCCGGCGTGATAGCCCATCGCCTGCGCA
>CAZSIR010000217.1:0-3697 GCA_964606765.1 uncultured Bordetella sp. | reverse complement strand
TGGTGCCCGGGATGCGTTTCAGCGCATCGAGCACGTTGAGCGTGACGTAGTTCGAAATGAACAGGTCGTCGCGGCTGCCGTCGGGCGAGCTGAATGCAATCACCTGCAGAAAGGAGGATGAGCCTTTCTCGACGGAAACGCCCTGGCGCCGGACTTCCAGCGGCAGGCGCGGTTCGGCCTGTTTGACGCGGTTGTTGACGTTCAGCGCGGCGGTGTCGACGTCGGTTCCGATGTCGAAGGTGACCTGGATTTCGAGGACGCCGTTCGAGGTCGAGGTCGAACTCATGTAGAGCATGTGCTCGACGCCGGTGATCTGGTTTTCCAGCGGCGCTGCGACCGTCTGCTCGATGACCTGCGCCGAGGCGCCGGGATACACCGCGCGCACGGTGACCACCGGCGGCGCGATTTCAGGGTACTGCGCGATCGGCAGCACGCGTATTGCGGCGAGGCCGGCGAGCACGATGAAGATGGATACCACCACCGCGAAAATCGGGCGGTCTATGAAAAAACGTGACATGGTTGTCTGCCCGCCGGGTTCAGGATTTCACGGCCGGCTTGGCCGCGGGTTTGTCTTTGGCCGGTTCGGCCGGTTTGCCGTCCTTGGCTGCCGCGGGCTCGGTCACGTTGACCGGGGCCCCGGGGCCGATTTTCAGAACGCCGTCGACAATCACGCGTTCGCCGGGCTTGAGTCCGGCATTGATGACCCAGCCGTCGCTGACCCAGGCGCCGACTTCAACCGGCCGCGGCTCGGCTTTCGAGTCGGCGCTGACCACGTAAACGAATTTTCCGGCCGGTCCTTCCAGCACTGCTCGCTGCGGAATGACGATGGCGGCCGGGCGCGTGGCGCCGGACAGCAGGATGCGCACGAACTCGCCGGCGCGCAGCAGGTTGGAGGGGTTGGGGAACTCGGCGCGCGATTCGCTGGTGCCGGTCTGGGTATTGACCCGCACATCGCTGAAATTGACGACGCCGCCGCGGGCATATTCGCGGCCGTCGCCCAGTTTCAGCGTGGCCTTGAGTTTGCCGTCGGCCGGCAGTTTGACGCGGCCGGCTTCGACATCACGCCGCAGCGCGAGGTGATCGCGGTCGGAAACACCGAAAATGACATACATCGGATCAGTCTGGGTCACCGTGGTCAGCAGCACACTGGGGCCGGAGACCAGCGTGCCCTCGGAGACGGCTGCGCGGCCGGCGACGCCGGTAATCGGCGACTCGACCCGGGTCCATTCCAGGTTGAGGCGCGCTTCATTAAGCCTTGCGCGCACACTTTCAACCTGGGCGCGGGCAATGCGCTCCCCGGATGTCGCGTCGTCCAGCTCCTTCTGGCTGACGGCCTTGGCCTCATACACCGGCTTCAGCCGCGCGAGTTCGCGCTGGGCCTGCTGCAGCTGTGCTTCGGCGACGCCGAGGTCGGCGGCGGCGCGCGCCTGCGCGAGCTGGAAGGGGGCGGGGTCTATCGTGAACAAGGATTCGTTCTGGCGGACCGTGGCGCCCTCGCGGTAATTGCGCTTGAGCAGGATGCCGTTGACGCGGGCACGCACTTCGACCTCGCGGAAGCCGGCGGTTTGCGCGGTGTATTCCATGGTCATCGGAATATCGCGGGTTTCAGTGGTGATGACCGAGACCGGTGCGGGCGGAAAAGCAGGCGGCCCGCCGGCAGGACCGCAGGCGGCAATGAGGCTGGTGGCGAGCAACAGCGACGCCGCAACGGCGGTGCGGCGCGGATGGAAAGGGCGGAGGACGATCATGTTGTTATTCCCTGAAGGATGCCGGCCGCGTAGCGGTGGCTGAGGCGCTTGAGAGTCTGTGGACTGAAATGGTTTATGGGAGAACTTGGGAAAACAGTTTACATACAACCATGAATGTATGTAAAGTACCGTTTTATGACAGACCCTGACGCAAACCGGGACAAACGGGGCAACAGGCAGTCAGCAGGGGTATTGGAGGATCGTGGCCAGACGCACCAAAGACGAGGCGGTGGAAACCCGCAACCAGATTCTTGACGCGGCAGAGCGGGTATTCAGCGCGCGCGGCGTGTCACGCACGTCGCTGGCGGACATCGCCGAAGCGGCTTCCGTGACGCGCGGCGCCATTTACTGGCATTTCAAGGACAAGGCCGACCTGTTCTGTGAAATGGTGGCGCGCGTGACCATGCCGATGGAGGATGCGCCCTGCCAGATCAATCCAGCGCTGGAGGCTGATCCACTGGCCGGTGTGCGTGCGATGCTGACCGGCATCCTGCAGCGCACTTCCGGCGATGTGCAGGCGCGCCGCGTGTTTCATATCGTGTTCCACAAATGCGAATACGTCGACGAGATGGAGCCGGTGTGGAAGCGTTTCAGCGAAATGCAGGCGGGCTGCCTCTCGCGCCTGGAGCAGGGCCTGATCAGGGCGCAGAAATTGCAGCAGCTGCCGGCGGGACTGGACGCGCGCCGTACCGCGATGGGCCTGCATGCGCTGGTCGACGGACTGATCAGCAACTGGGCGATGGATCCCGATACCATGCCGCCGGAAAGTGACGCGGGGCTGGTGATTGATGTGTTTCTGGACGGCATCCTGCGTGCATCGCCCCGGCCGGTGCTGAAGCCTGCTCCACGCCGGTCACCGCGTGTGCACAAGACGCCCCGCGGCAAAGTGCCGAAAATTCCAAAGCGGCGCCGGGCCTGATTGCCGGGTCTCAGGATTCCCAGGGTGCAATGCCTGCCGGGCTGATGTCGTAGCGGCTTATTGCCGTTGCAACATTCTCCCGACTGATGGCACCTTCGTCCGCCAGCGCCGACAGTGCGGCAAGCACGATGTGGTGGCGATCCATTTCAAAAAACCGGCGCAGGTTTTCGCGGCTGTCGCTGCGGCCGTAACCGTCCGTTCCCAGTGCAACATAAGTCCTTGGGACATACGCGCGGATCAGGTCGGGCACTGCGGTGACATGGTCGGATGCGGCAATCACCGGCCCGCTGTGTCGGGCGAGTAAACCTTCAACATGTGACAGCCGCGGTTCAGCTGCGGGATTCAGGCGATGATGCCGCGCGCAGGCCATGCCGTCGCGGCGCAGTTCGCTCCAGCTGGTGACGCTCCATACATTGGCGGCAACGCCGAAATCCTTTTCCAGCAATTCGGCCGCGGCAAGCGATTCGCGCAGGATGGTACCGCTGCCGAGCAGTTGCACCTGCGCTTTATCCTTCGGTTGCAGCAGGTACATGCCTTTCAGAATGCCTGTACTTGCATTCGCAGGCATCGCCGGCTGCACATAGTTCTCGTTCATCACCGTGATGTAATAAAAAACATCCTCCTGGGCCTCGAACATGCGCCGCGTGCCGTCCTGGATGATGGTGGCGAGCTCGTAACCATAGGCGGGATCCCAGGCGCGGCAGTTCGGCACGGTCGAGGCGATCAGTTGGGAGGAGCCGTCCTGGTGCTGCAGGCCTTCGCCGGACAGAGTGGTGCGGCCGGCCGTGGCGCCGATCAGGAAGCCGCGCGAACGGCAGTCCCCCGCCTGCCAGATCAGGTCGCCGACCCGCTGGAAACCGAACATCGAGTAGAAAATATAGAAGGGCAGCATCGCAGTGCCGTGCACGCTGTAGCTGGTCGCCGCGGCGATCCATGACGACAGCGCTCCGGCTTCATTGATGCCTTCCTCAAGGATCTGCCCGTCCTGGGCTTCCTTGTAATACAGCAGTTCGTCGCGGTCCTCGGGTTC
>CAZSIR010000216.1:0-3700 GCA_964606765.1 uncultured Bordetella sp. | reverse complement strand
GGCCGCAGCTGTCCGCTGCCTGCATCGCGGTTGCCGGCCCGGTGGAAAACGGCGCTGCGACGCTGACCAACCTCGGCTGGAAAGTGAACGCCGAAGACATCGCAAAAAAATACGCGCTGAAGTCGTTGCGCCTGATCAATGATTTCCACGCCGCCGGCCATGGCGTGATGACGCTGGGCGAGCAGAGCCTGTTCAGCCTGCAGGCGGCGGAGCCGGTGGCGGACGGCGCCATCGCCGTGATCGGCGCCGGCACCGGGCTCGGCGTGGCGATCCTCGAACGCGAAGACGCCGGCTACCGCGTGCTGCCGTCGGAGGCGGGCCATGCGGATTTTGCGCCCACTGATGAACTGCAGGACCAGTTGATGATCTACCTGCGCCGTACCTACGGTCGCGTGTCCTGGGAGCGCGTGATCTCGGGACCGGGCCTGATGCGCATCTTCAGCTTCCTGCAGGATTCCGGCTTCGGCATTCCGTCGAAGCAGCTGCAGGAAGCCACCAAGCGCTCGATCATCGACTACGCCGACGTCATCACTGACTTCGGCATCCACAAACGCGACCCGCTGGCGGTGCGCGCGCTGGACCTGTTCATCAACGCCTACGGCTCCTTCGCCGGCAATATCGCGCTGGCCACGCTGGCCCGCGGCGGCATCTACATCGCCGGCGGCATCGCGCCGCGCATCGTGCACCGGATGAAGGAGGGCGGTTTCATGCGTGCCTTCGCCGGCAAGGGCACCTTCACGCCGCTGCTGTCGGGGATTCCGGTGAAGGTGGTGATGGATGCGCAGGTGGGTTTGCGCGGCGCCTTGCGCATGGCAACTGAAAAATATTAATAAAATCAAATAGTTGGTGATTTCAGTGTGTGCGGGCGTTTGGCGCCTGATTCAGTGCCTGTAACGGTATTTTTCGGGCGCCTGTCGAAATCGGCGTTTCCCGTTCGACTGTTCAATGCCCACTTCGGCAACACCGTTTTGATGACTGGAAGGAGCACTACCCATGGCCACCAACACCGTCAGGCTGCACCGCGTGCTGCGCACGACGCCCGAAAAAATCTACCGCGCGTTCATCGAACCCGCCGCCGTAGCGCGCTGGCTGCCGCCCTGCGGCTTCACCTGCACGGTGCACGAGCTGGATGCGAAAGTCGGCGGCAAACACAAAATGTCCTTCACCAATTTCACCACGGGCAACAGCCACGCCTTCGGCGGCACTTACCTTGAACTGGTGCCCGGCCAGCGCATCGTCTACACCGACCAGTTCGACGATCCCAATCTGCCGGGCGCCATGAAGACCACGATCACGCTGACCCAAGTGTCCTGCGGCACCGAGCTGAATGTCGTGCAGGAAGGCATCCCCGCGGTGATACCCGCTGAGGCCTGTTATCTCGGATGGCAGGAGTCGCTGATGTTCCTGGCGAAACTGGTGGAACCGGAGATTCCGGACTGAGTTGCGCCGACTTCACCGATTTCAAAGGAGATGGCCAGTGACCAACATTGCGAAGAACACGATCTGTCTTTGGTACGATCACGGCGCCGAAGAGGCCGCGCGGTTTTATGCCCGGACGTTTCCCGATTCGTCCGTCGGTGCAGTGCGCCGCGCACCCGGAGACTATCCGTCGGGGAAAGAAGGGAACGTGTTGACGGTCGAGTTCACCGTGCTGGGTATTCCGTGCCTCGGACTCAACGGCGGCCCTGCGTTCAAACACAGCGAAGCCTTCTCGTTTCAGGTCGCGACCAAAGACCAGGAGGAAACCGACCGCTACTGGAATGCGATTGTCGGCAACGGTGGGCAGGAAAGCGAATGCGGCTGGTGCAAAGACCAATGGGGCATCTCCTGGCAGATCACGCCACACGCCCTGACCAAGGCCTACACCAGCCCCGACCGCGCAGCCGCCAAACGCGCCTTCGACGCGATGATGACCATGCGGAAAATCGACGTTGCCGCGATCGAAGCGGCGTTTCGCGGCCGGCAGTAAGATGGCGGCATGAAGCCGCGCATCACTATGATCACACTGGGTGTGGACGACCTTGAACGCACCCTGCGTTTTTACCGCGATGGCCTCGGGCTGCAGACGCCTGGCATTGTCGGCACCGAATTCGAACACGGTGCGGTGGCCTTCTTTGAACTGCAAAGCGGGCTGAAACTCGCACTGTGGCCGCGTGCGAGCCTCGCGCACGATTCAGGCTTGCCGCAATCCCGGCCCGGCAGCACCGGTGTCTGCCTTGCGCATAACGTCAATTCAAAGGCCGAGGTCGATGCGGTGATGGCCGAGGTGAAAAAGGCGGGTGGCGCCATCGTGAAGCCGGCGCGGGATACTTTCTGGGGCGGTTATGCGGGTTATTTCCAGGACCCCGATCAGCATCTGTGGGAGGTGGCTTGGAACCCGCAGATGCGGGTGGAAGAGTAGATGCTAGTTTAAATGCTTTAATGCAATCGATATTCGTACGGCAGGACAACTAAGGTATAAGAAAATGAGCGCTGTTGGAGAAGTTCTACCATCCTTTCTAAATGCAAATACCGATTTGCTTTGGACGGCTATAGTCGCAGCAATTGTCTCTGCAGGGGTGTCTTATTTTTTTAAGCAACGAGAAACACGCTATACCCTAGAGGCAGAATATGAATACGAACAACGCAAGAAGCTAAGAAATTTAATTGCTGAATTTCATGGTCGAATGTTGAGTGCGGCAAATTCTTTAAATTATCGAATGTGGAACATTTACTCTAACCATTCGCAAGAATGGTTGCATGTTTTAAAGAATTATTCACGCGACAATCACTATTTTCATAGCAGTGTTCATAGGTTTTTGGTTGTCTCATCTTTGGCGCGTCAATTTGAACGAAAAGCGATTTATGTTGATGCGCGTATTGCGCGGAGGAATGATTTTCTTTTTCTTCGATACGTAGCGACATTCCATTGGTGTATGACTGATACCGCATTATTCGATGGACTCGTTTACGATAAGGAGCATGAGGTCGATCACTTCTTTTCTGACAACTTCAGGCGATATTGTGATTTGTGTGTGAAAGAGGACGGATCAATCGTCGAGTTCGAGGAATTGATTGACGAAGTTCAAGGTGGCAGAGAGTTAGATCCTGTTCTTTCTTTTTTTGATGGGTTATCGCCAGATGAGGAGCGATATCGTTGGGATCGTTTGGTGGTATTACATTTGTTGTTGATGGGGTTTATAAATACTTTTGGCTACGAAGAGCAGGAAACCTCAATAGAGAAAATTCAAAAAGTCGCCTCGCAGATAAGGCATCCAGAGATTCTGGAAAATATAATTAGTTGGTTGCCGCGCCACGGATTGATCGATAAAAAGGGCGGAAAGCGTATCCTGAAAGTATGCAAAGCAATTTTGCCCCCCAACAAGATGCGTAATTTGGGTCAGGATTCGGTTAGTTCTCTTTAATCGCTTTGATGTGATAGTTGTTGCTAGTTGCGAGTTCTTCCCGCGTATTGATATTCCTGAACGCCGCCTCATCAGCAAACTGCACTTCCACCACTTTCAGCTGCGAGTACCACAAATCAATCTTGCGTCCGCCGGATTCGAGAAACGCGGTCAGGCTCGGCAATACGGATTTACGGCACAGACTGAACACAGGATGCGGCTGGTTGCCGGTCTTGGCGACGGCGAGGTCGGCCTGGTTGGTGTCCAGTGCAGCCTTCAGTTGCGCGACCAGGTCCAGCGGCAGGAAGGGTGAATCG
>CAZSIR010000215.1:0-3758 GCA_964606765.1 uncultured Bordetella sp. | reverse complement strand
CCCGCGCCCGGCGGCACCTGCACCAACGTCGGCTGCATACCGTCCAAGGCGCTGCTGCAGTCGTCGGAGAATTTCGACCACGCCGGCCATGCTTTTGCCGATCACGGCATCCAGGTCAAGGGCCTGGCGATGGACGTGGCGCAGATGCACAAGCGCAAGGACAAGGTCGTCAAGCAGAACAACGACGGCATCCTCTACCTGTTCAAGAAAAACAAGATCACGTTTTTTCATGGTACCGGCGGATTTGCCGGCGGCGGCAGCGGCGCCTGGCAGGTGCAGGTGTCGGGCAAGAGCGCGGAGGTGCTGACGGCCAGGCACGTCATCATCGCCACCGGCTCCAGTCCGCGCGCGCTGCCCGATGTGCCTTTCGACAACAAGCTGATCCTCGACAATGCTGGCGCGCTGGCCATTGCCGAGACCCCGAAAAAACTCGGCGTCATCGGCGCCGGCGTCATCGGCCTTGAAATGGGCAGCGTGTGGCGGCGGCTGGGTGCGGAAGTCACGGTACTCGAAGCCTTGCCGGCTTTTCTTGGCGCGGTGGACGAGCAGGTGGCGAAAGAGGCGCTGAAGGTGTTCAGCAAGCAGGGTCTCGACATCAAGACCGGGGTCAAGGTCGGAAAAATCAGCGCAAAAAAGAATGTCTCGGTTGAGTATGCCGACAGCGCCGGCGTGGCGCAGACCCTGGCCGTGGACAAACTGATCGTGTCCATCGGTCGCGTGCCCAATACCCAGGGCCTCAACGGCAATGCCGTCGGCCTCAAGCTGGACGAACGCGGCTTTGTCGCGGTTGACGGGGATTGCAAAACCAGCCTGCCCGGCATCTGGGCCATCGGTGACGTGGTGCGCGGGCCGATGCTGGCGCACAAGGCGGAGGAAGAAGGTGTCGCCGTGGCCGAGCGCATCGCCGGCAAGCACGGCCATGTCGATTTCAACACCGTGCCCTGGGTGATCTATACCTCGCCGGAAATCGCCTGGGTCGGCAGGACCGAGCAGCAGCTGAAACAGGATGGCGTCAAATACCGTGCCGGTTCATTTCCGTTCATGGCCAATGGCCGCGCCCGCGCGCTGGGCGATACCACCGGTTTCGTCAAATTTCTCGCCGACGAAAAGACCGACCGCATCCTTGGCGTGCACATCATCGGGCCGATGGCTTCGGAACTGATCGCCGAGGCCGTGGTGGCGATGGAGTTCGGCGCATCTTCCGAAGACATTGCGCTGATCTGCCATGCCCACCCGTCGCTCTCCGAGTCGATGAAGGAATCGGCGCTGGCGGTGGACAATCGCACGCTGAATTTCTGATCCGGCTGCAGCCGGTCACTCCCGTTTGATGCCGTCGCCTGCCGCAGACTTCCTGCAGTTTTTGCGGCAGCGTGCCGCCGAGCAGGGCTTCACCCCGGACGCCGCCCAGCTCGCGGCGGCCGGTGAGCTGAATCGGGTGCATGCGGAACTGCGGCAGCGTGAGCAAAGCCGCGGGCTGCTCAGCTTTCTGAGCCGCAACCGCGCGGTGCGCGGCGTTTACCTGTGGGGCGGCGTCGGCCGCGGCAAGAGTTTCCTGATGGACAGTTTTTTTGCCTATGTACCCGAGGTCAGCAAAAAACGCGTCCATTTCCACCGTTTCATGCAGCAGATCCACAAATCCCTGTTTGCCCACCAGGGGCAGGAAGAACCGATGGCGCTGGTGGCGAAGGATATTGCCGCCGAGGTGCAGCTGCTGTGCCTCGACGAGTTCCATGTCACCGACATCACGGACGCGATGCTGATGCGGCGCCTGCTCGAAGGCCTGATGGCGGAGGGCGTGGTGCTGCTGACAACCTCGAATTTCGAGCCGAACGAGCTGTATCAGCATGGCCTTCAGCGCAATCAGTTCCTGCCGGCGATTGACCTGATACTGGCGCGCATGGCGGTGGTCAATGTCGATGGCGGCACCGATTACCGCCTGCGCGAGCTGGAAAAGGCGGGCACCTACCACACCGGCAGCGACGCCGAGCAGCGGCTTGATGCCGCCTTCAGCCACATTGCCGACGGCGCCGATGACAATGCCGCCCTCGAAATCGAAGACCGGCTGATCCGCGTGCGGCGCCAGGCGGATGGCATCGCCTGGTTCGACTTTCCGGAGTTGTGCGCGGGGCCGCGCGGCAAACCGGATTACATCGAACTGGCGCGGCGTTATCACACGATATTGCTGTCCGGCGTGCCGCGCTTCACCGAGGCCGATGGTGATACGCTGAGACGGTTTGTATGGCTGGTTGACGAGTTTTATGACCGGCGGGTGAAGCTGATGCTGGCGGCCGCGGCGCCGGTCGACGCGCTGGTGGCGGAGGCGGCGGACAGCGACGGTTTCCAGGCGCATCTCAACGCTTCATTGAAGGAAAGGCTGGCAAGCCGGCTTACTGAAATGCAGACGCGGCAGTATCTGTCCCAACCCCATTTACCGTGAGGGCCCATGACACACTGCAAGGCATACAGAATATTCAATGAAAACAACAGGATAGAGGGCCGTCTCGAGAGCGTCCCGGTGGCTGACATCGGCCACGGTGAAGTGCTGTTCAAAACGGCCTATTCCAGCGTCAATTTCAAGGACGCCCTCGCAGCCACCGGCGCCGGCGGCAAAATCATCCGCAGCTATCCGCTGATCGGCGGCATTGACGCTGCCGGGACGGTGGTCAGTTCCAGTGATGCGCGATTCAAACCCGGTGACGAGATCCTCTGCACCAGCTATGACATGGGCGTGGCGCATGACGGCGGATTTTCCGAGCTATGCCGGGTGCCGGCGGACTGGGTGGTGCCCCTGCCGAAGGGGCTGACGCTGTTTGAAGCCATGGCACTCGGTACTGCGGGATATACCGCGGGCCTTGCGGTGGAATTGCTGGAACTGAACGGGATGGCGCCGAACAACGGCAAGGTGCTGGTCAACGGCGCCACCGGCGGCGTGGCCAGCCTTGCCATCGACATGCTGGCAGCGCTGGGCTATTCGGTGACCGCGGTGACCGGCAAGACGGCGGAGCAGGACTTCCTGCGCAGGCTGGGCGCCGCCGAAATCCTCGACCGCACGACCATCGACTTCGGCACGCGGCCGCTGGAAAAACCCCTGTGGGCTGCCGCCTTTGATTCGGTCGGCGGCGAGCAGCTGGGCTGGCTGACCCGCACACTGCAGCCGCAGGGATTGATTGCCGCATTCGGCAACGCCGGCGGCATCGAACTGAAAACCACCGTGCTGCCCTTCATCCTGCGCGGCCTGCGCCTGATCGGCGTCGATTCGGTGGCGACGCCGATGGCTTTGCGCCGCCGCGTCTGGGCGCGCCTCGCGGGTGACCTCAAGCCGCGGCATCTGGGCGACATTGCCCATGTGATCGGCCTTGCCGACCTGCCGGATTATTTTGCCCGCATGATCCAGGGCGGCATCCGCGGCCGCGCGGTGGTCAGGATCGCGTAAGACTCCGCGGCACTGTGCAGGTGATAATGCCTGCATGCGGCACCCCATTCCAAAACCGGGGGCCGTGGCCTGTGACCACAGGAGGAGATATGGGCGCATTTGCGGATCTGCATCGCCGGTCCATCACGGACCGCGAATCGTTCTGGGCTGAAGAGGCGCGGCGCATCCACTGGGAGCGCCCCTTTGACCGGGTGCTCGATTACAGCCGGCCGCCATTTGCGCGCTGGTTTCCCGGCGGCCTGACCAACCTTTGCCACAACGCCGTGGACCGGCATCTGCAGACGCGCGGCGACCAGCCGGCGCTGATTTACATTTCCACGGAGAC
>CAZSIR010000214.1:0-3853 GCA_964606765.1 uncultured Bordetella sp. | reverse complement strand
GCGCCGCGTTCGGCGCGGTCGAGGCAGATCTCCATGCGTTCGAAATCGGCCGGCGTGGCATTGATGACGATCAGCTCCGCCATCGCCGGTTCCAGCCGCATGCGCGCTTCCATCAGCTCGGCGGGGCTGGTATGGGTGATGCTGTCGGCGGGGAAACCGCCGGTGTCGGCGAGGAAGGTGCCGCGGCCGACATGGCGCGTGATCGCGCCCTCGGCCTCGAGCTGCGCCAGCGTTTTGCGCACGGTATTGCGCGGCAATGCAAACCGCGTCGCCAGTTCGCGCTCGGTGGGCAGTTTGCCGCCGGGCCCGACGGCGCCCTGGGCCACGGCATCGAGCAGGAAGGCGCGGATTTCCTGCGCGCCGTCGCGTTTGCCGCTGCGGCGGGTGAGTGTGCTGTCGGCTCGGCGGTTCATGGTTGGGGATATCCGTTCTGCCGCGATTGTGCATCCTTCGACCAATCGGGTCAATTGGTTCGTTTATTTTTATGATATTGCAACCATCAGCGGGTCGCAGGCACTGGCCAGTATTGGATTTCTCCTCTTGTGCGCCGCGGCATCGGGCGGATGAGGCTGGTGCGAATAAATCCAACCAATATGGCCAAATGATTGACTATTGGTTGATCCAAGGCTAGGATTCCGGGCGTTTCTGCTGCATTGCGCCCGGATCCGCTTTCGGACCTGCGCTGCAGTCGCCAACTCCAATCCATTTGCGTAACCGATGCGAGGAGACATGTCCGTTTCAATTGCAACGCCGGTCAGGCTGGCCGTCATATCCGAAGGCGTCAATGCCTGGCCGCTGTATGTCGCGCAGGGCCGCAAAATGTTCGACAGCGAAGGCATAGCGGTCGATGTCACGCTGACCGGTTCGTCCAACCATCAGCTCGAGCAGATGCGCAGCGGCGGCTACGACATCGGTTTCCAGCAGTCCGACCATGTGGTGCGCGCGGTGGAGACCGGCAGCGACCTCTGCATCGTGATGGCCCAGGGCCATGCGCCGGAACTGTCGCTGGTGGTGGCGCCCGGCATCAGGACCTTGAAGGACCTGCGCGGCCGTGACATCGCGGTTGACGGGGCGAATACCGGTTACGCGCTGCTGCTGCGCAAGCTGCTGCTGGAAAACGGCATGGGCAGAAGCGATTACAACTTCCTCGAGATCGGGGGATCGCAGGAACGCTTTGATGCGCTGAAAAACGGCCGGGCGATCGCAAGCTGGCTCAATCCGCCGTTCGACCGCAATCTCATGGCCGCAGGTTTCGGTTCACTCGGCGCGACCACGACTTTTTTCCCGACGTATCCGGGCTCGATCGCGGCTACCCGCAGGTCCTGGGCGGCGCAGAACGCGGACCGGCTGGTGGCCTTCATCCGCGCCTTTCGCGGCGCCTGCCACTGGCTGCGCGATGCCGCACACAAGGCGGAGGCGATTGCCCTGCTGCCCGGGCGCCTGAATATTTCCACCGACCTGGCCAGCCGCGCATTCGATGCCTTTGGCAAAAAGCCCCTGCCGCTGATCGATGCCGCTGGTCTGCAGCAGGTGATTGATGTCTACTGGCAGGCGGAATCCCTGCCTTTGCCCAAGGGGGCGCCGGGAAAGTACATGGATTTGTCGTACCAGCAGCGCGCGGGACTGTAGCAACACTAATAAAACATCAAACCATCGGCTGGAGGAGATCATGGATACATTGAAGCTGGCTATGCGAACGGTCTTGATCGGGGCGACATTGGTCGCGGTGCCTGCAATGGCGGCGGAGCCGGCTGATCAATATCCGTCGAAACCGATCCGCATCATGGGGCAGGGCGCGGGCAGCACCGCGGATTATCTGTCGCGGTACATCGGCCAGCGGCTGACCGAACGCTGGCAGCAGCCGGTGGTGGTCGACAATCGCGCCGGCGCTGGCGGTACCTTGTCCGCAGAAGTGGTGGCGAAAACCACGCCCGATGGGTACTCGCTGGTGATGGGCCATGCCGGGCCGATGGTCAGCGCGGTGTCACTGTACAAAAACCTCGGCTACGATCCGCTGAAGGATTTTGCGCCGATCACCAAGACCGCCACCGGCGTCACGGTGCTGGTGGTGCATCCTTCCGTCCCTGCGAAAAACGTGCCGGAGCTGGTGGCGCTGTCGAAGCAGCGCAATCTGAGCTACGCCTCCGCCGGCAACGGCACCATCAGCCATCTGACTGGCGAACTGTTCAAGCAGGTGGCGAAGGCTGATGTGCAACACATTCCGTACAAGAGCGCGGGTTTTGCGCTGACCTCGATCCTGTCCGGTGAAACCCAGGTTTCTTTCCTGTCGCCGGTCACGGCTTATGCGCAGCTGAAATCGGGCAAGGTGCGCGCGCTCGCAGTTTCAAGCACGGAGCGTTTTGTCGGCGCGCCGGATATTCCCAGCGCCACTGAAGCCGGCATACCGGGCATGGTGGCTGAACTGTGGTTCGGTTTGTTCACCACGGCGAAAACGCCGAAACCCATCCTCGCCAAACTGCACAAGGAAATCACCGGCATTCTCAGTTCCGAAGAGGTCAAGGCGGCGCTGCTGCAACGTGGCGCAATCGCTTCACCGACGACCCCGGAAGAGCTGCATGCCTTCGTCAAAAGCGAGCTGGTGAAATGGACGCCGATCATCAAGGCCTCGGGCATCAAGGCGGATTGATGGATGGAATGAAATTATATAAATATTTGATTTTATTGGAGAAATTGTAATGGCGCGGAAAGCGAAGCCGGTAGAACCCAAGAAGATCAAGGCCTCAGGCATTGATCCGAAAAAGCGCATTTCTTCGGCGCCGGATGTGTTGTTCGATCCGGCAAATCCGGGGCATCGCTGGGAGCGTCCGCTGCAGGCGCCGGGCCGCATGCAGGTGGATTTTGAAGAACGCGTCGATTTCCGCCGCCTGCATGAATACCGCCTCGCGCGCACGCGCAATGCGCTGAAGAAATCGAAGCTCGGCGCATTGCTGGTCTTCGACCAGATCAACATGCGTTACATCTCGAGCACCGTGATCGGCGAATGGGCGCGCGACAAGCTGACGCGCTGGTGCCTGCTGACCGGCAATGGCGAACCCTGGGTCTGGGATTTCGGTTCCGCGGTGCGCCACCACAAACTGTATGCGCCCTGGCTGCCGAAGAACCACAACATCCCGGGACTCGCCGGTTTGCGCGGCGCGGTGTCGCCGAAGGTCGGCCTGTTCGAGGCGGCGGCGAAAGAGATTTACGACATCCTGAAACAGGAAGGTGTTGCCGACATGCCGATCGGTATCGACGTTGTCGAGCCGCCCTTCCTGTTTGCGCTGCAGAAACTCGGCCTGAAGGTGATGGACGGCCAGCAGGTGATGCTCGATGCGCGCGAGATCAAGAGTTATGACGAAATCACGCTGCTCAATACCGCAGCGGCGATGGGTGACGGCGTCTACCAGGATATTTTCGAAGCGCTGAAGCCGGGCATTCGCGAAAACGAAGTCGTCGCGATGGCCGCCAAACGTTTTTATGAAATGGGTTCGGATTGCGTCGAGGCCGTCAATGCGATTGCCGGCGAACGCTGCAGCCCGCATCCGCATAATTTCACCGACCGGATGATTCGTCCCGGTGATCAGGCGTACTTCGACCTGATCCATTCCTACATGGGCTACAAGACCTGCTACTACCGCACCTTCACGGTGGGCAGCGCGACACCAGCGCAGCACGATGCCTACAAGCGCGCGCGGCGCTGGATGGACGATGCGATCGGCATGCTGAAGCCGGGCGTGTCCACTGACGCGGTGGCGAAGATGTTTCCGAAATGCACGGAAATCGGCTTTGAAACCGAAATGGCGGCCTTCGGCCTCAACTTCTGCCACGGCCTCGGCCTCGGCCTGCATGAGCG
>CAZSIR010000213.1:0-3939 GCA_964606765.1 uncultured Bordetella sp. | reverse complement strand
CTGTAATAGAAGCTGGAGCCGCTGGCCGCAGCCTTGTCCTGGCAGTATTGATGGGGATCCGTCATAGGTTTCAGTTTGCGGTCATCAGACCGCAAACTGCCAATACCTCCCCTCGCTCTTTGGGAAAGGGGCCGGGGGTGAGGGGAGGGACTGCGGGTCGCATCAGAACAGCGCCCGCGCCAGCATCAGCACCCAATCCGGCTTGGTCAGTACCGGACGGTGGCGGAATACGTCGCCGTTGACCGCGGCAATTTTGCCCAGGATGCGGTCGCCGCCGGCAATGATGGTGCGCATCTCCAGTCCGATGCGGCCCTTGAGGATGCGGCCCAGCGGTTTGCCCGAGTACAGCAGTTCGCGGCTGCGCTGCACCTGGAAGGCCATGAATTTCGACCAGTTGCCGCTGCAGTCGCCGTTCGCGATCTGTGTTTCGCTGATGCCGTATTGCTGCATTTCGTCCTGCGGAAAATAGACGCGGTTTTTTTGCCAGTCGATGGCGACATCCTGCCAGAAGTTGATCAGTTGCAGGCTCGAGCAGATGGCGTTCGAGTATTCGAGATTTTTTTCACCGGCCTCGCCGTAGAGCACCAGCAGCAGCCGGCCCACCGGGTCGGCCGAGCGGTGGCAGTAGTCGAGCACATCGGCATAGGTTGCATAGCGCTTGGTGGTGACATCCTGGGCAAAGGCCGACAGCAGGTCGTGGAAGGCATCCAGCGGCAGTTGATGTTCGCGGATGATCGTGGCGAGGTCGCCGAACCAAGCAATGCCCGGAGGTTCGCCCTGTTCGATGCGCCGCAGTTCGCGGCTGAAGCCGGCCAGTTGCGCCAGGCGCTCGCTGTCGGGGGCATGGCCTTCGTCGGCAAAGTCGTCCGCTTCGCGGGCGAAGCGGTAAATCAGGGCGATGGGGCGCCGCAGGCGGGGCGGGAGCAGGACCGAGGCGACAGGAAAATTTTCGTAATGGTCGATGGCCACGGGATCGGAAAAAAGAGAATGCCATCAAAGGCTTGGCGTGATTTTACGGAGCGTATTGCCAGCCGGGGCCATGTCGCGCGAGGCCCAAGTATATTACAATCAAGGAGTTGCAAAAGAGTTGGCAGCAGGTGTCAAAACGGGTGGCAAAGGTCAGGCTGGCAGAGGGCCATGTTGCAGCGCGAAAGTGGCGGAATTGGCAGACGCACCAGATTTAGGTTCTGGCGCCGAAAGGCGTGTGGGTTCGAGTCCCTCCTTTCGCACCAGGCCGCCGCTGATTACGGAAACTTACAGGGAATGATTTGATGCAAGCGAATTTGGAAACGCTGGGCAGCCTGGAACGCAAACTGAGCATTGCGGTGCCGATGGCTGAAATCGACAGCGAGGTGGAGTCGCGGCTGAAGCAGCTGTCGCGCACGGTGAAAATGGCCGGATTCCGGCCGGGCAAGGTGCCGTTCAAGGTGGTGGTCCAGCAGTACGGATCGCAGGTGCGGCAGGAGGTGCTCGGCGATACGCTGCAGAAGAGTTTTGGCGCGGCGGTGCAGGCGCAGAAGCTGCAGGTGGCCGGGTATCCGAAGTTCGATGCGGCGCCGCCGGCGGAAGGCGCCAACGAGTTCCAGTACAGCGCGACTTTCGAGGTCTATCCCGAGGTCGTGGTGGGGGATGTCGCCAAATCCACCGTGCAGCGGCCGGTGCTGGAGGTGACGGATGCCGACATCGACAAGACGCTGGAGATCATGCGCAAGCAGCGCGTGACGTACGCGGTCAAGGCGGAAGCCGCGGCCAATGACGACCGGGTGACGATGGATTATGTCGGCAGGATCGACGGCGTTGAATTTCCTGGCGGCAAGGCCGAAGGCCAGACGGTGGTGCTCGGCGCAGGCCGCTTCCTGCCGGATTTCGAAAAAGCGCTGCCGGGCATGAAGGCCGGTGACGTCAAAAGTTTCGACCTGAAATTCCCGGACGATTACGCCGGCAAGGAAGTCGCCGGCAAAACCGCGGTGTTTGAAGTCACGGTCAAGGAAGTCGCTGCGCCGCAGCTGCCGGCCGTGGATGCCGGGTTTGCGAAAACGCTGGGCGTCGAGGACGGCGATCTGGCCAAGATGCGCGCTGAAATCCGCGGCAATCTGGAGCGCGAGGTCAAGGCGCGGCTGAAAGCGCGGGTCAAGGAGCAGGTCATGGATGCGCTGCTGGCCGCGACCGCCATTGACGTGCCGAAGGCGCTGATCGACATGGAAGTCGGCCGCCTGCGTGAAGGCGCAAAACAGGATCTCGCCGCCCGCGGCATTCCGGTCAATGACAACATTCCGCTGCCGGACGACCTGTTCCAGAAGCAGGCGCAGCGCCGCGTCAGCCTGGGGCTGATACTCTCCGAAGTGGTGCGCGCGCAGAACCTGAACGCCAAGCCGGAGCAGGTGCGGGCTGCGGTGGAGGAGCAGGCGCAGAGTTACGAGCATCCGCAGGAGGTCGTGAAATGGTTTTACCAGTCGCAGGAGCGGCTGCGCGACATCGAAGGCATGGTGCTGGAAGAAAACGTGGTGACCTGGGCGCTGGCAACGGCTAAAGTCGAGGACAAGCCGGTCACCTTTGATGAACTGATGGGGAATGCACAATGAGGCGTTACAGCGAGCCGCAGGCAATGATGGAGCCGCAGGGTCTGGGCCTGATCCCGATGGTGATCGAGCAGAGCGGTCGCGGCGAGCGCGCCTATGACATCTATTCGCGCCTGCTGAAAGAGCGCGTGGTGTTCCTGGTCGGACCGGTGAACGAGGTGACGGCCAACGTGATCGTCGCCCAGCTGCTGTTCCTCGAATCGGAAAATCCCGACAAGGACATCTCGTTCTACATCAACTCGCCCGGCGGCTCGGTTTCGGCGGGGCTGGCGATTTACGACACCATGCAGTTCATCAAGCCGGACGTCTCCACGCTGTGCGTCGGCCAGGCGGCCAGCATGGGCGCGCTGCTGTTGACGGCGGGCGCCAAGGGCAAACGTTTCTGCCTGCCCAATTCGCGGGTCATGATTCACCAGCCGATGGGCGGATTCCAGGGTCAGGCCTCGGATATCGAGATCCACGCCAAGGAGATCCTCTTTCTCAAAGGCAGGCTGAACGAGATCATGGCGAAGCATTCCGGCCAGAGCGTGGATGTCATCGGCCGAGACACCGATCGGGACAACTTTCTTTCTGCCGATCAGGCGGTAAACTACGGCCTGGTGGACAAGGTATTGACCAGCCGCACGGATGCCGTGGCGGCGGTCAGGTAGCAGTGGGCGGAAAAGCGGGTAAAGTGTCAAAGGCGGGCCTCCGGGGCGGAATTTTCACCCGTGCCGGCGGTCACAGGGCAACAGTCGACAAAGGGTTGCGGGGATGACCGAAAAAGTTAGCGGTGAAAAGCTGCTGTACTGCTCGTTCTGCGGGAAGAGCCAGCACGAAGTGCGCAAGCTCATCGCGGGACCGTCGGTGTTCATCTGCGACGAATGCATCGAGCTGTGCAACGACATCATCCGCGAGGAAACCCAGGGCGACCAGGGCAGCAAGGGCGCCAAGTCGGATCTGCCGGTGCCGCACGAAATCCGCGACATCCTCAACCAGTACGTGATCGGCCAGGACACCGCCAAGCGCATCCTGTCGGTGGCGGTCTACAACCATTACAAGCGCCTGCGCAACGTCAGCAAGAACGACGACGTCGAGCTGGCGAAATCGAACATCCTGCTGGTCGGCCCCACGGGCTCGGGCAAGACGCTGCTGGCGCAGACGCTGGCGCGCCTGCTCAACGTCCCCTTCGTGATGGCCGATGCGACGACGCTGACCGAGGCCGGCTATGTCGGCGAGGACGTCGAGAACATCATCCAGAAGCTGCTGCAGAAATGCGACTACGACGTCGAGAAGGCGCAGCGCGGCATCGTCTACATCGACGAAATCGACAAGATTTCGCGCAAGTCGGATAACCCCTCGATCACCCGCGACGTGTCGG
>CAZSIR010000212.1:0-3943 GCA_964606765.1 uncultured Bordetella sp. | reverse complement strand
CCTGGGCGTGGCCGTCCTTCATCATCGACACCGCGTCGGTGTAGGACTGGAAGTTGATTTTCGACAGCGACTGGTAGTTCAGGCCGTTGAGCTTGAGGGTCATGTCGGTCAGCAGCTCGCCGGTGTTGCCCTTGGGCTGGGTGACGACGGACTTGCCCTTGAAGTCGGCAAAGGTGTTGACCTTGGCATCGGCCAGCGCGACCACCTGGAAGTACTGCGGATACAGGTTGGCCATCTGGCAGACCTTGGTAACCTTTTTCGGGTAGGGCGCAACGCCGGCGAGGCCGTCGACGGTGCTGCTCGAGTTGCCGAACCCGACCTGGGCCTTGCCTTCATCAATGCCGCGCACATTGGCGATGCCGGCGCCCGGCGTTGCCGTGATGTTCAGGCCGGGAATCGCTTTTTCCCACATGCTCTTGAGTTGTCCGCCCAGCGGCACCCAGACGCCGCCCTGCGGGCCGGTCATCAGGGTCATGTTCTGCGCTGAGGATACGGCGGGAAAGGCTGCTGCGATGGCGACGCCCAATACGGACGCAATACGTGATGCTTTCATGACTCCTCCTTCTGGTTGTATTCCAGGACGGGCCGCTTTGGTTTTTGTTGGCCCGATTGCATAAACGATCTGCGCGATGATTGTGTGGGGTAGTCCCCGTCGCGTCAAGCCGCTGTCAGATAGGGTTTGATCCAGCCGAGTCCGGCCTCGGTGGTGGTCGCCGGCTTGTATTCGCAGCCGATCCAGCCGTTGTAGCCGATTTTGTCGATGTGGCTGAACAGCCAGGGGTAGTTGATTTCGCCGCTGCCGGGTTCGTGGCGGCCGGGGTTGTCGGCGAGCTGCATGTGCGGGATCAGCGCAAGATGGGCCTCGATGCTGCGGGCGAGATCGCCCTCCATGATCTGCATGTGATAGATGTCGTACTGCAGGAACAGGTTGTCGGAGCCGACGGCCTTGATGATGTCGATGGCCTGCGAGGAGTTGTTGAGGAAAAACCCCGGGATGTCGCGGGTGTTGATCGGCTCGATCAGCAGCTTGATCCCGGCGTCCTTGAACAGGGGCGCGGCATACTGCAGGTTGCGGATGAAGGTTTCGCGCGTGACGTTGGGGTCGAGGTGGCTCGGGCGGATGCCGGCCAGGCAGTTCACCTGCTTGCAGCCGAGCGCGCCGGCGTACTCGATCGCGAGCCCGACGCCGTCCTTGAACTCGGCTTCGCGCCGCGGATGACAGGCGATGCCGCGTTCACCCCCGGCCCAGTTGCCTGCGGGCAGGTTGTGCAGCACCTGGGTGAGTCCGTTGTTTTTCAGCGCGTCCGCCAGCGCGGCCTGGTCGTATTCGTAGGGAAACAGGTATTCCACGCCCTTGAACCCGGCTTTTGCGGCGGCGGCAAAGCGTTCCATGAACGGCACTTCATTGAACAGCATGGTGAGATTGGCGCAGAAGCGGGGCATGGCTTGGACCTGCTGGGGTAATTGGGGGGTGGGCCATTATAATCATGCCCATGACGGCCCCCGGAAAATCCCCTGTCGCCATTCTGCTTGCCGCCGGCGCCGGATCGCGATTTGGCGGCGGCAAGCTGCTGCATCCGCTGGAGGACGGCGTGGCGATTGCCGCGCATGCCGCGCGCAACCTGCAGGCGGCGGGCCTCGCGGTGACGGCGGTGGTGCGCCCCGGTGATTTCCCGGTGGCGGAACTGCTGGAGCAGGAAGGTTGCATGGTCACGGTTTGTGCCGACGCGGCGCAGGGCATGGGCGTCAGCCTCGCCCACGGCGTGGGCATTACCCGTGATGCCGGCGGCTGGGTTGTGGCGCTGGCCGACATGCCGCGCATCCGTCCCGAAACCATCGCGCGCGTGGTGCAGGCGCTGGCGGCCGGCGCGGAGATCGCGGCGCCGGCCTATCAGGGGGATCGCGGCCATCCGGTGGCCTTCGGCGTGCGCTTTCTGCATGAACTGCAGGCATTGACCGGCGACAGCGGCGCGCGCGCCATCGTGCAGCGCAACCAGGCGCGGGTCAAAGTGATTGATGCCGATGATCCCGGGGTGTTGCTCGATATCGATCGCCGCAGCGACCTGGTGCGTTGCGCCTGAGTCGGCATCCGCCGGGTCCTGATGGAATCCGATCAGCCCTTGCCCGCCGTCGGGAGTCCGGCCGAAGGGAATCCCGTGGCAGTGCATGAAACCGGATCGCGGCAGCCCCCGGGCCTGTGCCGCCTGGTGCTGCGCAATCTCGATGCCGGTTCACAGCTGGCTTTTCTGCGTCCGGTGGCGCGCACGGCCTTCGATGCCTCCGCCGAAGTGTTCGCGGTGCTGGCGGTGCTCAATCTGCTGCTGCTGTTTGTGCTTGGCGTGGCGAGCATCGGTTTCAACGGCCAGTTCAATGTGTACGAATTTCCGCGGGCGCTGATGTTCGTGCCGGCGACGCTGCTGTTCGGCCTGCTGGCCGCGCGCCTCGGCGGCCGCGGCGATTCGCTGCTGCCGGTGGCGGTGGCGCTGGTCGCTGCGGGCTTGGTGCTGGGACTGGTCTGGGGCGCCATCGGTTTGCTGATTCCCCTGCTCGCGCGCAAGGCCGCGTTCAGCGGATGGATCTATCTGTATTACGGCGCCCTGCTGTGGTGGGTGCTGGTCGTGATCTCCGCCGTGCGGCGCCTGGTTGATGCCGGGCCGGGGCGCAATCTGCTGACGGTGTTCGCCGGCGGGGCGCTGTTGGTGTCGCCGATGATCTGGTATCCGCAGAATTATCTGTGGATGCCGAAATTTGACGAGTCCGCGGCGGCAGCCGCGGACAAGACTTCCTGGGCGCCGGTCGAGGAGGCGGGTTTTTACGCGCAGCAGGACCTGCTCGGCAAAACGCTGGCGGCGGTGAAGGACGGTCGCGCCGGCATCGCGGATGTTTACCTGCTGGCTGCCGGCCTTTATGCGCGCGAGGACGTGTTCATGAAGGAAGTGGAGCTGATTGCCGAACTGTTTCGCCGGCGCTTCGATGCCGAAGGGCGTTCGGTGGTGCTGTTGAACAATCCGAAAACGCTGGACCGGCATCCGCTGGCGAGCCTGACCAGCGTGACCGCGGCGCTGAAACGCATCGGCAGCGTGATGAACCGCGAGGAAGACCTGCTGGTGCTGTACCTGTCTTCGCATGGTTCGGAATCGCATCAGCTGTCGGTGGATTTCCAGCCGCTGCGGCTGGCGCCGATCGATCCGCCGGCGCTGAAGCAGGCGCTCGATGCTTCCGGCATCCGATGGCGGGTGATCGTGGTTTCGGCCTGTTACTCGGGCGGTTTCGTCAAACTGCTGGAAGACGCGCATACCCTGGTGATCACGGCTTCCAGCGCGACCCGCACGTCCTTCGGCTGCGGCAGCGGGTCCGACGCCACGTACCTGGCGAAGGCCCTGTTTGACGAGGCACTGCGCAGGACTTATTCCATTGAAGCGGCGTTTGCCGATGCGCGAAAATCCATCGCCGCCAGGGAGCGTGCGCAGGGGTACGAGCCTTCGGAGCCGCAGCTGTTTGTCGGCGCGGAGATTCGCGGCAAACTGGCTGAAATCGAGGCGAGGCTGGCCTTGCAGAAATAAAGGCGCTGCGTCGTGGGCTCTGCTGCTTGATGCCTGGGCCCGATGTACGGGATAATATATAAGTATATGATTATTAAGGAAAAATAATGTCGCGCTTCACCGGCACTGAAAACTACGTTGCGACCGATGACCTGATGATGGCGGTGAATGCCGCGCTGGCGCTGGAGCGACCGCTGCTGATCAAGGGCGAACCTGGCACCGGCAAGACCATGCTGGCCCTCGAGGTGGCGCAGGCGCTGAAGCGCCCGCTGTTCGAGTGGCACATCAAGTCGACGACCAAGGCGCAGCACGGACTGTATGAATACGATGCGGTGTCGCGGCTGCGCGATTCGCAGCTGGGCGACCCGAAGGTCAAGGACATCGGCAATTACATCGTCCAG
>CAZSIR010000211.1:0-3962 GCA_964606765.1 uncultured Bordetella sp. | reverse complement strand
GCGCCTGATCGAAGCCTGCGGATTGAAGGGGCACGCCATCGGCGGCGCGGCCATTTCGCCGAAACACGCGAACTTCATCGTCAACACCGGCGGTGCCAGTGCGGCGGATATCGAAGGTTTGATGGATCTCGCCCAGCGCAGCGTGGCCGAGCGCTTCGGCATCCGGCTGGAGCGCGAAGTGCGCGTGATCGGAGATCCGGCATGAGCGGATACGGAAAAATCGCGGTGCTGACGGGCGGGCTGAGTGCCGAGCGTGAAATATCGCTGATGAGCGGCGGCAACGTTCTGGCGTCGCTGCGCAAAAGCGGCCTGGATGCCCATGCCTTCGATCCGGCGCAGCGGGAAATTTTTGAGTTGAAGCGCGAAGGTTTTTCGCGCGCCTTCATCGCACTGCACGGACGTTATGGCGAGGACGGCACGGTGCAGGGCGCTCTGGAACTGATGCGCATTCCTTATACCGGCAGCGGTGTGATGGCTTCGGCGCTGGCGATGGACAAGGTGCGCACCAAGATGGTGTGGGCGGCCGCGGGCATCCCGACGCCGCGATTTGAAGTGATCGATGCCGGCAGCGACTGGGCCGCCGTCACCGGGAGACTGGGGCTGCCGCTGATCGTCAAGCCGGTGCGTGAAGGTTCGACCATCGGCTTGACCAAGGTCACCGAGGCGGCCGGTTTGCCGGCGGCCCATGCACTGGCGGCAAAACACGATGCCATGGTGATGGCGGAGGAATTCATCGATGGCGGGGAATTGACCGCGGGGTTCCTCGGGGATCAGGCCCTGCCGCTGATCCGCATCGAGGCCCCACAGGGCAATTACGACTACCAGAACAAGTATTTCAGTGATGAAACCAAATACCACTGTCCCTGCGGGCTGCCCGAAGCCGAGGAACTGCAGCTCCGTGAATTGGTGATGCGCAGCGCGCGGGCGCTGGGTTGCGCCGGTTGGGGGCGCGCTGACCTGATCCGCCGCACCGACGGCAGCGTGCAGTTCCTGGAAATGAACACCTCCCCCGGCATGACCGGACACAGCCTGGTGCCGATGGCCGCGCGCCAGGCCGGACTGTCATTCGACGATCTGGTGCTGCGAATTCTGGAGCTGGCCCATGTGGGATAAGCCCGTCGTGCTGAACAGGCTGGCTGACCTGATGTTTGTCGCGGCATTGCTCGGCCTGCTCTACGCCGGCGTGGCGTATGCGGTGCGCCTGCCGGCGTTTTCGGTCAATGCCGTGCGACTGGTGGCGGTACCGGTGCATGTCACCCGCGAGCAGATCGAGGAAATCGTCCGGCATGAGGTGCGAGGCACCTTTTTCACCCTGCAGCTGGGATCGGCACGGGCCGCATTCGAGAAACTGCCGTGGGTGCGCAGCGCGGATCTGCGCCGTCACTGGCCGCGCGGCATCGAGGTGGTCCTGACCGAACATGTGCCTCTGGCGCGCTGGGGCAAGGACGCGCTGGTCAACATCCACGGCGAAGTGTTCGAGGCGGCTTTTGATGGCCCGCTGCCGCTATTCAACGGTCCTCCCGGCGCAGCCAAGGAAATGACCATCCAGTACGACCATTTCAGGCGAAGCCTTGCTGCGATCGACAGGACACCGGGTGTGATCAATGTCTCGCCGCGCAGGGCCTGGCAGATCCGCCTCGATGACGGCATGACGCTGGATCTGGGCCGGGAGCGGGTGGAGGAGCGGATGCGGCGCTTTGTCGCCACGTATCCACGGACGATTGCGCGCATGCCGCGCCCGGTGGACCGCATTGATCTGCGTTATGCCAATGGATTTGCCGCGCGGGTGCCGGGCCTGCCGCCGGCAGCAGAAGAACCCCGGCGAAAGCGCGGGGCTTGAGAAATGACAGGGCTATGAGACGGGGATCATGAATAAAGCCAAGGAAAACAAGAAATTGGTGGTGGGCCTCGACATCGGCACGTCGAAGATCGTCGCCATCGTCGCCGAACTCAAACCTGAAGGCGGCTTCGAAATCATCGGCATGGGCAGCCATCCTTCGCGCGGTCTGAAGAAGGGCGTGGTGGTGAACATCGAAACCACGGTGAATGCCATCCAGCGCGCGCTGGAAGAGGCGGAGCTGATGGCGGACTGCAAGATCCGCGAGGTCTACACCGGCATCGCCGGCAACCACATCAAGAGTTTCAACTCGCAGGGCATGGTCGCGATCAAGGACAAGGAAGTCGCGCAGATGGACATCGACCGGGTCATCGAAACCGCCAAGGCGGTGCAGATCCCCAATGACCAGCAGATCCTGCATGTGCTGAACCAGGAATTCATCATCGATGGCCAGGAGGACGTGCGCGAGCCGCTGGGCATGTCGGGCGTGCGGCTCGAGGTCAAGGTGCATATCGTCACCGGCGCGGTATCGGCGGCGCAGAACATCATCAAGTGCGTGCGCCGTTGCGGGCTGGAGGTCAACGATCTGGTGCTGCAGCCGCTGGCTTCATCCGTTGCGGTGCTGTCGGACGATGAAAAAGATCTCGGCGTGTGCCTGGTCGACATCGGTGGCGGCACCACCGACATGGCGGTGTTCACCCACGGTGCAATCCGCCATACCGCGGTGATCCCCATTGCCGGAGACCAGATTACCAACGACATCGCGATGGCCTTGCGTACGCCGACCAAGGATGCCGAGGACATCAAGCAGCGTTTCGGCTGCGCGCTGTCGCAGCTGGCTGATCCGCAGGAAATGGTCGATGTGCCGGGCGTCGGTGACCGCAGTACGCGGCAGCTGTCGCGCAAGACGCTGGCGGAGGTCATCGAACCCAGGGTCGAGGAGCTTTATTCACTGGTGCAGACGGAACTGCGCCGCAGCGGTTATGAGGAACTGCTGTCTTCGGGTGTGGTGCTGACCGGCGGTTCCAGCTCCATGCAGGGCATGGTTGAACTCGGTGAGGAAATTTTCCACATGCCGGTGCGCATCGGCATGCCGCAATACGCGGGGGGACTCGCTGAAGTGGTGCGCAGCACGCGTTACGCCACCGGCGTCGGGCTCCTGATCGCCGGCGCCGACGAACACCGGCAGCGCGATGTGGCGCGAATGAATGTCAGCAGCCTGCAGCAGGTGGTGGAGCGGATGAAAAACTGGTTTACAGGCAATTTCTGATGCCGGGGGACCGGGAGGCTGGCAGGCAATCCGGGAATCAGGCGGCAGGAGTTGCGGACAGGAAATCAGATGCATGGAGATACGGAGAAACAGTTGCGGGCAGGGGTGAATTCGGATTTTCGGGACGGCAGGATTTTTCAACTTTACTTTGTTTGCGGAAAAGGAGACTCAGATGATTGAACTGATTGATGCACAGGCGCAGGAAGCGGTAATCAAGGTGATCGGGGTCGGCGGTTGCGGCGGCAATGCGGTGGACCACATGATCGTCCAGGGCGTGCAGGGCGTGGAGTTCATCTGCGCCAACACGGATGCCCAGGCGCTCAAGCGCAATCAGGCGAGAACCCAGCTGCAGCTGGGCAGCGAGGTGACCAAGGGGCTGGGCGCCGGCGCCAACCCTGAAATCGGCCGTCAGGCCGCGATGGAAGACCGGGAGCGCATCGCCGAACTGATTTCCGGCGCGGACATGCTGTTCCTCACTGCGGGCATGGGCGGCGGCACCGGCACGGGCGCCGCACCAGTGGTGGCTGAAATAGCCAAGGAGCTGGGCATCCTGACTGTTGCGGTTGTCACCAAGCCGTTTGCCTTTGAAGGCAAGCGGCAGCGCCTGGCGCAGGAGGGCCTGGATGCGCTGGCTCAGCACGTCGATTCGCTGATCGTGATTCCCAATGACAAACTGATGCAGGTCCTCGGCAATTCCATCACGCTGGACGAGGCCTTCCGCGCCGCCAACGACGTGCTGCACGGGGCAGTCGCGGGCATCGCCGAAATCATCAGCTGCCCGGGCATGATCAACGTTGACTTTGCCGACGTGCGGACGGTGATGGGCGAGATGGGGATGGCGATGATGGGTTCGGC
>CAZSIR010000210.1:0-3967 GCA_964606765.1 uncultured Bordetella sp. | reverse complement strand
CCAGCGGCACGTTGAAGGAATCACAGAGCACCATGAAGCTGATGACCTTCTGCACTGCATCGGCATCCAGCGCGCCGCCCTTGAACAGCGGGTTGTTGGCGATGAAGCCGGTGCTTTTGCCGTCGACCCGCGCCAGCATGGTGGTGATGGATTTGCCGTAACGCTCCTTCAGTTCGAAACAGGAATCCCTGTCGGCGACGGCGGCGATGATCTTGCGTACGTCGTACACCTTGTTGCGTGACTCCGGCAGGATGTCGAAGATGTTTTTGCAGGCATCGTCCGAACCGGCCGGTACCGGCATTTCCGGCGGCGCCTGCATGTAATGGCTGGGCAGGTACGACAGGAATTTTTTGATCGCATCCATTGCCTGTTCGTCAGTGTCCACCGCCATGTCGGCGAGGCCGGACACGCCCGTCAGCAGTTTCCAGCCGCCCAGATCCTCGGCTTCGATCGGTTTGTTGATCGCGATCGAGGTCACGTTCGGACTGGCGATGGCCATGATTGCGCCCTTGCGCATCACGACAAAATCCGACATCGCGGAATACCAGGTCGATGAACCGTAACACTGCCCGAGCAGCGCCGAACACCACGGCGATTCACGCAGACGCTGGTACTCGGTGGGATCCTGGGCAATGATCGCGCGGCCGGCGGAACCCATGCGGTCGGGCATGCGCGCACCCGAAGATTCACCGAGCATGACCAATGGCATGCCGCGTTTGGTCGCGACCTGCTTCACATGCTTGATCTTTTTCATGTTGATCACCGCGCTGGAAGCGCCGAGCACCGTGAAGTCATTCGAAACCAGGCCGATTTCACGACCGTTGATTTTGGCAAAACCGGCAATTTTGCCGTCGGCGGGGGTCTTGTGTTTGACCTCGGGACGATTGCTGCGGGCGAAGCGGCCGGATTCAATGAAGGAACCCGGATCAATCAGGTAATCAATGCGCTCGCGGGCATTCAGATGGCCTTCGGCCTTGCGCTTGGCCAGTTTCTCCGGCCCGCCCATGGCCAGCGCTTCATCGGTTTTTTGCTTGAATTCTTCGATCAGTTTTTCGAACGCCACAGCGATTCCTCTTGTTTCAGAACGGATTTAGGCAGGATTTCAGGGCTAGGAGCATACCCACAGCCCTTCTTGTCGTCAAGAAGATTGTTAACAATCAGACAAAACAGGGTTCGAGCGCATGACAAACCCTTGGCTAGCCCTCTTTCAGGATATGGCGGGCAATCACCAGCTGCTGGATCTGGCTGGTGCCTTCAAACAAGCGGAACAGCCGCACATCGCGGTACAGCCGTTCGACGGCGGAAGCCTGCATGTAACCGGCCCCGCCGTGGATCTGCACCGCGCGGTCTGCAACGCGGCCGACCATTTCCGCAGCAAACAATTTGGCGCAGGAGGCTTCCATGGTGATGTTGTTGCCTTCATCCTTTTTGCGCGCAGCCTCCAGCACCATGCTGCGCGCCGCGTAAATTTCCGCCTTGGAATCGGCGAGCATGGCCTGGATCAGCTGGAATTCGGCGATGGCCTTGCCGAACTGTTTGCGTTCGCGGGCGTAATTCAGGCCCTCATCAAGCAATCGTTCCGCAGCACCGACGCATACCGCAGCAATGTTGAGCCGCGCCTTGTCCAGCACTTTCATCGCCGTCTTGAAACCCATGCCTTCCCTGCCTCCGATGATGCTGTCGGCCGGCACACGCACATTGTCGAAGATCACGTCCGCGGTATGCGAACCGCGCTGACCCATCTTGATGTCGGCAGGTCCGACGCTCAGCCCCGGCGTATCGCGATCGACGATGAAAGCCGACACTCCCTTGGCATCCTTGGATTGCAGGTCGGTGCGCGCCATCACCGTGAACACGCCGGCTTCCGGCGCATTGGTGATGTAACGCTTGCTGCCGTTCAATACGTAATGCCCGCCGTCGCGGCGCGCAGTGGTTTTCAGGGAGCCGGCATCAGAGCCGGATTCCGGTTCGGTCAGCGCGAAGGAACCGGTGATTTCACCGGAGGCCAGCCGCGGCAGGTAGTTCTGTTTCTGCTCCGGCGTGCCGTCGATGACGATCCCCTGGGCGCCAATGCCGGTATTGGTGCCGATGCGTGAACGGAACACCGGTGAGGCATAACACAGGGCCATCGAGGTCAGCACTTCCTCTTCACTGGTAAACCCGAGGCCGCCGTATTCCTCGGGAATGGTCAGTCCGAACAGCCCCATGGTGCGCATTTCGGCAACGATGTCCGCCGGGATTGCATCGGTTTCGGTGACTTCCGCCTCGCGCGGGATCAGCTTCTCGCGCACCAGGCGCGAGACGGTATCCAGCAGGATGGTGAAGGATTCGGGATCGCGGATCATTGCGGCGGCGGATCAGAGTTTGATGTTGGCCTGCTGGATGACCTTGCGCCACTTGGCCTGTTCGCTACGGATGAAAGCGGCAAATTCTTCGGGCGATCCCCCCGCCGGCTCGGCGCCCTGACCGGACAGCCGTTCCTTGACGTCCGGCAGCTGAAGGATGCGCTGCGTCTCGGCGGAAAGTTTCTGCACGATGTCTTTCGACACGCCTGCCGGCGCCAGCAGACCGAACCAGGAGCCCGCCTCATATCCGGTTACGCCGGCTTCCTGCATGGTGGGCAGGTTGGGTGCCGCGGGGGAGCGTTTTGCCGTAGTCACGGCCAGTCCGCGGATTTTTCCCGACTGCACATGCGGCAGATAGGGCGGCATGTTGTCGATGACGACCTGGATCTGCCCGCCGATCAGGTCGGCCAGCGTCGGCGCGCTGCCCTTGTACGGCACATGCGTCATTTTGATCCCGGCGCTGGATTTGAACAGTTCAGCCGACAGGTGCCCGGTGCTGCCCAGTCCCGGTGAACCATGGTTCAGCTTGCCGGGGTTCGCAGCACCATAGGTGATCAGCTCCTTGACCGACTTCACCGGCAGCGCGTTGTTGACGACGAGGATGTTCGGCACCAGCGCGACCAGGCTGATCGGCGCAAAACTTTTCACGGCATCCCACTTCAGGTCCGGATACAGCGTGTTGTTGATGCCATGGGTTGCCGCAGTCGCCATCAGGATGGTGTAGCCGTCGGGCGTGGCATTGGCCGTGATTTCGGTGCCGATGTTGCCGTTGGCGCCGGGACGGTTGTCAACGATCACCGTCTGGCCCCAGGCCTCGGTCATTTTCTGGCCCACGGCGCGCGCCAGGATGTCCGTCGTGCCGGCGGGGGTATAGGCGACGATGACGCGGATCGGCTTGCTGGGATAAGCCGTGGCGGCCCGGGCCGGTGTTGCAGCGATGATGGATGCGGCGGACAGCAAAACCACGAACAAGCCTGTTTTCATGATCTCTTCCTCCGGTTTATGTTTGAAATCCGTTCAGTCCGCGACGAACCAGCGTCAGGGTTTTGTTCTTCGGATCAACCCGCACAATATCACCGGTGCGGATCCAGTCATACGGGCTGGAGGACCAGCCTTCGGTAATCGTGATGCCGGCGAATACGGCGCCCTGCACCATCACCGGATTGGTCACGCCGAATACAAACGCTTTGGGAGCGATGCCCTTGTGCCGGATGTCGTAAAACGCCCAGCCGGCGGCGATGCCGCCCTTGGCGCTGGGCGTGATCAGGATTTTGCCTTTGATATTGTGGCCTTCCAGCGCATGGCCCGGCCGCGAAATCAGGCCGCTCCAGCGATCGAGGTCATAGCGCGGCGAAAACCCTTCCGTTGAAACCAGCGCTTCGCCTTCGACCACCGCACCGAAGGCGCGTTTGAGGCGTATGGTTTTTGCCCTTGCGGACGATTTCACGGCGGCTTTCATCGCGGGTCCCGGCCGCTGCAGGCGATGTCTATGCACTCCGCAGTGCGGCGCAGGATGGTGTTGAATTTATGCGCGCCGATGATGTTCGCCAGTTTTGCCGAATTGGTCACCAGATTGCTCCAGCCTTCGCGCACGCGCATCTGCGGCAGATTCTGCAGGATAT
>CAZSIR010000209.1:0-4007 GCA_964606765.1 uncultured Bordetella sp. | reverse complement strand
GGTCTTCCTTGTACATGTCGGCGCCGCACATCACCAGCACCGCCGGCACCTTGTTCGATTTGGAGGCGCCTTTCGGCAGGCGCAGGTAACCGGTGGCCTTCATGCCGTTCTTGCTGACGGTGACGGTTTCCGGCCGGTCGGGCAGCAGCGCTGCGGATTTGCGGTAGCAGCGCAGATAGTCCTCGTACGACTGCGCCTTCATCGGGCTCATGTCGGGCGGGCAGATCGACGAACCGGACCAGTACGGCGCGGGGAACCGCGCGAGGCTGTAATAACTCTTGGCCTGGACATAGGCCTGGCGCGCGCCGGCTCTGTCTTTGTTGCTTCCTTTGCGCGCGAGCAAAGCGTCGCCCTTTTTTTCATATTCGGCACCGACCGCGCTCCACACCGGCACCCAGTCTTCGTCTTCAGTGCTTTTGATTCTGGCGACGGTGTCGATCAGCAGCTGCATGTCATCGATCAGATTGAACCAGCGCCGGTAAAAACCGCCGATGCCGACGACAAACGGATCTTCATCCGAGCGCATCGGCAGTGAAGCGAGGATGGCGGCTTTGTCTTTGTGGCCTGCTGCAGCTTTATTCATGTCTCCCCCGGGAAATGTTCAGCGGATGTGTTTGTCGATGCCGATTGCATGTGAAACGAGGCGCGTATTTTGGCGCACGGCCAAATTGGGCGCTATCGAGGCCGGGGACAAAATGACGCATTCGGGCGTGAATCATAAATATTTGATTTTATTGATTTATTTTTTCTCCTGCGAAGGCTTCCATCGATGCGACTGCTTGAGCCACAATGCAGCCTCATCTGGAGGAGGTGAAATGAACCGGGCAACAGTCAGGATCGCGCCGGCCTTGGGCCCGCGCGGCGCAGCGCTTTTGTTTCTGTTGTGCACGATCGGCGGCTTCACTGCCGCACCCGTGGCGGCGGCATATCCCGAACGACCGATCCGGATGATCGTGCCGTTCCCGCCGGGCGGCGCCTCCGACGTGATTGCACGCATGTTCGCCGACAAGTTTTCGCAGACCTGGGGCGTCACCGCGGTGGTCGACAACCGTACCGGCGCCTCCGGCATCATCGGCACTGACCTCGTCGCCAAGGCCGCGCCCGATGGCTATACGCTGGGCATGGTCGCGCTGAGCTTTGCGATCAATCCTTCCATCCACAAGCTGCCTTACGATTCCGACCGTGATTTCACCTTTGTGACCATCGCTGCATCGAACCCGCTGGTGCTGGTGACCGCGCCGCAGTTCCAGGCAAAGACGGTGAAGGAGCTGATCGACCTCGCCAAGGCCAAGCCCGACGGCGTGAGCTTTGCATCCAGCGGCACCGGCACTTCGCCGCACATGACCGCGGAACTGTTCAAGCTGATGACCGGCGTGAAGATGCTGCATGTGCCGTACAAAGGCAGTACCGCGGCGCACCCCGACCTCTTTGCCGGCCGCGTCAACATCATGTTCGACACGCTGATCGCGACGCTGCCGCACATCAAGGGCGGCCGTCTGCGCGCGCTGGGCATCACGTCGAAGACGCGTTCGCAGGAATTGCCCGAGCTGGCGCCGATTGCCGATACCGTGCCCGGATATGAATCGACGTCCTGGGTGGTGATGATGGGGCCGGCGAAAATCCCGGCGCCGGTGGTGGAGAAGCTCAATGCGGAGGCGGTGCGTCAGCTGGCGCAGCCGGATGTGAAGGAACGCGTGGCCCGCCTCGGCGCGGTGCCGGTGGGCAACAGCACCGCGGAAGCACGCAAGTTCATCCATGCCGAACTGGTGAAGTGGACCAAGACGGTGAAAGCCGCCGGCATCAGCAGCGATAAATAAAGGCATAAAAATCAGTAAAACAAAAAGGCGGGAACCTGACGCCATGTAACGAGGAGGAACACCATGCGGTATCCGATCTGCGGTTTGCTGTTGTTGCTGGCCAGTGCCGCGGTGCAGGCGGCGTATCCCGAGCGTCCGATCCGCATGATCGTGCCGCAGAACATCGGCAGTTCGACCGACAATGCGGCGCGCATTGTCGCCACCGAACTGTCGCGCGAACTCAACCAGCAGATCGTCGTCGACAACCGGCCCGGCGGTGCATTGCAGCTGGGGCTGGAACTCACGGTGCAGGCGCCTGCCGACGGTTATACCGTGGCCTATGCGCCCATCGGCGCACTGGCCATTGCGCCGCACCTGCTGCAGAAGCAGTCGGTGAATGCCCTGCGCGACCTCGCGCCGGTGGGGCAGACGGTCAGCGGCCACCAGATGATCCTGGCGAGTCTGAAGACGCCGTTCACCAGCCTGAAGGAAGTCATCGACTACGCGAAAAAGAATCCGGACAAGCTGCTCAATGGCTCATCGAGCAACGGCGCGCCGGGGCATATCGGTTTTGAGCTGCTGAAAACCATGACCGGCATCAAGATCGTGCACGTGCCGTACAAGGGCGGCGCCGCGGCGCTGGTGGACCTGATGTCGGGACAGGTGCAGCTGATGATGGAGGGCCTCAACTCGGTGACGCCGCATGTGAAGGCCGGCCGCGTGCGCGGACTGGCCGTGACCGGTCCGGAACGTTCGGCGATTTTTCCCGACATTCCGACCGTGGTCGAGGCCGGCGTGCCCGGATTCGTGATGACGGTGTGGCACGGCATGGTGGCGCCGGCGAAAACGCCGCCGGCGATGATCAAGGTGCTCAATGCCGCGCTCAACAAGGCGATTACTTCGCCCGAGGGTGCGAAGCGGATTGCCGCACTGGGCTCCGAGCCGCATCCCGGCACGCCGGAGGCATTCTGGAAGCTGGTGCGCAGCGACCGCGAACGCTGGGGCGAGGTCATCAAGCGCGCGGGAGCAAAAATCGACTGACCTTTTGCAGGCATGGGCAGGCACAAAAAGATGGTCCGCGGGCCCGGAGCATCTTCAATATAAAAGCAACCGGCCCGGATGTTCATGATCATTTTCGAGGAGGCGTTTTGACATGAAAAAAGCAATCGCAGGCATCATCCTGGCAGGCATCGCCCTGTTCGCGGGTTCCGCAGTCGCGCAGAATTTTCCCGGCGGCAAGCCGGTGCGCATCCTCGTCGGCTACACCCCCGGAGGCGGCGTCGATACCACGGCGCGCATGATGGCGCATGCGCTGGGCGAGCTGTGGGGCAGCAATGTGCTGGTGGAAAACCGGCCCGGCGCCGCTGGCAACATCGCCACCGAGGCCACGGCCAAGGCGCCGCCGGACGGTTATACGCTGGTCTTGTGCAACATCGGTTCGCATGCGATCACGCCGGCGCGTTTTGCCAAGCGGCTGACCTATGATCCGATCGCCGATTTTGCCTTCCCGATCAAGATCGGCGGCGTGCCCAACGTTTTCATGGTGCACCCGTCGATGCCGATCAAAAACCTGCAGCAGTACATCGACTACGCCAAAAAGCATCCGGGCAAGCTTAATTTCGGCTCATCCGGCGTCGGGGCTTCACCGCACCTGTCGATCGAACTGTTCAAGACCATGACCGGCATCAACATCGTGCATGTGCCGTACAAGGGCGCTGCACCGGCGCTGGCCGATGCGATCAGCGGCCACATGGAATCCTCGGTGGGCAATCTGGCCGGCGCACCGCTGGCGGCGGTCAAGGCCGGACGCGTGCGCGCGCTGGGCGTGACTTCGGCGGTGCGCAGCGCGCAGTTGCCGGACGTGCCGACCTTTGCCGAAGCGGGCGTGCCCGGTTATGACGTGACCGGCTGGTACGGCCTCTGCACACAGTCCAAGGTGCCGCAGCCGATACTGGCGAAGCTGCATGCGGATGGCGCGAAAGTGCTGGCCGGACCCTTGAAAAAGCGTCTTGAGGATCAGGGCATCACGGTCGAACAGGCGACGCCGGAACAGTTCGAGGCCCACGTGAAGTCCGAGATCGCGAAATGGACCAAGGTGGTCCGGGAATCGAGACTCGAAGGCGATTGAATCTGAATCCACAACGGAGCGCCGGAAAATGCTGACCGCGGACACCGCACGGATGCTGACCCGCTACAACGCGTGGTCGAATA
>CAZSIR010000208.1:0-4104 GCA_964606765.1 uncultured Bordetella sp. | reverse complement strand
GCCGACGACCTCAACGAAGACATGCACGGCACGCGTGAATACCGTGCGCAGCTGGCCAAAGTCATGGCCCTGCGTGCCGTCAAAGCGCTGGCTTAACCGGGAATACTGCAATGGCCAAAATCACCCTGACCCTGAACGGCAAGAAAACCACCGGCGAAGTCGAAGACCGCGTGCTGCTCGCCAATTTCCTCCGCGACGAACTGAAACTGACCGGCACCCATGTCGGCTGCGACACCAGCCAGTGCGGTGCCTGCACCGTGCATGTCGACGGCCGCGCGATCAAATCCTGCACCATGCTTGCGGTGCAGGCCGACGGCGCCGACGTCGTGACCATCGAGGGCCTCGCCAAGGACGGCAAGCTGCATCCTGCGCAGCAGGCTTTCACCGAATGCCATGCGCTGCAATGCGGTTTCTGCACGCCGGGCATGATCATGACCACCGCCGCGCTGATCAAGGACAACCCGAAACCGAGTGACGAGGAAATCGTGCATGGCCTCGAGGGCAACCTCTGCCGCTGCACCGGTTACCTCAACATCGTCAAGGCGGTGAAACGCGCGGCGGAACTGCAGGGCAAGTAGCCGCTTTCCGTCTGCGATATCCTTCCAGCTACTTTGAAGGACATCGCATGACTTCCACACCTCAAAACAACGCCGGCCCCCTCGCCGGCGTTCGCGTCATTGAACTCGGCCAGCTCATCGCCGGCCCCTTCTGCGGCAAGACGCTGGGCGATTTCGGCGCCGACGTCATCAAGATCGAACCGCCGGGCAAGGGCGACCCGCTGCGCAAATGGCGGCTGCTGAAGGACGGCAACTCGATCTGGTGGGAAGTCCAGTCGCGCAACAAGCAGTCGGTGACGCTGGACCTCACCAAAACCGAAGGCCAGGACATCCTGCGCACGCTGGTGAAGGAGGCCGACGTGCTGATCGAGAATTTCCGCCCCGGCAAGATGGAGGAGTGGGGCCTCGGTTACGAGGATCTCAAAAAAATAAACCCCAAGCTGGTCATGGTGCGCATCTCCGGCTACGGCCAGAGCGGGCCGTACCGCGACCGGCCCGGTTTCGGCGTCATCGCCGAATCCATGGGCGGGCTGCGTTACCTGACCGCCGAACCCGGCCGCGTGCCGGTGCGCGTCGGGGTGTCGATCGGCGACACGCTGGCGGCGCTGCATGGCGTGATCGGCGTGTTGATGGCGCTGTATCACCGCGATAGGAATGGTAAGCACGCAGGCGGCGAAGGCCAGGTCATCGACATTGCTTTGTACGAAAGCGTGTTCAACTGCATGGAAAGCCTGCTGCCCGAGTACAGCGCCTTCGGCGTGGTGCGTGAAGCGGCCGGCAGCGCCTTGCCCGGCATCGTGCCGTCGAATGCCTATCCCTGCAAAGACGGCTGGATCCTGATCGGCGGCAACGGCGACGGGATTTTTAAACGGCTGATGAAAGCAATCAATCGCGATGACCTCGGCACCGCACCGGATCTGGGTTCCAACGACGGCCGCGTCAAACGCGTCACCGAAATTGATGCCGCGATTGCCGCCTGGACCGGCGCGCATGACAAGGCCGATGCGCTGAAAATCCTCGACGAACATGACGTGCCTTCCGGCGCGATCTATTCGGTGGCCGACATCGCGGCGGATGCGCAATACCGGGCGCGCGACATGATCCTCAACATCAGCACCCGGGACGGCACTGCAGTCGATGTGCCGGGCATCGTGCCCAAGCTGTCGGCGACACCGGGCGGCATCCGCAACACCGCGCCGCGGCTGGGTGAAGATACGGAAGCGGTCTTGCGGCGCGCCGGGCTCAAACCGGAAACGATTGCGGATCTGCGCGCCAAGGGTGTGATCTGATTTGAAGGGGATCAAGCATGAAAACACATGACAAAGTGAGCAAAAAGCTGATGACCCACCGTGACGTCCGTGACAGGGTGGAGCGCATTCAGCCTGATGAGGCTTCACTGTTGGCCGAAAAGAACCGTGCCGCGTTTCATGCGGAGGCTGTGGATCGGCTCGAGCGGATGAAAAAAACCTGCTCCGGTATTTCAGCTGATGAGGTGTTTGATTACTTGCGACAACGCGTCCAAGGCAAATCCGCGGCGAGACCTGAAGCACGCAAAATCAAATGAGTCCCCCAGGCAGAGCGGCTGCGGCGGGTGATTAAATATCAATAAAATCAAATACTTATAATATATCGTCATTCCGGCGAAAGCCGGAATCCAGCAACGAACCGTAGTAAACCACTGGATCCCGGCTTTCGCCGGGATGACGGCAAAAGAAAGGAATCAACCATGATCGACCGCCTTGACCACTTCGTCCTCACCACCGCCCAGCCCGAGGAAACGATCCGCTTCTATACCGAAGTGCTGGGCATGACACTGGAGACTTTCCGCGGAGGCAAACGTCTCGCGCTGAAATTCGGCCGGCAGAAAATCAACATCCACGTGAAGGGGGAGAAGTACGACCCGAAGGCACATGCGCCGGATGTCGGCACGCTGGATTTCTGTTTTATTGCGTCAGTGCCGCTGCAGCAGGTGATCGAAAGCCTCAACAAACACAAGGTCACGATCATCGAGGGGCCCTGCATCAAGACCGGAGCGATGGGGGAAATACGCTCGGTTTATTTCCGGGATCCGGATTTGAATCTGGTGGAGGTTTCAGAGTACGTTTAACGCTAATTGTGGGCGACCGATACAGAATTGTTAGATTGGTATCTTGGAGCCATTGCGAAACTCGATCTTATATCTTGCTAAGGGTTGCTTATTTCCCATTACGGATATTTCCCAGATACCGTACGAATCAACTTCGAAGTCGAGCGACTTAATTGCTGGAATCCGGCATATTTCCTCCCTAGATTTCGGTATTTCCAAATCATAGAAGGTAAGTAATTTGGTGCTTCGGTTTGGGTCAAGTATTTCGATATCGAGGCGCAATAAAGTTCCTGGATCAAGATTTCCACATTCCGCTATGAATACTAGTTTGATCGAAACGCTATCGGGGACTTTTGGAATTGGGCAATACGACCAAGCAGCGCCAAGCACATGCAATAAGTTATCTATAGATGCAGAATTTGCTGTAAATATGCTGGAAATGTGGAATCCATTTTCCAGATCGAAGGTTTCTACGTTTCGGCCAATGAATGCAATTGCACCACCACCCCCACCTCCACCCCCAGGGAATTTTCCGTCTAGCCCATTTAGGTCGACTAAAATTTCCGAAGGAAGGTAACTCAGACCAACAATCGTTAGTAATCCACCGCCGCCGCCACCTCCCCCTGGACCGCCGCCCTCACCTCCAACTTTGAAAGTGGCTTGCCTAAAGTCCATGTGAACCGAACCTGAATCATATGTGGTGGCGGACAGTTTCAGTGCTTGTAATACGCTATCGCTTAATTCAGGTGACGATAAACTTGCTTTACTGATTTTTGACTCATGTTCATTTTTTATTTTTCTTAATTGGTCGGCGTCGAATTTTGAAAGATTATTCGGGTCGTCAATAATCTTGTGATGCACTCGACACATAAGAATAAGATTTTCATATTCATGCCGGCCTTCCTCGGATTGATCTTCTTTATATCTTGGCCCCCCTATATTTTGCGCATGAATGTGGCAAACTTCCGCAAGGATGCTGCCCGTTGGGCCGTCGATGATTGGAGTAGGGCAACCAGGAAAAGCACATTGATTTCCCGAAACGGCGAATAGTTTCCGGATCGTTGATTCACGAGGACTGGATGTGGCCATTTGCTGTTTATTCGCCTACTAGAGGTATTAGTTGCTGTGTTTAGCTGTTTTCGGTTCTCTCGGTAACTTCGCCCCACACCGCGCACAAAACTTGTCCTTGGCCCCCACCGGCGCCCCGCAATCCTGACAGCGCCGCATCTCGCAATAGCGCATCACGGCTTCAGCTTGTCCTCAAACCAGTTCCACATTTCCGCCACACCCAGTGTCAGGTAATCGCGCTGGCAGTGCTGCGCGCCGCCTTCTTCGGCGGTGAACACGCGCAGCGTTTTGTCTTTCGACCCAGAGGCGTTGTACAGCGCCTGCGCATCCGCCAGCGGCACCTGCTCGTCGTCGGCGCCGTGCACGATCAGGAAGGGGCATTTCATTTTCTGC
>CAZSIR010000207.1:0-4114 GCA_964606765.1 uncultured Bordetella sp. | reverse complement strand
GCGGCGAGTTTCCGAAACGCATGGCCGAGTACGTGCAGCAGATCAAGGACACGCCGAAGCAGCCGGGCGTTGAAGAAATTCGCATCCCTTCCGAGCGCGCGATGCGCGAGCGCGAGCGGCGGCGCAAGGAGGGGATCCTCGTTGATAAGAAAGTGGTGGAGTCGCTGAAGATCATCGCTGCGGGCGGAACTATAAATTATCAATAAAATCAAATACTTATAATATTATCATTTAGGGTCGCGGTTGCGATCCCTAATAACTGACGTTGCCACGGGGATTCGAACCCCGGCTACCGCCGTGAAAGGGTGATGTCGCGGCAGCTAACTGCTGGTCGTAATGCCATCGCTCTTGAGCTTCGCAATCTCCGCCTCGCCGTAGCCGTATTCCTTCAGGATTTCATCCGTCTCCGCACCCCGGTCCGGCGCTGCATTGCGCACCTTGAACGGCGTCTTGGAGAAATTGATGCCGTTTTTCACCACGCCGATATCGCCGAGCTTGTAGTGTTTGGCCGGCGCGGCAAGGCCCAGGTGCTGCACCTGGGGATCGGAAAAAACCTCGTTGATTTTGTAGATCGGGCCGCAAGGCACGCCGGCCTTGTTCAGCAGTTCGATCCATTCGGCTGAAGTTTTTGTTTCAATCTGTGCGGCGATGACCTTGTTCAGTGCGTCGCGGTTCTTGGAGCGGATTTTCGACGAGGAATAATCCGGATTTTTCGGAATGTCGGGCAGGCCGACGGCTTTGCACAGGCGTTCGAACAGGTTGCCGCTGCCGGCGATGTTGATGTGGCCGTCCGCTGTCTTGTAGGTGCCGGTCGGAATGGCGGTGGGATGGTTGTTGCCGGCCTGTCCTGCGACTTCCTTGGCGACGGTCCAGCGCGCGGCCTGGAAATCGGTCATCGCGATCAGGGCCTGCAGCAATGACGTATGTACCCATTGCCCTTCGCCCGTGTGTTCGCGGTCCAGCAGCGCGGTGACGATGCCGAAGGACAGGTACAGCCCGGCGCTGGAGTCGCCGATGGCGATGCCGGCGCGCACGGGGCCTTGCCCCGGCAGACCGGTGATCGACATCAGGCCGCTCATGCCCTGTGCGACCTGGTCGAGACCCGGACGGTCGGCGTAGGGGCCATCCTGGCCGAAGCCGCTGATGCTGGCGTAGACGATGCGCGGATTGATTTTGCGGATGGATTCGTAGTCGATACCGAGGCGGTCTTTGACTTTCGGCCGGTAGTTTTCAACGATGACGTCCGCTGTGGCAGCCATTTTCTTGAACACGGCCAGGCCTTCCGGCGATTTCAGGTTCAGCGTCATGCTGCGCTTGTTGCGATGCAGGTTCTGGAAATCCGGGCCGTGGCGCTTGTCGAAGGGGCTGCCGTCGCCGTCCTGTTCGCCGAGTTCCTCGATTTTGATGACTTTTGCGCCCCAGTCGGCGAGCTGGCGCACGGCGGTGGGGCCGGAGCGGGCTCTCGTCAAGTCGAGCACGGTAAAGCGGGAGAGCGGACCATTGCTGGATGTCGCCACGATGATTCCTTTATTGCAGAGTTTGTGAATTCAGTTCGGCGTGATGCCGGCAGCCTTGATGACCTTGCCCCATTTGGCAATTTGCTTGCGCGCGAAATCCCACAGGGCCTCCGGGGTGCTGCCGACGGGTTCGGCGCCGTTCTGGATCATGCGCTCACGCATTGCCGGATGGTTGATGACCTGCACCGATTCGGCGTTCAGTCGCTTGATGATCGCGGGCGGTGTGCGCGCCGGCGCCACCAGTCCCTGCCAGGCCGTGGTTTCAAAACCAGGCAGGCCGGATTCAGCGATGGTGGGCAGCTCCGGTGTCAGCGGAAAGCGTTTTTCGCTGGTGACCGCAATGGGGTGCAGACGGCCCGCGCGGATGTGCGCGATGGCGCTGGGCAGGCTGGCGAAGGACATCGAGATGCGCCCGCCGATCAGATCGATCATTGCGGTGGCAGCTCCTTTGTACGGCACATGAACCATGTCGGTGCCGGTCATCAGTTCAAAGAGTTCGCCGGCAAGATGCGGCGAGCCGAGATTGCCGGAGGAGCCATAGGTGAGTTTGCCGGGATTGGCCTTGGCGGCCTGCACCAGATCGGCCACGGTTTTGATTTTCAGCGCAGGACCGACCACCAGCACATTGGGCGCGCTGGCCACCATGGTGATGGGCGCCAGGTCGCGCAGCTGGTCATAGGGCAGCTTGCGGTTGGCGGCGGGGTTGACGCCGAAGGAGCTCGGCACCAGCAGGATGGTGTAGCCGTCCGGTGCGGCGCGCACCGTGAGTTCGGTGGCGATGATGCCGCTGGCGCCCGGACGATTGTCGGCGACGACGTTCTGGCCCAGCCGTTCGCTCAGGCCTTCCGCCAGGGCGCGGGCGATGATGTCGGCGTTGCCGCCGGCGGCTTGGGCAATCAGCAGGCGGATGGGGCGTTCGGGATAGGCGTTTGCCGCCGGTTGCGCCGCCGGCGCCTGGCCGGGGATCGCGGCCAGAAAGAGGGCCAGTGCGAGCGCGGGCAGTGCGAAAAGGGGCGGCGCAAGGGGTCTTACGGTGGGCGTGCAATACTGTAAAACGGAACGCGTGGTGAAGCGCATGACAGATTTCCTCCGGTCCGGCGGATTGTTGCTGTTTTTATTGCGCCGCTGTTGCGGTCGCGGCGCGCTCGGTGAAACAATGTTACTGCAAAATCCCGGCGCGGCGGCCTGGCCCACATGTTGGCCATTCAGTCGATGCCGGTCCAAAAAACCAAACGGGAGGGGAGTCATCATGCTGAAGCGCAAGATTTTATTTCTGCAGTCATTGTTGCTGGCGGGTCTGCTGTCACTGGCCGGCGCGCAGGCTGCGAGTCCGGTGGTCAAGCAGCCGCAGGTTGATACGCCGAAGCGCGTGCTGTTTGTCGGCAACAGCTACATGTACTACAACGACAGCCTGCACAATCATGTCAACCGCCTGGCATCGGCGGGCGATCCGTCCATTCAGAAAGCCATTCAATACAAATCCGCGACCATCGGTGGTGCGCCGCTGTGGCACCACAACATCGTTCACCTGACGACGCCGGGTAATCTCGGCATCAAGCAGCCCTTCGAACTGGTCATCATGCAGGGCAACAGCACCGATGCGCTGTCGGACAATGCCAAGGCAAAATTCCGGGAGAAGGTTGTCGAGTTCAACGAGGTGATCACGAAGCAGGGCGGCAAGGTCGCGCTGTACATGACGCCCGCGCACATCAAGCCGAGCAAATTTGCCAGCCCGGAGATGACGGCAAAAACCGCGGAGATGTATGTCGAAGCCGGCAACGAGATCAATGCGCTGGTGATCCCGACCGGACTGGCTTTTGCCGAGGCCTACCGCCAGAAGCCCGACATCAAGCTGCACCAGGATTTTGACGGCAGCCACCCCACGCTGATTGGCACCTACCTCGCCGCCTGCACGGTCTATGCCAGCGTCTACGGCAAATCGCCGGTGGGGAACAGCTATGACTACTACGGCAGGATCAGCAAGGAAGATGCGGCTTTCCTGCAGAAGGTGGCGGACGAAACCGTGAAAAAGTTTTACGGTCGCTAAGCGGAACGAATGGCCGTGCCCGAATCCCTGCCTCCCATACTCCGCGCCCACCCCGCGGCGGAGGTCCTGACCGACGAGCGCTGTCATATCCTCGAACTGTCCAATTCGGAAGATGATCCGCAGATGTCGATTGCCCGGGCGCGGGTGGAGCCCGGTGTCACAACCCGCTGGCATCGCGTGCTCGATACCACGGAGCGTTACGTGATACTCGACGGCAGCGGAATCATGGAAGTCGGTGACCTGCAGCCGCAGGAGGTCAGCGCCGGCGACGTGGTGATGATTCCGCCCTCGGTGCGGCAGCGGATTGCCAACACCGGACAGGGCGACCTGGTTTTTCTCGCGATCTGTACGCCGCGTTTTCAGCCGGAGGCCTACGTGGATGTTGAGGCTGACGCCGGGATTTGACGGCACGGTTGATGATTCTGCGCATTTAATGGTTGTCATGAACCCCGCACAGTGAATATGTCATGATTTTTTATGCCCAGGCCCTGATGGTTGCCAGCGCCGCCATTATCCTGGTGCTTGGCCTGGTCCATCTGCTGTATACCTT
>CAZSIR010000206.1:0-4173 GCA_964606765.1 uncultured Bordetella sp. | reverse complement strand
TAGCCCGACAGCTCGCGTTTCATGATGGTGCGGATGTTGGCCCAGGCGTTCATGCTTGCACCTCCGCCTTGACGGTGTCCGGCAGCGTGATCGCGCGGAACACCTCGTCGAGCTTGCCTTCCGGCGAACGCGCCTTCAGTTCCGCCGGGGTGCCGCTGGCGACGATGCGGCCGCGGTCGATGATGATCACGCGCGAGCAGGCCGCTTCGACCTCCTCGAGGATGTGGGTCGAGAAAATCACCACCTTGTTTTCGCCGAGGCGCTTGATCAGGCCGCGCACTTCATGCTTTTGATTCGGGTCGAGGCCGTCGGTGGGTTCGTCGAGGATCAGCACATCCGGATCATGGATCAGCGACTGCGCGAGGCAGGTGCGGTGCTTGTAGCCCTTGGACAGCGTATCGATGGACTGGTAGAGCACGGCTTCGAGGAAGCACAGTTCCACGGCCCGGTGCACCGCGCGTTTGCGCGCATCGCCCTGCAGTCCGCGCAGCTCGGCGCAGAAATTGAGAAAACCGTTGACCGTCATGTCGGCGTAGCCCGGCGCATTCTCCGGCAGGTAGCCGATCAGCCGTTTGGCCGCAATCGGATCTTCAACCATGTCATGGCCGCCGACGGTGATCCGGCCCGAGGTCGGGGGGTAATACCCGGTGATCATGCGCATGGAGGTCGATTTGCCGGCGCCGTTGGGCCCGAGAAATCCCAGCACTTCGCCGCGCTCGACGCTGAACGAGACATCATTCACCGCCAGCTTGGGGCCAAAGGCCTTGACCAGGTGTTCGACGTTAATCAATTCCTCTCTCCGTTCTGTTGCAGCGTCGCCATCGAAATGACGTCCTGCGTTTTTTGTGAACTGTTTGATGATCCTGCGGCAAAAAGTTCAATTTCACTGCTTCAAAATGCAACACGCTACCGGTCACCAATGTTCAGGTGAGCATATAACCAATTGATTATATTGACTAAAATAATTGCGCTGCTTGCCACAACTATTTACCGCCGGCAGCGGTGGTGCCGACAGTCTGAATCGAACAGACGACCTACCGCTTACAAGGCGGTTGCTCTACCAACTGAGCTATGCCGGCGCGAGGCGGGATTATAGCGCCTCGTCGCCGCGCGGGCCTCCTATAATTGCGCGGACTCTTCACCCGGAAAATCCATGCAGATCAAACCCGTAGGCATCATCGGCACCGGACTCATGGGCACTGCCTGCGCGAGGCGCCTGATCGCGGCCGGATACGCCGTCAGCGGCTTCGATGTGGAGGCCGGCAAGGCAGCCGCATTCCAAGCCCTGGGCGGAAAATCCGCCGCCTCCATCGCGGCCCTCGCAGCGGATTGCGACATTGCGGTGCTCTCCGTATTCAACACCGAACAGGTTGAAACCGCGCTGGTGGGACAGGGCGGCCTGCTCGCATCCCGTCCCGCCGGCGCCCCGCCGCTCACCGCCATCTGCGTCAGCACCTGCGCCCCGGATCGCATCAATGCGCTGGCGCAGCGGCTGGAAGGCGGCGCCGTCCGCTTCATCGAAATGCCGGTCTCCGGCACCAGTGAACAAACCGCCCGCGGTGAAGCGCTGGGCCTGGTCGGCGGCGATCCGGCCGCCGCAGACGCGATCAAGGATGTGCTCGACGCCCTCTGTCCGCGCCGCCACCATCTCGGCGCCGCCGGCAACGGCGGCCGCGCCAAGCTCGCGATCAACCTGATCCTCGGCATCAACCGCGCCGCGCTGGCCGAGGGCCTGGTATTCGCCGAACGCATGGGCCTCGATCCCGGCCGCCTGCTGGCCGTGGCGCGCGATTCCGCCGCCTATTCGCAGATCATGGACATCAAGGGCAACAAGATGGTGAACGGCGACTTCACGCCGCACGGCAAGATTGCGCAGTCACGCAAGGATTTTTCACTGATGCTGGAGCAGGCGCAGCGCCTGCAGCAGCAGCTGCCGCTGGGCGCCGTCTACGCCGCGCTGATGGACGGCTGCCTGCAGAACGGGGAGGCCGAACTCGACAACGCCGCGGTGATCAGGGAAATTCGCCGGCGCCGTTGAATCTGCAGCACTGCGATTTGGCAATCAGCAGCAGCGGCAACCAACGCGGGACGCAGGGTTCATTGTGCGCGGACGTCCTCCGCCACCACCTTGAGCCAGGCCGAAGCACAGGTGCCGGCTTCGGGGTAGTACTGCCGCGAATCGGGGCAAAAGTAACGGTAGTTCTCCGCGCGCGAGGCCGGTGCCGGAATCACATAAGCGGGATAACCGTAGCGGAACGCCGGTGCCACCGGATGCACGGGCCTCGCTGCGGGAGGTGGCGAATAAAAACCCGGCGCCGGCACGGTGTAATAACTGGGCGGCAACATGGGCAGGCCCAGCGGACTCCAGTTCTGGTTGTTGGGCGCCGGGAACTGCGTGCCGCCCCTGCCCTGCGCAGCAGCAGAGCCGGAGGATGCCGCAGCGCCCTGCCCCGCATGAACGGCATCTGCGCAAATCCATGACGCGGCGGCAAGCAGGGTGACTGCCACACCATTATTCAGGTTCAAGCCGGCTCTCCGCGCTGAATCAGAGCGGCCATTGTGTGTCCGCGGGTCCGGGTACGCAAGTGGACTGCATGATGCAAAACCGGACCGGGAAGCAGGCTGAAACCGGGTGCATAAAAAAACGGCGCGGGAAATGCCCGCGCCGTTTCCGCAAACCGCTTTCGCTTATGCCGACTTGATGGCGTAACCGTAGGCAAGATTGGTGCGATCCCCGCCCTCACGATCGTAAGCCGCCTTGGCCTGGGCAAAACGGTCATTGACCAGCGATGCCCGGTGTTGCGGCGTCACGCCGTAGAGCCGCGCGTTGTTGCCGCCAAAGATCGCCGTCTTGGTCGGACCATCGGCCGCGCCTAGCGCCGGAAAGCCGTATTTCTTCTGCATGTCTTCCGGAATCTCCAGCCGGCGCAGGGCCTCGATCTGCCACTGCGGCGCACCGGTCCAGACCGCGTCGGTGCCCCAGACCACATGGTCCACACCCAGGCCCTTGACCAGCTGGCCCATCATCGCGGCATTGAGACGCGGTTCGGCCACGGTGCTCTGCGCAAACAGCTGGCCGAGATCGCCGTACACGTTCTTGACGCCGAATTTCTCCGGAATCTCGGCGACATCCGTCACCCAGTCAATGCGCCCGGTTTTTTCGAACTGCTCCATGCCCACCTTGTACGCGCCGCCGGTAAAGCGGAACGCCGAGTGGTAGACAATGAAATTGAGCTGCGGCCAGTCTTTGGCGGCCTTGCCCACGTCGCGCACATCCGCATATTGCTCAAGGTGGGGAAACTCCTTGCTGACGCTTGGCGGAAACAACCCTTTGTGAAAACACACATTGCGCAGACTGGGTGTGGTCTTGGAGGCCTTCACCAGCTTTTCATAAAACGGATACAGCAGCTTTTCATCGTCGAGCCGCCAGGGATGGCGCGCGAGATGCTTGTTGGTGTTGTCGCCGACGGTGTAACCCTTGAATGAATCGGGTTTCAGCACGGCAAGGTCGTGATCCACCTTGTCCAGCCAGCCCGGCATGCCCGGCATGAAGATGGCGTGGGAGTACATGCGCTTGGTCCCCGCCTCCTTGTTGATTTTGGTGCGCGCGTCGTCCTTCATCTCGTTGGTCAGGAACCAGTCACGCGGCTCCTCCGAACCGGAACCGGAAATCAGCGCGATCTTGGTGTCGGAGTCGAGATAGATTTCCTTGAAATAGTTCGGGAACTTGAGATCCTCGATGGTCTGCGGCTTGCCGACGAGCAGGGGATTCCAGCCCGCCTTGCCCACGGCCTCGCGCTGGCGCACAAAGCCCATGATGCGCGTGTCGTCGCGCAGGAAGTGGGTGTGCATGTCCATGATGAACTGGCCTTTCAGCGCATTGGCGCGCTCATTGGCCATCTCCGGCGTCGCCGCTTCGGCGCGGCTCACGGCATACAGCGGACCGTAGGTGTCATTCATCGCGACAAACGCCGCCGCCATGCCGGCCGCGCTCTTGAAAAAGCGCCGGCGCGTGATGCCGTGCTTTTTCGCCATCTCATCGCCGATGCTTTTGACCCGCGCCTCGAATTCGCGCTGTTTTTCAGTCTGGGGCGTCGGAAAATACTCGTCGCTGGAAATGCATTGCGCCGGGATCGGCGAGGGAAACACTGTGGATTCGGCAGGCACCAGCTG
>CAZSIR010000205.1:0-4199 GCA_964606765.1 uncultured Bordetella sp. | reverse complement strand
CGATGACGCCCGCCGGCGCCTGCGCTGCGATCACCGGGGTTCCGGTTTTGACGTCAGCGTTCTGCGCACGCTGGCGCAGCGCATGGTCCATCAGCGTCAACGCCAGCATGGCTTCGCAAATGGGCGTTGCACGGATGCCGACGCAGGGATCGTGGCGGCCGTGGGTTTCGATCATTGCAGCCTTGCCGGCCGTGTCGATGGTGTGGCGCGCAAGACGGATGCTAGAAGTCGGTTTCACCGCGACATTGACGATGATGTCCTGCCCGGTCGAAATGCCACCCAACACACCGCCGGCATTGTTCGTGACAAAACCCTGCGGCGTCATTTCGTCGGAATGTTCCGTGCCCTTTTGCGCAACCGCGGCAAAACCGGCGCCGATCTCGACGCCCTTCACCGCGTTGATGCTCATCATGTTGTAGGCGATGTCAGCATCAAGCTTGTCGTACACCGGTTCGCCCAGGCCCACCGGCACGCTCATCGCGACGGTGGTGATCTGCGCGCCGACGGAATCACCCGACTTGCGCAGCTTGTCCATGAAGGTTTCGAGTTCATCAACAATCTGCGCGTTCGGCGCAAAGAAGGGATTGTTGCCGACCTCATCCCAGGTCACGAAAGGAATCTCGACGGGACCCAGTTGCGACATATAGCCGCGGATCACCGTGCCGTATTTTTCGTGCAGCCATTTTTTCGCGATCGCACCTGCCGCGACGCGCACCGCGGTCTCGCGTGCCGACTGGCGGCCGCCGCCGCGGTAGTCACGGATGCCGTATTTCTGCCAGTACGTGTAATCAGCATGCCCCGGCCGGAACAGGTCCTTGATCTTGCCGTAGTCCTTGCTGCGCTGGTCGGTATTGCGGATCAGCAAACCAATCGGGGTGCCGGTGGTTTTGCCTTCAAACACACCGGAAAGAATTTCCACCTTGTCTTCTTCGCGGCGCTGCGTGACATGGCGCGAAGTGCCGGGTTTGCGGCGGTCGAGCTCGAGCTGGATGTCGGCTTCGCTCAGCATCATGCCCGGCGGACAGCCATCGACCACACAACCAATCGCCGGCCCGTGCGATTCGCCGAAAGAAGTAACGCAGAACAGTTTACCCAGCGTGCTGCCCGACATGACAGAAAAACTCCATTAAAATCAAGCATGAAGTGTAGCATAGCGATTAACGGCGAAAAGGTTGGCAGATGAGCGGGAAACCAGACCCCGACAAGATCAAAGGCCCCGGCGGCCTGAGCATGCGTGAGCTGCATGCGCTGGTGAAGCAAAGCCACCAGCGTGATCAGGCGAATCGCGCGCCCAACGCACTGAAGCAGCCGCAGAACCGCTGGCAGCGGCTCGCCCGATATGTCTGGGACCGGAAAAAAGGCTGAACGACTGCCTCAGCGGCCCTGCAGAAACGCCAGACCCCAGGCCACGCCAAACCCGGTGCAATCAGTGCCCACGGCTCCCAGGCCACCCTTGCAGCTGTGCGCCGACAGGTCCATGTGGATCCACGGTGTTTTGCCGGTGAAGCGCTGCAACAGCCGTGCCGCGAGAATGTGATCGGCCTCGCCGTCGAGCGTGCACTGCTTGACGTCAGCCACCGCACTGTCGAGCGCGCTGTCGTAATCCTCATCCATCGGAAACGCGCAGAGTCGCTCACCGCTTTCAACGCCGGCCCTTAATGCCTGCTCAGCCAGCGCATCGCTGGTCGCAAAAATACCGCTGTAACGGCTGCCCAGCGCCACGTGCATGGAACCCGTCAGCGTCGCAAAATCGACAATCACGCCGGGTCTGGCCTGCGCCGCCAGCGTCAGCGTGTCAGCCAGCACCATGCGGCCTTCGGCATCGGTGTGCACGATTTCGATGGTGGTGCCGTTCAGCGCAGTGACGATATCGTTCTGCTTGTAGGCGCGCGGACTCAGGTGGTTCTGCGCCAGTGCCAGCCAGCAATCGATGTTGACCTTGAGTCTGGCTTCAGTCGCTGCAGCGAGGATACCCAGCGCCACTGCGGAGCCGTTCATGTCCTCGTGCATGCCCTGCATGTAGCGCGCCGGCTTCAGGTTGTGGCCACCGGTATCGAAGCAGATGCCCTTGCCGACCAGCGCCACGGTTTTTTTCGCGTCGCGCGGCCGGTATTTGAGATGCACGATGGCCGCATCCTGCTCATCGCTGCCCTGCGCCACGGCGCAGAATGCGCCGGCTCCCATGCGCTTCAAGCGCCTGTAGTCATATTCCTTCCGCGTCCAGCCGTATTCACGCGCCAGTGTGCGCAGCCGCTGGCGGTAAGCGCCGGGCGTCAGTTCATTGGGCGGCAGCACGGTCAGCTCCCGGCACAACTGGCCGCCCTCCGCCGCGGCGCGCAGTTGCGCAAACCCATCCGCAGCGGCATGGCCATGCAGGTGTATCGTGCGCAGCGGTTTCGCGCTTGATTTTTTCTTGCGGTCCGGCAACGGCGTGCCGTTCACCCACAACACGTACGCCGCCAGTTCCGCCAGTGCGCGCCGCGTCCTGCCCGGACCTGAGACCAGCACGGTGACTTGTTCCGGATGCTCCGCGAGCAGCGTCGCGGCCGCCTTGCGCAGCGCGGTCTGCTGCTCGAACACGGATTTCTCCAGGTCCGGCGCAACCCACACCGCCAGCGCACCTTCCGGCGTCTGCGCACTGACCGCGCCATCCAGCACCTTTTTGCCGCGCCGTGACAATGCGCGCTCCAGCGTGTCGCCCAGCGGCAGCGTCGACGGCGCAGTGCCGGCGGGCGCCACGATCAGCAGGTGTTTTGCTTTTGCGAGTTCTCGCGCAGCGGGCAGACCGCCCCGGGTATGCAACTTGGCCAGCATGGTGGAATTTCCCGTGGTGTATTTCGCACCGATTATAGCGGTCGCGGCCTGTTAAAATCGCTGCGTCAGTCAACAGACTCCCTACGCTACGCAATGCGCCCCTATCTTGACCTGTTGCGCCACGTGCTCGAACACGGCACCGAAAAAACCGATCGCACCGGCACCGGCACGGTTTCCGTATTCGGCGCGCAGTTGCGCTTCGACCTGGGCGCCGGCTTTCCGCTGGTCACCACAAAAAAGGTGCACCTGAAGTCGATCATCCATGAGCTGCTGTGGTTCCTGCAGGGCGACACCAACGTCAAATACCTGCAGGACAACGGCGTCAGCATCTGGAATGAATGGGCGCGGCCCGGCGGCGACCTCGGTCCGGTCTACGGTTATCAGTGGCGCTCCTGGCCCGCGGCCGACGGCCGGCACATCGACCAGATCACGCAGGTGCTGGAGCAGTTGCGCAAAAATCCCGATTCGCGCCGGATGATCGTGTCGGCCTGGAACGTCGCCCAGCTCGACCAGATGGCGCTGATGCCCTGCCATGCCTTTTTCCAGTTCTACGTCGCCGGCGGAAAACTCTCCTGCCAGCTCTACCAGCGCAGTGCCGACATGTTCCTCGGCGTGCCCTTCAACATTGCATCGTACGCGCTGCTGACGCTGATGATGGCCCAGGTCTGCGGCCTGAAGCCCGGTGACTTCGTGCACACCTTCGGCGACACGCACATCTACCTGAACCACATGGACCAGGTGAAGGAACAGCTTTCCCGCGAACCCCGTCCGCTGCCGGTGATGAAACTGAATCCTGCGGTCAAGGACCTGTTCGCCTTCCGGTATGAAGACTTCACGCTGGAACATTACGATCCCCACCCGGCGATCAAAGCCCCCGTCGCCGTATGACTGCAGCCGCAAAGCCGCGCCTTTCGTTGATCGTGGCGATGGCAAAAAACCGCGTCATCGGGGTTGACGGCAAAATTCCCTGGCACCTGCCCAATGAACTGCAGCTGTTCAAGTCGGTCACCATGGGTCATCACATCATCATGGGGCGCAAGACCTACGATTCAATCAAGCGCCTGCTGCCGGGCCGCGATACGGTCATCGTCACGCGGCAGAAGGATTACGCCGTTGCCGGCGCAAAGATTGCGCACACGCTGAACGAAGCAGTTGCGCTGTGCATGGGCGATGATGAAATTTTTGTCATCGGCGGCGGCGAGCTCTACCGCGCCGCGCTGCCGATCACCGATCGCATTTACCTGACCGTGGTCGACGCCGAACCCGAAGGCGACACGCGCATGCCGGAATGGGATGCAAAACAATGGCGCGTGCACAGCCGCCGGCATTTCACCAACGACGAACGCCACGCCCACGACTACTGCTTCGAAATCCACGACCGCGTT
>CAZSIR010000204.1:0-4200 GCA_964606765.1 uncultured Bordetella sp. | reverse complement strand
CGGTGAGGCCCATCACTTCATCAAAGCGCGGGCGATGCACACGCGCGCCGATATAACGGCCGGCGTAGAAATCGCGCTGGTAGGCGATCTCCGAACCCCAGGTGCCGTTGTCCATCACGATGCCGATGGCCGGAATGTTGCTCGCCACCGCGGTGGTCATCTCCCCCATGGTCATGCCGAAGCCGCCGTCGCCCATCAGCGAAATCGCCGCGCGCTGCGGCGCACCCACCTTGGCACCGATGGCGGCCGAGTAGGAAAAGCCGACCATGCCGCAGTCCAGCGGCGTCAGCAGCGCCGGGGTCTCGTAACAGGGCAGCTGGTCCGTCGCCTGGAAACCGGTGGTGCCGGCATCGAGCGTAAAAATGGCATTGCGCGGCGCCGCCTTGCGGATTTCCGAATAGATCACGTCCGGGTGCATCGGCGTGCCCATGCGCGCGCCGGAGGCTTCGCGTTCCGCCCACAATGCCGCGCGCGCCTTGAAATAGGCTTCGTTGCGCGCGCGCCAGGGCGCGGCATCCGCGGCAACCGGCTGCATCACGGCAGACAGACCGTCGATCACGGCACCGACATCGGCCGCAACCGCCAGTGTCGTGGGGAAGTAACGCCCCAGCGCCATCGGGTCGACATCGACCTGGATGATTTTTGCAGTCGGTGACACATCGGTGTACTTGTAGAAGGTGGTGTTGAAGCCGAGCCGCGTGCCCAGCGCAATGATCAGGTCGGCTTCGCGCATCAGGTCGCTCGCGACCGGATTGCCGCGCGGGCCGACGCCGGCGGCATGGAGCTGGAAATCCATCGGCAGGATGTCGGCGTGCCCCGCGGAACTGGTCACCGGTATCTGCAGTTTCCCGGCAAGCGCGGCGAGTTTGGCGCTGGAACGCGACCACTTGATGCCGGCGCCGGCATGGATCACCGGTTTTTTGGCGGCGAGGATCAGCTTGCGCATTTCCTCCAGCGTGGCGCCGTCGGCCGCCGGCGCCTTGATGTCGTGGTTCACGCGCTGCGGAATGTCGGCCTCAATGGAATGGTTGAACAGGTCGCGCGCGATGTTCACCACCACCGGTCCGCGCCGGCCGGAATTGGCGATGCGGAAAGCCTCGAGGATGAATTCGGGAATGCGCTCCGGCCGCGGCACGGTCATCACGCGTTTGGTCACCGGCAGGAACAGCGTGTGTTGGTCAATCTCCTGGAACGCGTCGCGCCCGAGATGCTCGGTCGAAGCCAGGCCGGTGATCGCCACCACCGGCGAATAGGCGAATTTTGCCTGCGCCAGGCCCAGCACCATGTTCGCCGCACCCGGCCCGGCCTGGCCGCAGATGAACACGCCCGGCGTCTGCGTGACGCGGCCATATGCATCGGCCATGTGCATGCCGCAGTTTTCGTGGCGCACGCCGATGTATTCGATTTCCTTCTTGACGTCGTACAGCGCGTCATACATTTCCAGCGTGCTCGAACCCATCAGCCCGAACACCTTGCTGACCCCCGCCGCGCGCAATGCCTCCACTGCCGCCACGCCGCAACGCATTTTTTTTGCCGCCATGTTCCCTCCTCCCGCCTTGACTGGATTATTTCTTCAGCACATCCGGATTCGCCACATTGACCGGCTTGCCCGCGACAAACGCCAGGATCTGCTCGACCGCCGTGCCGTAATAGGACTCATAGGTGGCCTCCTCGACGTAACCCAGGTGCGGCGTGCACACCACGTTGTCCATGCCGATCAGCGGATGCTCCGCATTCAGCACCGGCTCGTCTTCGTAAACGTCGATCGCGGCGCGTCCCGGACGACCGGCCGTCAAGGCAGCCACCAGCGCGCCCTTGGCAATGATCGGTGCGCGGCTGGTGTTGACGATCAGCGCCGACGGTTTCATGCCTGCGAGATCTTCCGCGGTGACGATGCCGCGGGTGCCGTCGTTCAGCGGCAGGTGCAGCGTGATCACGTCGGACTCGGCAAAAAACGCCTCGCGGCTGGCGGCGACCTCATAACCCGCTGCACGCGCCTTGGCCAGCGAAGCATCACGACCCCAGCACAACACACGCATGCCGAAGGCCTTGCCCACCGGGGCCATCAGGCTGCCGATGCGGCCGTAGGCGTAGATGCCCAGCGTCTTGCCGGCGAGGCCGATGCCGACCGAACCCTGCCACTTTCCGTCCTGCAGGCGGCGCACTTCCTGCGGAATGCGGCGCTGCGCGGCGAGGATCAGCCCCCAGGCCAGTTCCGCGGTCGGAGTCGGATTACCGCCGCCGCCGCCCGACACCACGATGCCTTTTTCGCTGCAGGCCGCGATGTCGATGTGATTGACGTTGCGCCCGGTCTGGCTGATCAGCTTCAGCTTCGGCAGTTTTTCGATCACTGCGCGCGGCAGCTTCGAACGCTGCTGCGTCAGCACCAGCACGTCGGCGTCGCCGATCCGGGCGGCGAGTCTGGCCGGATCCTTCTCGGTATCGGTGAAGGCAATCAGTTCGTGGCCCGCCAGCTTTTTGCTGCAGTCGAGCTTGCGGAAGGCATCCTGGTAATCATCAATGATGGCAATTTTCATGGTCCGTCCTTTCGGTGATGCGTTGAATAATCATGGCCGCCCTTCAGCGCCGCCGGCTGAGCATGCCGCCGGCACCGAGCATGACCGCGTTGGCAAGAAATACCGGGGCAACGCCAAAAGCCGTGCCCAAAGTGCCGAAAAAAAGCGGCACCACGATATGCGTCAGGTTGTTGATGGTCATGCGCAGTCCCAGTGCTTCGCCCGAGCGCCCCTCCGGCGCGCGCGCATAAATCATCATCAGCGTCAGCGGCTGGCCGCAGCCGGTGCCCAGGCCCAGCAGGAATGCAATGAGCCCCAGCACGATGCCGCTCTCGACCAGCGGAAACAGCAGGTAGGTGCCGGCGGCGATGAATATGGAGCCGATCAGCACCTGCTCTTCTCCGAAGCGCTTGACGATCTGCGGCAGGATGGTGCGCACGATGAAAGCCGCGCCGGCGAACATCGCCAGCACCATGCCGATCGCCGACGCCGAGAGGCCGATGGCGTGGCCGTAGATCGGCATGTAGAACTGGAACAGGTCGATGGCGGTGAGGATGATGCCGCTGGTGATCAGGATGCGGCGCAGCGGCGCGTTGCCGAGCAGGCCGACCGCGTAACCCGCCTCTTCGTCTTTTTTGCCCCGACCGCTCAACGCCGCCAGGCTGCGGCGGCGGCTGAACAGGATCACCGCCGAAATCGCCGGCAGCACGGCAATGCAGAGGTAACCGATGGCATGGCCGAAGCTGTCGATGGCAAAACCCGCGATCAGCGGCCCGACAAAACCGCCGGACGCGATCATCAGGCTCAGGTTGCTGAAATTGCGCGTGCGGGCTTCGGCGCTGCTCAGCATGCCGATCAGGTTCTGCACCGATACGTTGTAAAAGACAAACGAAAAGCCGATCAGCAGCGCAGACAGGTACAGCGCATGCAGGGATGGCAGCAGGCCCGGCAGCAGCAGCGACAGCGCGATGCCGGTGCAGCCCAGGGCCAGCGGCCGAGCGACGCCGAGGCGGTCCGAGAGCTTGCCGGCGTACAGCGCGAGCAGCGTCGGACACAGGGAATAGAGGGCGATGATGACCCCGAGCATGATCTGCGGCGCGCCCAGTTCCAGCGCAAACAGCGACACCAGCACCTTGCTGCCGCGGAACGCGCACATGTTGAGCAGCACGACCAGCAGCGCGGTATGGATGGACATGGCCTGTGCTCAGGTGGAGCGTTTCCGCGCGTACCAGTTGCCCGCCGCGATCACGCCGGCATTGGCCCAGAACACCGGCGCCAGGCCAAAGGCCGCGCCCACCGCGCCGAACAGCGCCGGCACGATCACATGCATGGCATTGTTGATCGCGATGCGCAGGCCCAGCGATTCGCCGCCGCGGCCCGCCGGCGAGTAGCGGTAGCAGAGGATCACCGTCAATGGCTGGCCGAGGCCCATGCCCAGGCCCAGCACGAAGCAGATCACGGCGAGCACGACGGCGCCGGTGAAAAACGGGATCAGTGTGAACATCGATGCCGCAAGGAACAGCGCATAGAGCAGTGTTTTTTCCTCGCCGTTGCGCTTCACCAGGGATGGCAGCACCGCGCGTGAAACAAAGGTGGCCGCCGCCGCGGCGCCGAGGACCATGCCGATCGCCGAAGCCGACAGGCCGACCTGGTGCCCGTAGAGGGGGATGTAAAGCTGGAACAG
>CAZSIR010000203.1:0-4215 GCA_964606765.1 uncultured Bordetella sp. | reverse complement strand
CGTCGCGGCCCGATGCCGACATTGATTACACCTTTGCCCAGGTGCAGGTGAAGGAGGCGAAAGTCGATTACGGCGCGAACTGCGGCAACATGTCCTCGGCGATGGGGCCGTTTGCGGTGGACGAGGGCATGGTCAGGGTATCGGGGCGCGAAGCGCTGGTGCGCATCCACAATACCAACACCAAAAAAATCATCCATGCGCTGTTCAGTGTCGACGACGGCCTCGCTGCAGTGGATGGTGATCTGGCGATACCCGGCGTCTCCGGCACCGGTTCTCCGGTCAAACTCGAATTCCGCGATCCGGGCGGCGCCACCACCGGCAAGCTGTTGCCCACGGGTAATGTCGTGGACATGCTCGACGTGCCGGGCGTCGGAAAAATCCGCGCCTCGATGGTCGATGCGGCGAATGCCACGGTGTGGGTGCGGGCGGATGACATTGGCGCGACCGGCATCGAGCTGCCTGAACCGCTGGAGGCCAACACTGCGGTGATGCGCAAGCTGGAAGCGATCCGCATCGCGGCTTCGGTGGCCATGGGCATCACGGCTAATGCCGAAGATGCGGCGAAAAAGAAATCCGTGCCCTTCGTCGGTTTTGTATCGGCTGCGCAGGATGCAAAAATGCTTTCGGGCGAACCGATCAAAACGGATGACATTGACCTCACCGGCCGCGTCATTTCCAACGGCCAGCCGCACCGCGCACTGCCGTTGACCGTATCGCTGTGCATGGCGGTTGCGGCGCGCATCGAGGGCAGCGTGGTCAACGAAGTCCTGCGCAAGGGCGGCAACGCCGAGGCGCCGATCCGCATCGGCATGCCTTCGGGCATCCTCACCGTGGCGGCCACCGTCAGGCAGCAGGACGGTAAATGGCATGCCGAGCAGGGCGCGTTTTATCGCACCCAGCGGCGCATGTTCGAAGGCCAGGTACTGGTGCGTGCCTCGAAGGTGCCGGGCTTGATCGCAGCCGGCAAACGCAAGGCTGCGTAAGCCGGAATTTAAAATATCAATAAAATCAAATAGTTATGATGTCTATCCATGGGCGCCTGCGGGCGCCCATGGTTTTTTCGCCCAGACGCATCAGCCGGGTCGCGCGGCGGTGAGGCCGCCGTCGACAATCAGCTGCGTGGCGGTGATGTAGCGCGCTTCATCCGAAGCCAGAAACAGGATGGCATGGGCGCTGTCCCAGGCATCGCCCATGCGCCCGATGGGCACCGCGGCGTGGCGCTTCGCCACCAGGTTGGCGGCGGCTTCCGGGCCGAGCTGTTTCATCAACCGCTCTTCCACCAGCGGCGTGTGCATGGTGCCGAGCACCACCATGTTGCAGCGGATGCCTTTTTTGACATAGGCGATCGCGGTGGCGCGGGTGAAGCCGAGCAGTCCGGATTTGGTCGCGCTGTAGGCGATGTGCACGCGGCCATCAACCTGATGGGCGAAGCCTGCGACGGAAGACACATTGACGATGGCGCCGCTGCCCTGTTTTTCCATCACCGGCAATACATGCTTGCAGCCGAGGAAGGCGGTCTTCAGGTTGTGGTCGACCTGGCGGTCCCAGACTTCTTCGCTCATGTTCACCGGATCGCCGGGCGCGGAGCCGCCGACATTGTTGATCAGGATGTCGATGCGGCCGTACAGCTTCATGCAGGCATCCACGGCGGATTTGACCGAAACCGTATCGGTCATGTCGCAGACCTGGGTGCTGCATTCGCCGCCTTCCTTCGCGATGATGGCGCGCGTGGCTTCAACCGCCTCGGCCTTGATGTCGGTGCCGAACACTTTGGCGCCCTGGCGTGCCAGCAGCACCGCAGCGGCTTTGCCGTTGCCCCAGCCTTCGCCGACACTGCCCGCGCCGGTGACGAATGCAACCTTGCCCTTCAGACTCAGCATGCCGTTCCCCTTTGGTTTTTTGATTCGAGGCCCGGATTATTACCCGCATGGGCGCGGCGGGTAAGCCCTTCACATTGCGGAACGGGCGGGGAATTGTTGTGGGTGAATATTGCGTTGCGGGTGATTATTGCGGGAGTTGAAGCAGCAGTGCCTGCGCCAGATGTTCCCAGCCCAGGGTGTTGTCGACCAGTGCCGAGAACAGGCCGGTGACGAGAACGGCTGCAGTGAACAGCGCAAAACCGCCCGTTCTCGGAGAAGCCCGTTTCATGCGCAATCAGTGGCAGGAGCCGCCGGGCGGCCGCGTGAGGTCTGCATCGTGCATGGCGCCCGTTTCGGCCCTTGCGTTTCCACCGGATGGCAGTGCCGACAACGCACGGCTCAGCGTATCGCGCAGGTCCTGCAATGCGGCCGGTTTCATGCGCAGCGAAAAGGCGCCCAGGTGCAGGTGCATGATTTCGCAGTCCGGGCAGTGTTCGACTTCGGCGATCAACCCCTGTGCGACGATTCTTCGGCGGGATGGCGTATTCATCATGAATGGATTCAATGGTGCAGGACGGCGGCGCCGCAGGCGATATCACGCCATTGCGGCAGCAGGGCGTCGGCGAGCTTCTGCATGACCCGCGATGGTCTGCCGGCGCAGGCGTCCGAGAGATGCGCCAGTTGCTCGGCGATGGCGTGTGCGATCAGCGGGCAGGGGCGACGCGCATAGTGCGACATCAGGTACAGCGTGGCGGCGGCGGGGAGTTCGGGGTCAGGTGCTGCAGTGTGCTCGGAATTCATCAGGAGTCTCCGGTGCTCGGTGTAGGCGTTGGGCTGGCGGCCGAGCAGGAGGACTCATGGGCTGGCGGGGAAGGGTTGCAACAGCGGCTATTTGGTCAGGATCAATCCGCCCTTGCTGGTGGCGCGCAGGGTGTAGAACGCGCCTTTGTGCTCGATGCGCACGAGGCCCTGTTCGCCGAGCAGGCGCAGGCTGCTGATTTCAGGTTTCGCGGTTTTGATGCCGTGTTCAGGCGCCGGTGCTGCTTGTTGCGCCGGGGGCTGAGCGTGGGACTGGGTCATGGCCGTGCATCCTTGAATGATAATCAAATGAGAATGATTATCAATATAAAGCTGACTCCAGGCGCTGTCAACCGGATTTTTCAGGCCGAAGTTCTGCCCGTTTCTAGAGTTGCACCGGTTCGGCGCTGATGGTCGGTCTCAGCACGGCGCACAGCGGCAGTGTCAGCAGCACCGCAATGCCCATCAGCGCCAGCGCATTGGCGACGCCGAAATGATCGCCGGCCAGCCCGTAACCCAGCGGCGCGGCAATGCCGCAGGCTGAACCCAGGGTATAGAACAGGCCGAAGGCGCGCGGCAGGCGGGCCTGTTCCACCAGATCGCCGATGGTGGCGTAGAGCACGGATGAGGTGCCCTGCAGCACGATGCCGATCAGGGGCAGCAGCAGGAATGCGGCGAGGCCGGGCAGGGCCACCGCGCAGAGGATGCCGATGCCGGTGGCGACTTCGGTGATGACAATGCTGCGGATGATGCCGACGCGCTCCGCGAGCAGGCCGCAGGCGTATTTGCCGGCCATGCCGCCGACGAGGATCAGCGGCACCGACAGCGCGGCCCAGCCGCTGGACAGGCCCTTGTCGATCATCAGGAAGGCGATCAGCGTCAGGAAGCCGGTACGGGTGCTGCTGTCGAGGATTTCGATCAGGCACAGCGCGGTGAAACCGCGGCGGTTGCGGATGCCCCAACCGCCGCCGGATGGCGTGGCTGTCGTGGAGCGGCTGGCCGCCGCTACAGCACTGTTGCCGGTGACCCAGAACAGGATGGCCACTGCGGTCAGCATGCCGGCGATGCCGTAGAACACCACCGGTCCCTGCCACGTCAGGCCGCCCAGCAACAGCAGGCTCAGCAAGCCGCCGAACGCGAATTTGCCGACGTCACCGAACAGGTTGTAGGTGCCCAGCGCCGTGCGGCGGCGCGCATCGGGATAGGCATTGGAAATGATGGTCGAACACAGCGGATGCTGCACGGCCGAACCGACACCGGCAAAAAACAGTGCGACGAGGAGCATCCAGAACGCCGAGGCGTGCTGCACGTCAACCAGCGCCAGCCCGACAAAGGCGGCGCCGGCAACGGCGGTGCCCGCCGCCAGCAGATTGCGCTCGCCGAAACGTTCGGCGATCAGGCCGGCGGGAATCTGGAAAGACGCCATCGCGGTGCGGTGCGCCGCGCGTATCATGCCGACCTGCGCCAGCGACAGCCCGAAAGTCTGCGCCAGCAGGGGCAGCAGCACATAGGTGAGATCGGACAGGCCGTCATGCAGCGTGTGTGCCGCACAGCAGGC
>CAZSIR010000202.1:0-4224 GCA_964606765.1 uncultured Bordetella sp. | reverse complement strand
GAAACGAAGCAGAACGTCGCGGATCAGGATGCCGTCATCACCGTGCAATATTGCACAGCGACGCATGCAACGGAAAGCGTTGAAATTATGGCCATAATCGCCGCCAACTTGCAAGCCGTGCGCGAGCGCATCGCGAGGGCTGCAGCCGCTGCAGAACGCTCGCCGGACAGCGTGCATCTGCTCGCGGTCAGCAAAACCTGCGACGCCGCCCGCTTGCGCGACGCCTGGCAGGCCGGGCAGCGTGCATTTGGCGAGAATTTTGTGCAGGAAGCCCTGGCCAAGGCGCATGAACTCGCGCATCTCGGCATCGAATGGCATTTCATCGGCCCGCTCCAGAGCAACAAGACGCGCCAGGTGGCGGAATCCTTCGCCTGGGTGCACAGCATTGAACGGGAAAGAATCGCCCAGCGCCTGAACGATGCCCGCCCGGCGCATCTGCCTCCGCTCAATGTCCTGATCCAGATCAATGTCAGCGGCGAAGCCAGCAAAAACGGTGTTGCGCTCGGCATGGAGCGGGATCTGGCTGCCGCCATCCGCCGGATGCCGCGCCTGCGGCTGCGCGGCCTGATGGCCATCCCCGAGCCGACGCCCGACACCGCCTTGCAGCGCACGCGCTTTGCCCTGCTGCGGCAGCTGAAGGAAAAACTGCAGGCGGATGACAGCGGCATCGACACGCTGTCGATGGGCATGTCGGATGACCTTGAGGCCGCCATCAGCGAAGGCGCGACCATCGTCCGTGTCGGCACCGCCATTTTCGGCACCCGAAAAAACGTTAAAACCGGAACCCGAACCGTATAATGTGGCAGGTGCAAGTTTCTTTTTTGCCCGGTCACGCCACATATTCGACACCATGAACATCCTTTTCATCGGCGGCGGCAACATGGCTGCCGCGATCATCGGCGGCCTGATTGCCAAAGGCCGTGCGCCGTCCTCCATGCATGCCGTCGATGTGTCGCCGGAGGTGCTGTCGCGCCTGCAAAAGCAGTTCGGCATCCGGACTTCCGGCGATGTCGGAGCGGCAGCCACCGGCGCTGATTGCATCGTGCTCGCGGTCAAGCCGCAGCAGATGCGCGAAGTTGCCGCCGCGCTGGCGCCGGCACTCAAGGAGCAGCTGGTCATCAGCATCGCTGCCGGCATACGCTGCAGCGACCTCGCGCGCTGGCTGGGTCCCTCCGCGCAAATCGTGCGCGCCATGCCCAATACCCCGGCCCTGGTCGCTGCCGGCATCACCGGACTCCACGCGATGCCCGGCGTCAGCGACGCGCAGCGCAGGAGCGCCGAACAAATACTCGCGGCCGTGGGAGACACATTCTGGGTTGATGGAGAAAATGACCTCGACGCCGTCACCGCGGTATCCGGCAGCGGCCCAGCCTATGTTTTTTATTTTATCGAGGCGCTGGAGCAGGCTGCACGGGAACTGGGTCTGTCGCCGGAAATTGCGCGGCGCAGCGCACTGGCGACCTTCGCCGGCGCGGTCAAACTCGCGGCCGCCGACGCCGCCGACCCGGCAACCCTGCGCGCACGGGTGACCTCCAAAGGCGGCACCACCGAACGCGCAATCGGCGTGCTCGATGAAACCGCGGTCAAGGCCGCATTCATCCGCGCAGTCCGTGCCGCCGCCGAACGCGCCGCCGAAATGGGCGACGCCCTGGGCAAAGACTGAAATGCTTGCCGATGCCCTGATTTTCATCGCGCAGGTTGCATTCGGCCTGCTCACCTTCACGCTGCTGCTGCGTTTTTACCTGCAGTGGGTGCGTGCGCCGTACCGCAACCCGCTGGCGGATTTCGTCAATGCACTGACGGATTTCATGGTCCGCCCCGCGCGCCGTTTCATCCCCGGTCTCTGGGGTCTGGATCTGCCGACATTGCTGCTCGCATGGCTGATGCAGCTGCTGGAACTGCTGGTCGTGATGCAGTTGCGTGGCTACCGTTTTGGCGCCGAAGTCGGCCTCGCCGTCATCGGCATTGCGGCCTTCGCCGCAGTGGCCATACTCAAGCTGCTGATTTACATCGTGATTGGCGCGACGCTGCTGCAGGCCCTGCTGTCGTGGATCAATCCCGGCAGCCCGGTGGCGCCACTGCTCGACGCGATGACCCGGCCGTTCCTGCGCCTGTTCCGGCGGCATATTCCGCCGGTGGGCAATGTCGACCTGTCGCCGCTGTTCCTGCTTGTCGTCTGCCAGTTGCTGCTGATGCTGCCGGTGACCTGGCTGGAAAGCGAAGCACTGCGCCTGCTGCGCTGACTGCAGACGGGAGTCCTGGCCCTACCCCCTGTTTCCTGCTTCCGCGGTTTCATCCCTGCGCCTGCGCGCGCGCAGGATGCGCACCAGCAGCGTCAGCGCAATCCACAGCGCCAGCGCAGCCAGCGGCACGGTGACCAGCAGCGGCGCCGCCACGGCAATCAGCGCGAACAGCAGAAACCCAGAGGCCACGGCGAACATCAGGCCATACTCCGCCGGGCCCAGCATGCGCCGGCTTCTGAATGCCGCGCCAACCGTGTTGCCGATGCGCAATGCGCCGGCAGCAGCGCGCGATGCCCGCCCGCCCGAGCCCGCAGGCCTGCGCCGCGCGGCAGAGGGAAGGATGCGGCGGCGGTCTCCGAGCACGATTTCCGTCGCATTCTCGAGATCAGCCTCGTACATGTCCTGCATGCTGCGCGCCACACCCTCATCCTCGATCGCCACGTCGAGTTCGTAGTTGCTGATCCAGCTGGCGATATTGAGGTTGGTCGAGCCGACGCGGGCCCAGCGGCAGTCCGCCACCGCGGTTTTCGCATGCAGCATCGTGCCGTTCCATTCGAATATGCGGATGCCCGATTCGAGCAGGGCGCGGTAACCCGAGCGCGACAATGATCCGAGCAGCGGCACGTCGCTGTTGCCCGGCACCAGCAGCCTGACGTCGACGCCGTCCATCGCCGCCGCGCGCAAGGCCTGGACATATGGTGCGACGCCGACAAAATAGGCGTCGGTCAGCCACAGGGTGTCGCGCGCCATCGCTGCAATCATCTGGTCCAGCCGGTACATGCCGGCCGTACTCGGCTGGCTGGCCAGCACGCGCACCAGCACTTCCCCGGCGGCCGGCACGTCTTCCGCGACATTCACATCCAGCACATCCTGGTCGTCGTTCGCCGCGGCGGCCCAGGTCTGGGCAAATGCCTGCCGGATGTCGGCAAGCGCCGGGCCGCGGATTTCAACGCCGGTGTCGCGCCATGGCGCCACCCCGCGCGCGGGTTCGCCGAGCCATTTGCCGCTGACGCACAGGCCCGCCACATAACCCACCGTGTCGTCCACGGCAATCATCTTGCGGTGATCACGCGTCAGCCAGCCGAAGGGACTGTCCAGCTGCGGCGTATTGAAACAGCGCATCTCGCCGCCGGCTTCCAGCAGCGGCTGCAGCAGGCTGCGTGTGCCGACGCCGAGCGCCCCCATCCAGTCGTAGATCAGCCGAACCGCGACGCCCGCCCTGGCACGCTCGCTCAATACAGCGACAAATTCACGCCCCGTTGCGTCATCGGCGATGATGTAATTTTCAAACAGCACGGAATGGCGCGCTCCGGCAATCGCCTCCAGCCATGCCGGATAATTCTCGCCGGCATCGCGCAGGATGCGGACGCTGTTGCCCGCCACCAGCGGTGCGCCGGCCGCACGCGTGAATGCCTGCTCGGCAAGACGACGCAGTTCGGGACTGGCGCGGCGCGGCTGTGATGCGGGACAGGACCGGGAATCTGCGGATGACGCCATCAAGCGACCTCGTCAGGTGACGAAAGGCAAACCGCTCTTACATCAGGACAATATCAAACTGCTCCTGATTGTAAGCCGACTCCACCTGCAGCGATATCGGCTTGCCGATGAAATCCGACAGCATCGCCAGATTGTGTGACTCTTCATCAAGAAACATGTCGATGACCTGCTGCGAGCCCAGTATCCGGAATTCGCGGGCATCGAACTGCCGCGCTTCGCGCACCAGCTCGCGCAGCACTTCGTAACAGACCGTCTGCGCGGTTTTCAGTTCGCCGCGTCCGACGCAGGTCGGACAGGGTTCGCACAGCACGTGCGCCAGGCTTTCGCGGGTGCGTTTGCGCGTCATCTCGACCAGGCCGAGCTGGGTAAAGCCGTTGACCGTCATCCGCGTGCGGTCCCGCGCCAGCGCCTTGCGGAACTCGTTCAGCACGGCGTTGCGGTGCTCTTCGGTTTCCATGTCGATGAAATCGATGATGATGATGCC
>CAZSIR010000201.1:0-4261 GCA_964606765.1 uncultured Bordetella sp. | reverse complement strand
AACAGCTTGTTGAAATAAACCTCGCCGATGGTTTCGTCAGGGCCGATGTCGCAGGTTTTCTGCAGAATCACCGGACCTTCATCGAGCCCCTCGTTCGGACGGAAAATGGTCAGGCCGGTCTTGCTGTCGCCGCGGATGATCGGCCAGTTGATGGATGAAGGGCCGCGGTACAGCGGCAGCAGCGACGGGTGGTACTGGATCATGCCGAGACGCGGCAGATGCACAAAGGTATCCGGCGCAAACTGCAGCACATAGGCCATCACGCCGATGTCGACGTTCAGCGATTTCAGCGCATCGTGCGCTTCCGGCACGCGCAGCGAGGGAAACTGGAACACTTTCAGTCCGTGTGCTTCGGCCGCAGTGCGCAGCGGATCGGCCTTCGCACCGGGCTTTTCCGGGGCACAGAAAACGCCGGCGACTTCATCCTTGCGCGCGAGAAACGCTTCCAGCACTTCCTTGCCAAAATCCTGCTGTCCGATGATTGCAATTTTCATCATGAATTCCTTTTGAATTTCCCGTATCTGCGGGAAATTATTTTTTCTTCGGCGGCAGGCTGAATGCGCCTGCGGCCTTCAGCTTGCCGATCTGTTCGTCGCCGTAACCCAGCACATCCTTCAGCACTTCGTCGGTATGCTCACCGAGCAGCGGCGAGCGCCTGATGACGGCCGGTGACTCCGACAGCTTGATCGGCATGCCGACATTGAACCATTTGCCGCGCTGCGGATGGTCAAGTTCGACATACATGTCGCGGCCGCGCACATGCTCGTCATTGGCAAGATCCTCCGTCGACATGATCGGGCCGCAGGGCACGTCCAGCGGATTGAGGATCGCCATGAATTCGCGCTTGGTGTACTTTTCGGCGAATTTGGTGATCAAAGTCCACATCAGCTGCTGGTTCTTGCGCCGCTCGCCGATGGTCGCGAATTGCGGATCGGTCGCAAGGTCGGGCATGCCGAGATCGGTGCCGATGCGTTTGGCCAGCGCATCCCACACCGCTTCCTGCACGACGATGTAGAGCCAGTCATTGGCGCCGTGCGGCTTGCAATGGATGGCGTTGCCGAGCTGCCCGCCGCCGGAATCGTTGCCTGCGCGCGGCGTTTCACCCATGTTCTGGTAGGTCGGCACCGAATATTCGGACAGTCCGCCGCGGGTCAGCCGCTGATGGTCGCGCCATTTCACCCGGCACAGGTTCATCACGCCGTCCATCATCGCCACTTCGACATACTGCCCCTTGCCCGTGCGGTTGGCCTGGTGCAGCGCGGCCAGCAGGCCGATCGCCAGATGCAGGCCGGTGCCGGAATCGCCGATCTGCGCGCCGGTCACGAACGGCGGGCCGTCGGGCACACCGGTCGTGCTCATTGAACCACCCATCGCCTGCGCGACGTTTTCATAGGCCTTGAAATCCGAATAGGGGCCGGAGGAGCCAAAACCCTTGATCGAACCCATGACAATTTTCGGGTTGATCTCGCGGATTTTTTCCCAGGTAAAACCGAAACGGTCGAGCACGCCGGGCCCGAAGTTCTCCATGATGATGTCGCACCGCTTCAGTAAATCAACAAATACCGTCTTGCCATCGGCCGATTTCATGTTGACCGTGATCGAGCGTTTGTTGCAGTTCAGCATGGTGAAATAAAGGCTGTCCGCGTTCGGCACATCGCGCAGCTGGCCGCGGGTCGCATCGCCCTGGGGCGGCTCGAACTTGATCACATCCGCCCCCATCCATGCCAGCAGCTGCGAGCAGGTCGGACCTGCCTGGACATGGGTCATGTCGAGAATACGCACTCCCTTTAAAGCTTCCATTCTGTTCTGATCTCCAAAAATTCAGCGGCGGATGAAAGGGCGCCCGCCAGGCGGCGGCGCCGTCCCCGATTTTTTTCTGATTGTTACACAGCGAGAGGGCGCACTATAGGGAATGGCCGCCGCACTGGCCTTGACCGGAGTCAAGATTCCACTGCGATAAGCCACCGCCGGCAAAAAAATAGTTATAAAATTCAAATACCTGCCAGCGCCAAACCAAGATGACCCAGCTCGCACTGCATCCCCAGTCAAAAATCATCCGCCTGCAACTGCGGCAGAACATGGTTTTGCAGAATCTGGGCACGGCGCAGTGGAATGAATTCGAGCCACTGCTGGAAATTTCCGACTACGCCAAAGGCGAAACCCTGGAACTGCAGGGTACGCACGCCATGGAGCAGTATTTCATCATCGATGGCATCCTGAAGCGCACGGTTTCCAATGCCCAGGGCAAGGAAATGATCCTGCGTTTCGCCGCCGAAAGCGACATCGACACCAGTTATGCCGCCTGGCGCCTGAAAACACCGATGCCGTACTCGATCCGCGCCGTTACCCGGGTGCGGGCCGCCAAGCTGTCGATGCTGCAGTGGGCCGCCTTCCTCGAACGCCACGCCAAAATCAAGGGGGAATTCGAAATGGAGGTGATGCGGCTGATGAGCGAAGTCATGGCGCATACCATCACGCTCCACCTGCTCAATGCCCCGGGACGGGTGCAGCGCTTCATGCGCAAACACACTGAACTTGCTGAGCGGCTGCCGAAAAAGGAACTCGCCTCCTATCTCAATCTGTCCCCGGAAACCCTGAGCCGCCTCAAGCGGCGCGGCAAGATCTGATTGGTCCGGCATCGACGGCGCGCGGCCGTTTGATGCATCGCAATACCGCCGAATCCAGGAAGCAAACCAAAGCGATCCGCCGCAAAAATTGACCGGGGTCAAGAGTACCCGGGCATGCCCGCCACTATGATACGGGCGAGTAAAAAAACAGCCACGAGCGCATGGCCGGAGCAACCCGGCTCAAGTGGCACCGACCGGCCGTGAACCGGGGAAATTCAATCCTGTTTGCCTGTCCACGGTGGATATTCACTGGAAAGATACCTGCCCATTGCCGGCAGGAACGCGAGAGCATCCCGACATGACGACTGACATGCAATCACAAGAACAGATCGACGGCTTTCATCTGGTCATCGACGCCCTCAAGCTGAACGGCATCGATACCATTTTCGGCCTGCCCGGCATTCCCATCACCGATCTCACCCGCAAGGCCCAGGCCGCCGGCATGCGGATGATTTCATTCCGCCATGAGCAGAACGCCGGCCATGCCGCCGCCATCGCCGGCTTCATGACGCAAAAACCCGGCATCTGCCTGACCGTGTCCGCACCCGGCTTCCTCAACGGCCTCAATGCGCTGACCAACGCCACCACCAACTGCTTCCCGATGATCCTCATCAGCGGCTCCAGCGAGCGCGAAATCGTCGATCTGCAGCAAGGTGATTACGAGGAAATGGACCAGCTGGCCATCGCCAAACCGCTGTGCAAGGCGGCTTTCCGCGTGCTGAATGCCGAAGACATCGGCATCGGCATCGCGCGCGCCATCCGCGCCGCGGTTTCCGGACGTCCCGGCGGGGTTTACCTGGACCTGCCGGCCAAACTGTTCGCGCAGTCCATGGATGCGGCTGCCGGCAAGGCCTCGCTGATCAAGGTGGTCGACCCGGCGCCGCGCCAGATCCCCGCGCCTGAAGCGGTCAAACGCGCCCTTGGGCTGCTGAAAGGCGCCAAGCGCCCGCTGATCATCCTCGGCAAAGGTGCGGCCTATGCCCAGGCCGACGCCGACATCCGCGCACTGGTGGAAAAAACCGGCATCCCCTACCTGCCGATGTCCATGGCCAAGGGCCTGCTGCCCGACACCCACCCGCAGTCCGCCGCGGCCGCCCGCTCCTATGTCCTGCCCGAGGCCGATGTGGTGATGCTGATCGGCGCGCGGCTCAACTGGCTGCTGTCGCACGGCAAAGGCAAGACCTGGGGCGGCAAAGGCCACAAGGCCTGGGGCGGTCAGAAATTTGTCCAGATCGACATATCGCCGCAGGAAGCTGACAGCAACGTGCGCATCGACGCGCCGGTGGTGGGTGACATCGGCTCCTGTGTCTCGGCCCTGCTCGGCGGCATCAGCGCGATGGGCGCCGACTGGCCCAAACCCTCTGCGGACTGGCTTGGCGCCATCGCCGAGCGCAAGGACAAGAACATCGCCAAGATGGGCGAAACCCTGGCGAAGAATCCTTCGCCGATGAATTTCCACAGCGCGCTGAACGTCATGCGCGACATGATCAAGGCCAACCCCGACGCCTATCTGGTCAATGAAGGCGCCAATGCGCTGGATTTCACCCGCAGCATCGTCGACATGTACAAGCCGCGCAAGCGCCTCGACGTCGGCACCTGGGGCGTGATGGGCATCGGCATGGGTTTTGCCGTCG
>CAZSIR010000200.1:0-4301 GCA_964606765.1 uncultured Bordetella sp. | reverse complement strand
GCCGCCGATTCCCGGCACCGTGCTGCTGTTTACTTCCGATGAATTGCGTTTCAGCGCGCTGTCCGGTCAGGATGCGATCGGCAACCTCGGTGAACCCGCCTCCAAATACCTGATCATCGACGGCCAGCACCGGCTGGCGGCGCTGAAGTTTTATCTGATGGAACATCCGGCCGAGGCTGCGTCGATCAATGTGCCCTGCGTGATTTTTGACGGCCGCAGCGAGGATTTCGCCGCTGAAATGTTCGTCATCATCAATTCCACGCCGACGCGCATCAACAAAAGCCACCTGGTTGACCTGTATGAGCGCGTGTCCTGGGCTGATCCCGACAAACGTTTTGCCGCGCGCATGGTGGAAGACCTCTACACCGAGGGCGACAGCCCGCTGCGTTACCGCATCAACCGCCTCGGCGGGCGCAGCCAGAAGGACAAATGGATACTGCAGGCGGAGCTGTTTAATGAACTGCACCGCTGGATCAGCAGCGACTGGCGCAAGATCAGCCGTACCAGCAACCTCTACCGCGAAAGCGAGCGTTTTTACGAAATCATCCGCGATTTCCTCAAGGCGGCGCAGAAAGTCTGGGGCGATGCCTGGGGCAACGATAATTACCAGATCACCAAACCCGTGGTGCTGAAGGCGATGATCCGGGTCTGTGCCGACCTCGCGCGCGCCGATGCCGAACCGGCGCAGGGCCGCATCAAACGCTGGGAAGACCGGCTTGCACCGTGGGCGGCGCAACGCGCCCAGTTCAAGGGCGATGGTTTCTACGAACGCTTTCCGGCCAAGGGCCAGACCGAGCGGGTGACCCGCATCCACCGCGATCTCGCCAAGTGGGCCGGCATTGAAATCAAATCCAAGGCACGTGTCGCCAAAACCTGAAGCATTTTTCTGAGTTTTGAAAAACAAAGCGGCGCTTGATGCGCCGCTTTGTTTTGTTGGGGCCGGGCGACGATTTCTTCGCCGCGTTCCCATTATGCCCAGCGGTTATTTCGCTGCCTGCACCATGATTTCGACCAGCGTGTCCGGTGAGCCGAGCCGCGCCTCGACGCAGGCGCGCGCCGGCAGGTTCTGCGGATCGGCCCAGGCCGCCCAGGCTTCGTCCATCTGCGGTTTGGCGCGCATGTCGCTGACCCAGATCACGGCCGAGAGCAATTTGGATTTGTCGGTGCCGGCGGTTTTCAGCATCGCGTCAATCTTGGCGAGGATTTCCGCGGTCTGTTCGCGCATGCCCTTGCTGCGGTCGTCGGCGGTGATGCCGGCGAGATAGGCAATGTTGCCATGGGTGACGGCGCGGGAAAGGCGCTTGTCGCTGTTGTAGCGTTTGATGTCGCTCATGTTTCGTGCTCCACAGGGTGGTTGTTGGACGGGGAATGGACAGGCAAGAAGCTTCTGATCCTGCGCCTGCAAGCGCAGCGCAGTTCAGATTTCGCCGGTGAAAATCAGCCGGCCAAGGAAGAACAGGCCGGTGGCGATGAACACATACAGCAGCAGGTCGGGAATCCGGCTTTCGCGTTTGGCGCCGATCTGCGCGGTATAAAGCGCCCTGCCGACAAAAATGGCGGCGACGATCAGCACGATGGTCATGACCGGCGCCTGGTACTGGGCGCGCCAAAGGGCGCCGAGGCCCTGGGCAAACCAGCCGCCGTCACGGAACAGGTGATAGGTGATGCCGCCGATGCCGAGGAGTATCAGCGCGCCGACGAACATCGTGCCCAGCGTGGTAATCAGGGATTTCATCGCGTGGTTTCCGTAACTCTCTAATTTGTTTCTGGAATCAGGGCAGGGCGCCAGTATAGCGCAGGCCATGCGCTGCCGCGGCGCAGATTCGCGCCGCCGCCGTACCGGATCAGGCGGGTCCGTCGGCTACAATCTGCTGCCAAGATACGGATCATTCATGAATATCCTCGCGCTGGACACCTCGACCGACTATTGCAGCGTCGCGCTATGGCGGGACGGCGTCGTGCATGAACGCGCGGTGCGCGCCGGTCAGTCACATTCCGGAATCCTTGCCGGCATGGTGGATGCCGTGATGGCTGAGGGCGGCACGCGGCTTTCCGGGCTGGACGGCATCGCCTATGGAGAAGGTCCCGGTTCCTTCACGGGGCTGCGCATTGCCTGCGCGGTGGCGCAGGGGCTGGCGTTCCCGGCGGATATCCCGCTCGCAGGCATAGGCACGCTGCAGGCGATGGCCATGGTCTGCGGCGGGGCCCGTGTGCTGTGCTGCCTGGATGCACGCATGCAGGAGATCTATCACGCGGCCTATATCCGCGAAGGCGATGGCTATGCCGAGGTTTCGCCGCCCTGCGTTTGCGCGCCTGCGGCCGCGCCTGAAATCGAGGGTGCAGGCTGGACCGGATGCGGCAGCGGTTTTTTTGCCTACGGCGCTGCGTTGAGGCAGCGATACGGTGCGGCAGTGGATGTTCTCGCGGATGAGGTGTTTCCCCAGGCCCGCGCCATTGCGCGGCTGGCCCTGCCTGTGTTTACGGCGGGACGCGGCATCCGCGCGGATGCCGCTGCGCCGCTGTACATCCGTGACCGGGTTGCGCTGAAAACGGCGGAACGATGAGCGCGCAGCTCGACCATCTGCCGCGCTACCGCGGCATGAACGCGGGTGACCTCGCGTGCGTCGAGGCGATTGAGCAGTCGGTTTATTCCCATCCCTGGACGCGCGGCAATTTTTCCGACTCCCTGGCTGCCGGTTACCATTGCCTGATCATCGAATGTGCGGGCGAGATCGCGGGATATGGCGTGATGATGGTTGCCGCAGGCGAGGCGCATCTGCTCAATCTGAGCATTGCCGCATCTTTGCAGCGCCGCGGCCTCGGGACCGGGTTGCTCCGGCATTTCATCCAGATGGCCCGGGATTGCGCCGCGCAGGCGGTTTATCTGGAAGTGCGCGAGTCGAATGTGGCCGGGCGCGCCCTGTATGCCCGCCACGGGTTTGCCGAAATCGGCGTGCGCCGCGCCTATTACCCCGCAGGCGAATTGCGCGAGGATGCGGTTACCATGGAAAAAAAGCTGTCATGACCGATTCCGCCAATACACGCCGCGAAGAATTGCTGCAGGAAATCGGCATCAGTCCGCGCTGGCGGCTGCGCGGGGCGCCCCAGTCCGATGCGGCGCCGCCTCCGGTCCCGGCGGCAGCCGTGGTGGCGCGTGAACCGGATGCGCCGTTGTCTGGTGTTCCGGCGCGCGAGCCTGCGGCTGCGCGGGGCGACATGGGTCCGGTTGCGGAAATGGATTGGCCGGCGCTGAAGGCCTGCGTCGCGGACTGCAGGGCCTGCGGCCTGCACGAGAAACGCAACAAAACCGTGTTCGGGGTCGGCGATGAAAATGCCGACTGGCTGTTTGTCGGGGAAGGGCCGGGCGCCGACGAAGACGCGCAGGGTGAACCTTTTGTCGGTCAGGCGGGAAAATTGCTGGACAACATGCTGGCAGCCATCGCGCTGAAACGCGGCGCGAATGTCTATATCGCCAACATCGTCAAGTGCCGTCCGCCCGGCAACCGCAATCCGCAGCCGGAAGAGGCCCAGGCCTGCGCCGCCTATCTGCAGCGGCAGATCGAACTGATCCGGCCGAAGCTGATCATTGCGCTGGGCAAGGTGGCCGCGGTCAACCTGCTTGGCCGTGATGCAAGCATTGCCAGCCTGCGCGGACAGCTGCATGCGTACCGCGGCATCCCGATGATCGTCACCTACCATCCGGCGTACCTGCTGCGCAGCTTGAATGACAAGGCCAAGGCCTGGGAAGACCTGTGTTTTGCCACCGGCACCATGCGCGGCCTGGCTGATCCGGCATCTGCAACGAGCGTTTGAACGCCTGCCGCACGGACTGAAGAACGCAAGGTGTTTTTTACGGCAGGCCAATTTGGTTTGCCGTGTGCATGGGAACCGTCCCGCACAGTTTGCTGCAGGACGTTGACGTGCAGCGTGGTTTTTGCGGTAAAGTTCAAGCACATTGCGCGCAGGAATGCAGCATAAGCATCGCGCGGAATGCAGCATCAGGAGGAGCCGGATTTGATTCGCTGCATGCATCACGGCAGAACAGTGCCTGTCCTCGTCGGGCATTCCCATGATTGAAGCCATAGGCGCCGGCCTGGCGTCGCTGCTGACGCCGCAGGCCTTGCTGTTTCTGTTCATCGGCGTCGTTTACGGCCTGGTCATCGGCATCCTGCCGGGGCTCGGCGGCGTGGTGGCGATGGCGCTGCTGCTGCCCTTCACCTATGGTTTCGAAACCGCGGCCACGCTGGCGCTGCTGCTGGGCGCGCACATCGCGACGATCTGGGGCGATTCGGTGACCAGCA
>CAZSIR010000199.1:0-4360 GCA_964606765.1 uncultured Bordetella sp. | reverse complement strand
TCCAGCGTGCTCACCGCGCGCTGCGGTTCGCCGGCGGCCCGCTGCGCTTCGGCCAGAAAGTGATAACCGGTGGCGTCATCCGGCGAGAGCCGGACCATTTCGCTGAAATAGCCCATGGCCCGCGGATAATCGCGCAACTGCAATTGCGCGTAACCGCCAATCATCCGCCACTCGGGACTGAAGGGGTCGGTGGCGATATTGGCATCGGCAAAACGGCTGAGCCCGGTCCAGTCGCCCTTCTGCTCCATTTCAATGACTTTTCTGCGATTGCCGTCCTCAACCGCCTGCAGATGCGACAGCAGCATCGAGGTCGTGCCGTCCGGAATGATGGCATTCAGCAGCATCTGCTGCGGCGTACAGCCCATGCAGAGCGCGACAGCAGCACAGGCGATGAAGCGCCGGACAGGCTGCGCGGCGCTACAACACACCCGAATGTCCGCCATCGACATTGACGCAGGTGCCGGTCACATAACTGGCCGCGTCGGAGGCGAGGAATACAATCACCGCAGCCACCTCGTCGGGCTCGCCCAGTCGTTGCAGGGGCACATTGGGCCCGAGCTTTTTGTAATGTTCCTCGACGCTCAGCCCGGCAATCTCGGCACGGCGCTCCTGCTGCCGCGACTTGATCCAGCCCAGTCCGATGGCATTGACGCGGATGCCGTCGCCGGCCACCTCCTTTGACAAGGCCTTGGTGAAGGCCAGGCCGGCGGCACGACTGACACTGGTCGGGAAAGAGGCCGCATGCGGCTGTTTGGCGCCGGCCATGCTGATGTTGATGATGCGCCCGTCGCCCTGCTTTCGCATGTGTGGAATCGCGGCACGGGCACAGCGCACCTGGGCCATCAACTTGACGCTGAGGTCGTATGCCCAGACCGCATCATCGGCTTTTTCGAACGGACCCTGCGCCGTGCTGCCGGCATTGTTCACCAGGATGTCGATGCGGCCGTAGTGGCGCACGGTTTCACCGATAAAACGCTCCATTTCGCCTGGCAGGGAAGCATCGGCGGTCAGCGGCAGCACCTCTCCACCCAGGGCGCGCAATTCATCGGCAAAAGCTTCAAGCACCACGCTGCGGCGCGCGCACAATGCAAGCCGGACGCCCTCCCTGACAAAACGCAGCGCAGTCGCCCGTCCGATGCCTTCACTGCCGCCGGTAATGGCCGCGACCCTGCCGCGCAGCCCCAGATCCATCTAGCGTTCCCGCCACATTTCCGGCGTCGCCGAACCGGGAAACCCGAAATCGCGCGGCGCCAGGCCGGCGTGAAACCAGGTGACAAAGGTGTAGACGGTATAGATCGGAATCCGCAGCCGCGCATTGAGCGCCGCAGCATAGGGCGCCATGTTGTGGTTTTCGCAGACGATGGCGCCGACATCGGGATGGCGCCGCAGCAGTTCATCGCCGGCCTCCATGATGTCCTGCTCGGCCATTTCGTAATCCATGTCGATGGTGTCGCCGAGCATCACGCGGGTGAACTCGCGCCCGCCTTCGGTGCCCATCACCGGCGTGTCATGCGGCGCACCGACGGCATCCCAGTGCTCCGCCGTCAGGCGGTCGCCATGCACGGACAGCACGCCGACCCGTTTGCCGGGCGGCAGCAGGCGCTGCACCAGCGGAATCTGGAACAGCGATGAACTGGCCACCGGCACATTGACATGCGCCGCGAGTTCCTTCTGGAAAATCGCAAGAAAGCCGCCGGTGGTGGTGATGCCATCCGCCCCTTCCTTGACCAGTTCTTCGGCCGCCTTCAGGAAGGCCGGACCGAGACCCTTGCCTTTTTCATGGATCACCACGCGCGCGCTGGCGCCGGGAACCACTTTGTAGAGCACGGGGAATGGCCAGGTATAGGCGTTGCCGGTGTCGCCGGGCGGGCGCGGCCACTTCGTATCCAGCATCAGTATGCCGACGCGGGCGCCGTAAATTGTTTTACCACCGTAGCCTTTTCTTGCCATCGCCAGCAGCCCCCAGAGAATTAATTTTTTTGCTTGAAAAGATTATACACACCGGCTTTTGGCGGCCCGGGGCACTCGCCGATGCACTGAAAACGGGCATCCGCAATTTTGCAGTGCGCTGCCGTTTTCCCGCAGGGAACTGACTATAATCGTTGCAAACACCTTTTCATGCTCTTCGCATACAAGGAGATTTCAATGCAACGCACCGCACTCCTGCTCGCCATTGCCGCCGCATGCATTGCAACCCCGGCACTGTCGCAGACCTACCCCGGAAAACCGGTGCGCATCATGGCGCCATTTTCCCCCGGCGGACCGGTCGACATCACGGCGCGGATACTGGCGCAAAAACTCGGCGAATCCTTCGGTCAGCCGGTGGTCGTGGAAAACCGCGCCGGCGCCAGCGGCATGATCGGCGCGGAACAGGTCGCGAAAAGCGCGCCCGACGGACTGACCCTGCTGGCCAATGCCTCCATCCATGTCATCGTGCCCAGCCTTTTTTCCAAGATGACCTATGATCCGATCCGCGACTTCATTCCCGTCACGGTGGTGTCCTCCTCTCCGCTGATGCTGGTCGTCACGCCGGCATTGCCGGTGAAAAGCGTCAGGGAATTCATCGCGCTGGCGAAGGCCCGGCCGGGTGACCTCAGTTTCGGCTCCTCCGGCCCGGGATCGTCCACCCACCTCACGGCTGAACTGCTGAAATCAGTCACCCGGACCAACATGGTGCATATCCCGTACAAGGGTCAGGGACAGGCCATCACCGATGTCATCACCGGACAGATCCAGTTCATGTTCAACAGTCCGTCCGCGGTGGGTGAATTCATCAAGGCCGGACGTCTGCGTACGCTGGGCATCACCTCGGCGAAACGCCTGCCGCAATGGCCGGACCTGCCGACCTTTGCCGAATCCGGATACAAGGACATGGTCACCGGCTCCTGGTACGGCATCTGGGTGCCGGCAAAAACCCCGCAGGCCATCGTGTCCCGGCTCAACAGTGAAATCGTGCGCATCGTCAACCTGCCCGATGTGCATCAGCGCATCATCGATCTCGGGGGCGAACCGGTGGCCAACAGCAGCGCCGAATTTGATGCCTTCCAGAAAGCGGAGATGGCGCGCTGGGCGAAGATCGTCAAGCAGGCCGGGATACAGACCCAGTAATGCGGAAACGATCCGGACGGAAAGGCGTGATGTCGAGGCGCGGCGGCCTGCCGGCAACCAGATCCGCAATCAGTTGCCCGGTGGCCGGCGCCGCCATCAGGCCCCAATGGCCGTGCCCGAAAGCAAACAGCAACGCCGGATGCCGCGGTGAACGGCCGATGACGGGCATGGAATCCGGCGTTGACGGCCGCACACCCATCCAGCGGCTGTAGTTTTCCGCCCGCAGGCCGGGAAACAGGTTTTCCGCCAGTGTCGCCAGCGCTTCTGCCCGCGCCCAGTTCGGCGCCGCGTCGGCCGCCTGAAATTCCGAAGTGCCGGCGATTCTCAGTCCACCCGCCATCGGCGTCGCAACAAAGCGCGATTCCCCATCCGTGACCGGGCACTGCTGCGCCGGCTTGGCAGCGGGGATTTCGATGTGATAACCGCGTTCGGGCGCCAGAGGCACGCGATTTCCCATACGGGCCGCAAGCCTGCCGGAAGCGTAACCGGCGGCAATCACCACCGACTCTGCGGACAAAACCGTGCGGTCCGTATGCAAGTTCACGCCACCAGTTTCGCAACGGATATCCGTCACTTCAGCACGCACCATCTTGCCGCCTTTGCGCCCGAAGTGCTCTGCCAGCACCTGCACCACACGCAGCGGGCTGCGCACATGCGCGTTGTCCGGCAGATGAAAACCCCAGCGGTACGCCGGGGCGATGCCGGGCGAAAGTGCGCGGATCCCGTCGGCATCGACCAGCTCCACGGCACAGCCGTTATCCAGGCGCAGCCGGCGGCCGAAAGCGCTGCCCTTGAATCCCGCTTCGGTCTTGTACACGTGCAGCATGCCCTCGCGCCGCAACAACTCAGGGGCCCCTGCCGCGGCCAGCAGGTCGGCGTAGGCATCGATGCCCGGTGCGTTCAGCACGCGCAGATTGGCCGCACTGCGCCGCACCTGATCGGCATTGCAGGCCCGCTGAAAATGCCAGAACCACGGCAGCATGAACGGCATCTGGCGCCAAGACAGCGACAGCGGCCCCAAAGGATCGCTGAGCCATTTCGGCACCTGCCTCAGCGTGCCGGGCATCGCCACCGGGATGATCGAACCCGGCGCCACTGAACCGGCGTTGCCGAAGGAAGTGCCTTCCCCCGGCGCCTGACGGTCGACCACCGTGACCTGGTGCCCTTCGCGCTGCAGATAGATCGCGGACACGATGCCGACGATGCCCGCGCCAACTATGGTGATTTCTTTCACTGCGGAATCATCCTGTGC
>CAZSIR010000198.1:0-4365 GCA_964606765.1 uncultured Bordetella sp. | reverse complement strand
CCAGCCCGAGTCGGTGAAACAGGCCGCACTGGCCGACCGCTTGCTGATCAGCAAAACCGATTTGCCCGAAGCGACGGCGGTACCAGCCCTGATTAAACGCCTGACTGAACTCAATCCCGGTGCCCAGGTGCTGGCCGTGGCGCACGGCGAAGTCACGCCGGCACTGCTGTTCGGCGCGGCAATCAATGCCGAAGCGCGGGCCGCCGAAGTGCAGCGTTGGTTGCGTGAAGACGCTTTTGTGCGCGTCGAAGCGCAGCAATCCGCATTGGGCACGCGCAAGCAGGCCAGCGCCCACGATGCCCGCATCCAGTCGTACAGCCTCCATCTTGATGAACCGATCCGTGCCGAAGGCCTGACTGCTTGGCTGACGGCGCTGGCTTCCCTGCGCGGCAAAGAATTGCTGCGCGTCAAAGGCCTGCTCAATGTCGAGGGCGAACCTGTTGCCGTGCATGCGGTGCAGACCCTTATTCACGAACCGGTCACGCTGCGGCAATGGCCGGATGCCGAGCGCCGTTCGCGGCTGGTGTTCATTGCCCGCGGCATGAACCGCGCCGACATTGAATCCACGCTGGATGTGCTGCGCTGGAAGTCGACATCGACATTGCCCGCCGGTGAAACGCCGAAACCTGATCCGCAGGCCTATGCGCGTTTCCTCGCGGCGATGACCAAAATGCATTGAACGAAGTGAAGCCATACCGGACTTTGGCTTGACAAGTCCGGGGCTGAACAATTAGCTTGGAGCCTCGCTGCAAACGCTTACATTTCTGCAAAATTTGCAGAATGATTTTGCAAACCGGGCGCTATGCGCGCCGAGCAACACGGAGGAGTTTCCCTGATGTTTGAATTCAAGCCGGCAGAGGCCAAAGGCCCGGTCCGGGTGCTCAAGGGTGGTCTGCTGATCGACGGCAACGGTGGCAAACCGGTCAAGGATCCGGTGATCCTGCTCGAAGGCCGGCGCATCAAACAGGTCGGCGTCAAAGGCAAGGTGAAGATTCCGGCGAAAGCCGAAGTCATCGATTGCGGTACGGCGACGCTGATGCCGGGACTGATGGACGTCCATCTGCACACGATGATGTTCAACTGCCTGACCTTCCACAATTACCGCGTCGCGCAATGGGAAATCACGCCGGAGCTGCAGCAGATGTACGGCCTGTTCCATGCCCAGCTGTGTTTCGACATGGGATTCACCACGCTGCGCGATCTGGGGCTCAACTCCGGTCGTGGCCTGCTCACTGCGCATCTGTGCGCGATCCGCGATTCGATCGAAGCCGGCGTCATTGAAGGCCCGCGCATGCTGATCGGCGGTTTCACCACCATCACCGGTTCGCACCTCGACCTGATCCAGCCGCGCGCTGCGCAACGTTATGGCTTTCAGACCGCAGACGGCCCCTGGGAATTGCGCAAATTGGCACGGACCAACTTGTTGGCAGGCTGCGACATCGTCAAAACCTGCGCCACCGGCGGCGGCGGGACCGACAAGGAAGAGCCGGACATCCGCAACATGACGCAGGAAGAAATCGACGCCATCGTTGACGAAGCCCATGCCTTCCACAAAACCGCCGCGGTGCACTGCTTCACGCCCAACGGCCAGCGCATGGCGCTGGCCGCCGGCGCCGACACCATCGAACACATGGTGTTCCATGACGATGAAACCATCGACATGATCGCCGAGGCCGGCACCTGGATGACGCCGACGCTGCTGCATCGCACCGACCACGCCATCGGCACGCGCAAGGACCAGGGCACCTCGCAGTTCGTGCTGAACAAGATGAAGGCGCTGCAGCCGTACTGCTTTGAAACCTTCCAGAAAATGCACAAGGCCGGCGTCAACATCGCGCTGGGTACCGACATGGGCTTTGATCCGGAGATGGGTACCAATGCGCGCGAGATGGAAATCTACGTCACGCTGGGCATGACGCCGATGGAAGCGATCATGAGCGCGACGCGCAACGCCGCGCGTGCGATCAAGCTCGACAAGCAACTGGGCACCGTCGAAGCCGGCAAGCTGGCCGACATCATCGCGGTCAAGGGTGACCCGCTGAAAAACATCCGCGTATTCCAGGACAAGAAAAACATCCAGCTGGTGATGAAGGAAGGCCGCATCTACGCCGACCGCCGTCCCGGCCACGACAAGAACGTGGTCAGCGTGACGCCGCGCGACTGGAAAAAAATCGATTACCTGTAATCCTTAAAACACACAGAAATTCTGGAGGAGGTTGTATGGCCGCAGCAAAAAAAAGCACCGCCAAAACCAAGACCGCAGGCGCGATCCGCGCCGGAAACGGCAAGTATCATTTCCGCATGTCCAAGCTGAAGAAAGTGCCGGCGGGCACTGGCTACTCGACCTCGCATGGCGGTGTGGTCGAAGGCGCGCGGATCCTCGTCGGTTACATCCACAAGCCACGCGGCACCGGTTCGCGCATGCACAAGCACAACAATGAACAACTGAATTACGTGCTGCAGGGCACGCTGGTCGGTTCGGTCAACGGCAAAAAAGTGGTCGCTCCTGCCGGCACGCTGATCTACATCCCGGCAAACGCGCCGCATAACCTGATCTCGTCGACCAAGGACGAAGACGTCATTTTTCTCGCGATCAAGGATCTGTCGCAGGGCATCATCGGCAAGGCCGTCGACGGCACGATGAGCGGGCCGCACTACGAAAAGGGGTTTGGCCCTGCGGCGAAGGTGCGCAGGAAAACCGGGGCCCGCACAGCGGCAAGACGATAGCCGGAAAATGCCTTGAGCGCCGAGCAACGCCTCAGCAAGCTGGGACTGTCCCTGCCTTCGGGGTCAGCGCCCGCTGCGAATTACGTCAATGCGGTGCGCACGGGCAACCTGCTGTTCATCTCAGGCAAGGCGCCCCTGCCCGAGCAGGGCAAGCTGCCCAGGGGCCGGCTGGGCCGCGAATTCAGCGCTGAAGACGGCTACCGCTTTGCACGCTCGGCGGCGCTGGATCTGATCGCCGTGATGCGCAGCGAACTGGGTTCACTGGACCGGGTGGCCCGTGTGGTGGAGGTGCAGGGCATGCTCAATGCCGACCCCGCTTTTGAAGATCACGCCAAAGTGCTGAATGGCTGTTCCGACCTGCTGGTGGAGGTATTCCAGGAGCGCGGCGTCCACGCCCGTTCCGTGCTGGGCGCGAGTTCATTACGCAGCGGCATTCCGCTGGTATTGAAAGCTGTCGTGGAAATAATGCCCTGATCGTGTCCGTTCCGACCGGAGATTCCCCCGCATGCGCCTGACAGCTGAAGAAAAAAGAATGTTGCACGGAGACCTTGGCCAGGCTGCGCAGGAGGCATTGCAGCTCCAGCTCGAGGTCGGCAAGTTCTTCGGCGCCCGCCGTTTTGTGCCGGTGTCGAATGTGCACATGATGGGCGACATCGAGGTCATGGGCGATTCGGGCAAGTCCTTCATCGAGCGCGCCGCAAAACTCGGCGCAAAATGTTCACGACCGACAACCACCAATGCACGCTGCGTCGATTTTGCCCAGGTCGACCGCCTGCAGCAGAACAAAACCGAAGTCGGCAAGGAAAAGGAATTGATCGCCTGCCTGCGCAGGATGGATGTCATTACTGCAGATACCTGCATCAATTACCAGACCCTGTACCAGCCCCATCTTGGCGAACACGTGGCCTGGGGCGATACCGGCACGGTGATTTATGCCAATTCGGTGTTCGGCGCACGTTCCAATTTCGAAGCCGGGCCTGCAGCCCTGGCCGCAGGCATTACCGGGCGTGTGCCGGAATACGGATTTCATCTCGACGTACACCGGCGGGGTTCCTTCCAGGTCAAGCTGAAAGCGGATTTAAGGGATCTGGCCGACTGGGGCGCTGTCGGCAAGATTGTCGGCTCTGCGCACCAGGATTATTACGCCGTGCCGGTATTCAATGGCGTGAAAAGCCGGCCTTCAGCGGACGAGCTGAAACACCTGGGCGCATCACTGGCAAGCTACGGTTCCATGGGCATGTTCCACATGGTCGGAGTGACGCCGGAAGCGAAGACCCTGAAAGCGGCCTTCGGCGGCAACAGGCCGAAGGAAATCATGACCATCACCAACCGCGACATCGAAAAGGTTTACGCCGCTTACGATGCGCAGAACAATCCGCTGAATCTGGTGGTGTTTTCCGGGCCGCAGCAATCCCTGTTTGAAATGAAAATGCTTGCCGATCTGCTCGCCGGCCGCAGGGTGCGGACCGGCAGCCAGCTGTTCATTACCACCAGCAATGGCGTCAAAAGCGCGGCCCGTGAACTGGGCTATCTGCAGACCATCGAGGACTCCGGCGCAATGGTGCTTGAAGGCGTGTGTTTCTATATCCTGCAGAATCTGCCGCAGATGCGCGTGCGCGAAGGCTGGAGCAATCTGGT
>CAZSIR010000197.1:0-4380 GCA_964606765.1 uncultured Bordetella sp. | reverse complement strand
GGTTTGCGCGTCATCACCACCGAATCGACCTTGAAATCCTTTTTCACGCCCTCGATGATCAGGTTCAGCAGGTGATCGGCATTGCCCTTGCTGTTGTCGAGCACGCCGAGTCGGATGCCGGCGCTGCCCAGCGTGCGGCTGGATTTCAGTTCCGCGACGTCTTCAACCGGCGCGTCCGGCACCACCAGAAATATTTTTCCCATGACGGTTCCTTGATTGTTCAATGGCAATGATTGACTAGTTGTTGACCTTGATGCCGGCCGCCTTGAACACCGGCGGCCATTTCTGCAATTCCTTTTTGACATGCTCGGTGAACTGGTCCGGCGTGTAACTCACCGGATCAAACCCCTGCGCTTCGAGCTGCTGGTTCACTTCCGGCAGTTTGATGATGCGGTCGATTTCGGCGTACAGCCGGTCGACGATGGTGCGCGGCGTCTTGCCGGGTGCAAGTACGCCGTAGTAGCCATCGACCTCGTATCCCGGTAATGCCGCCTCGGCGACCGTCGGCACATCCGGCAGCGCCTTGACCCGCTTGCCCGAACCCACGGCGAGCGCGCGCAGGCGGCCGGCCTTGATGAAGGGAATGGCCGCGCCCGGTGCGGTCATCAGCAGCTGCACCTGGCCGCTGACGGCCGCCATCGTGGCATCACCCGCGCCCTTGTACGGGATGTGCACCATGTTGATCTTGGACATGTATTTCAGCAGCTCGATCGACAGGTGGCCGCCGGTGCCGGCGCCGGAGGAGGCATAGTTCAGATCGCCGGGGCGGGACTTGGCGAGCGCGATCAGTTCCTTCACCGATTTCACCGGCAGTGAAGGATGCACCACCAGCACATTGGGCGAGAACGCGATCAGGTTGATGCGCGCGAAATCATTCAGCGTGTCGTAGGGCAGCTTGGCATACAGGCTCGGATTGAGGCTGTAGCCGGTGGCGACGATCAATATGGTATAGCCGTCGGGCGGCGCCTTGGCGACGAGTTCCGAGCCGACGATACCTGCCGCACCGGGGCGCAGGTCGACCAGCACCTGCTGGCCCCAGTTCTCGGTGATCTTTGCGCCGAAGAGGCGCGCCAGGTAATCATTGCCGCCGCCCGCCGACGAGGGCACAACCCAGCGGATGGGTTTAGACGGATAGTTTTGCGCAACAGCATTCTGCGCGAGGGCGGTTGCGGCCAGCAGCAGCGCGCAGAGCAGGGGGGGCATTTTGTTCACGGGCATTCCTCGGTTACGCATCGTCATGGTTTGCGCAGCGGCTGTGCTTATTCCAGTTTCAATCCGGCTTTTTTCACCAGTCCGCGCCATTTGTCGAATTCGGCTTTAGCCTGCTGCGTGAATTCCTTCGGCGGATTGGCGACGATCTCGGTGCCTTCGGCATCCATGCGCGCCAGCACCTTCGGATCGTTCACCGCTTTTGCCGCCTCCTTGTAAAGCTGCTCGACAATGGCCGGCGGCATTTTCGCCGGGCCGAACAGGCCGAACCATGCACTGACTTCATAGCCCGGCACACTCTCGCCGATGGTCGGCAGGCCGGGCAGGGCCTTCAGGCGCTTCTCGGTGGTGACGGCAATGCCGCGCATGCGCCCGGCCTTCATCAGCGGCAGTGCGGAAATCGGACTGCCGAGCATCCAGTTCACCTGGCCGGAGATCACGGCAGGGTAGCCGTCGGCCACACCCTTGTACGGCACATGCGTCATCTTGGTGTTGGTCAGCGCGGTCAACAGCTCCCCGCCCATGTGCAGGATCCCGCCGGTGCCCGAGGACGCGTACGTCACGGCGCCCGGCTTGGCCTTGGCCATCGCAATCAGGTCATTGACCGTTTTTACCGGCAGCGAGGGCGTAACCACGATGATGTACGGATTCGTCGTCAGCTTGGTGATCGGCTGGAAATCGCGGATCGGGTCGTAGCGCACTTCGCGCACGGCCGCATTGGTGAGATAACTGCTGCTGCTCACCATCAGCGTGTAGCCGTCCGGCACCGCGCGCGCGGCGATTTCAGCGCCGATGCTGCCGCCGGCCCCGGTGCGGTTGTCGACAATGAAAGGCTGGCCCCAGGTCGCGTTGTAATGCTGCGCAATCAACCGCGCCAGGCTGTCCACGCCGCCACCCGCCGACACCGGTACCACGATGCGCACAGGTCGTTCCGGATAGCCCGCCGCGCTGGCCGCCAGCGGCAAGATGAGCAGGGCGGCTGCGATGGCGAACCGCAGGCTGAGAGATAAGGCGTTCATGAGGGCTCCTCCGGGATTGTTGCGTGTTTTTTGTTATGGGTGTTTTGGGGGCGATTGGGCTGTGTAGAACTGAACCCGTACCCGGCAGCACTCCATGATGCGGAGCCGTCGGAAATGCACGAGTCAAGAGGAATTATCCGGCCCGCCCACTCGTGAGTAAAATGAAATTATTGCAACAATTGTTCTTGGCAGGGCATTAATCGACGGGTGTCGATTGGTGGCGCTAATCAGGAAGGGATAGACGGTGCGCCTTGCGGATTTTTTTCTGCCATCCACCATCGACTTCGGCCTTGGCCGCAAATCCGGGCCAATCCGCCACTGCCGCCCGCACCTCTTCAATGATGGTTGCCGCCCGCCCGCGTTTCATCAAAGCAGATTTCGCACAGGCTTCAAAATCCTCCAGGGTGAAGTTGTCACGCTTCCCGTTCAGCGTCATCTGGTGTGAGCCCGTCCACAGACCCGTCGGGTTGTAGCTGTAGGTCACGTCAAATGCCGGCGCCAGTGACCACTGGCCCTGCTTGTCCATCAGAAACGCGATGTTTTTGACATGATCGTCCTGGTTGCGGGCGATGATGTTGAAAGTCATGCGCCGGAACTGTTGTTCGATTTCAGGCATCGACAAGTCGAGCTGGCGCATGGTCATCAGCGCCTGTTCGTAACTGTATGCGCCGGCCTGATTGAAATCGAAGTGCGCCATTGCGCCCAGAGACTGCATGTGCAGTTTTTCGCCGTCGGCCAAGCGGTCGAAACGCCTGGTCATGAAATGCCGTCGACCGTTCTCTTCGAGCAGGCGGCATTCGTTCATGGTGATGCCGGCCTGTGTCGCCATCAAGAAATAGGCGTACTCGATCGCACCATAACCTTCCGGGTCTTCCAGTTCCTTGTCCCTGTTTCCCGAAACGCCGTCAAACTTCAGCAGCCAGTATTCAAAACCCTTGCCTGCCGGAACCTGCCCGGATCTCACCTCGTTCGTGACGCGGTTCCAAGCGATGACGGCTTTCGCGCGTGCGCCGCCGGCGGATGTGCCGACCAGCAGGATTTCCCGGAGCGCTTTTTCCCGTTCCTCGCTGGCAAGACTGGATTTCAGATCGGCGCGATGCGTCAATACATCGGAGGCGAGGCGGACCAGTGCATCAATCTCGACCTTTGCGGATGAGCGCGGCCGTGGCCCCAGCGCCGGTGCGAATTCCAGCGCACCCATGCCGCGGGTGCCTGTGTAGCAAAGCCGCTCTACGGAATCAAAGCTGGAGGCGGCGCGCCCCTGCGTCGCCAGCCAGGCGTCAAACAATGCATTGCCGAATTTGTCCGGCAATGAATCTGCCAGCAGGCCGGGCAGTCCATGAAACGTATTGCGCGGTAACGCGGGGAATTCATGGACCTGATTGCTCAGCGGCATCACCAGCGGTGCGATTTCGATCCCACTTTCCGCAAATGCCGGGTCATACTGAAATGAAGCGTAATCGCGTCCTTCGGCCATCGTGACGGCTCCGATGGTGCGGCCCCAGAGCCGGACTTCCGCAATCACGACGCTTCACCCCAAGTCCACTTCCCGGGTGTGCCGTCAGATATTTTTCGACCAGTGGCGCGCTTGCGTTGCCTGCCCTGCAATTTGAGCTGCGCAATCGGGCTGACGGTTTGTTCCGGCAGCAGGGCATCAAAGCGCTCGATCAAGCCGAGCACGCGACACATCCGCACAAAGCCCGACAACTGCGTCGCCGCCTGTCCGCGTTCCAGCCGCTGCACGGTACGCAAGCTCAGTCCTGCCTGGTCGGCAAGCTGCTTCTGCGTCAGGTTTTTGGCCAATCGCAATTGCGCCAGGCGTTCCCCGATCAACTGGAGCAGCGCGTCGTCAGTGATGCCGGGTTGAATGGTCATGGGTGTCGTTGGATGGTGTGCCAAAAGTTAAAATACCATAAAACGACATAAAAGACTCTATATTAATAAATTATAAAACGTCAAAAAAGACATATAAAATGGAAAAAAACAATAAATAAGCCATAAATGACGTTTTATTAATGTTATTTTTAATTAAGGATTTATTTAATGCAGATGCTGATAGCCAGTAGCAGGCGGCGATTGCTGGGCGTTTAAGACTAAAAAAGCCCAATAAAACAATAGTTCAGCATCTCAACTATGGTGTGGTCGAGCGATT
>CAZSIR010000196.1:0-4382 GCA_964606765.1 uncultured Bordetella sp. | reverse complement strand
TTGTCGAGATCGCGCAGCGTGTTGACCAGGTCGCCGCGCACCGTGCAGCAAATGCAACCGCTGGCCAGCAGCACCGTGTTTTCGTTGGGGGTGGCGATCAGCAGGTGATCGAGTCCGATCTCGCCGAACTCGTTGATGATCACCGCAGCGCCGGCCATCGCCGGATCCTGCAACAGCCGGTTCAACAGCGTGGTTTTGCCGCTGCCCAGAAATCCGGTGATGATGGAGACGGGCAGCCGCATGGCTGGAGTAGGCGCTAACTTATACTATAAGTATATGATTTTATTAAAATTTTTATGCAGCTTTGGCTTGGCGCTCGAACTCGGCTGAATACTTGCCGAGGCTGGCCAGCCCGTTCATTTTGGCGCGGTGCGCCAGCGCGGCCTGTGCGGCAGCTACATTGGCCGAAGCGCCTTTCCAGGCCTTGAGTGAAGGCTGCTGCAGTGCGCGACCGTAGGAAAACGACAGCGGCCAGGGCAGATTACCCTTGAACTGCACATTCATCGAATTGAGGTGGGCAGTGGCGATTTCATCACTCTGGCCGCCGGACAGAAACACGATACCGGCTACCGCGGCCGGCACGGTGCGCTTCAGAGTGCGCACGGTGCGCGCAGCGACTTCTTCCACCGGCGCCTGTTTCGCGCATTTTTTGCCGGAAATGACCATCGACGGCTTGAGCACGCTGTGCTCAAGCACGACGCGGTTCAGGTACAGCGCTTCATATACCGCGTTCAGCGTCCATTCCGTGACCTGCTCGCAACGATCGATGTCATGATCGCCATCCATCAGCACCTCGGGTTCGACGATGGGCACCAGACCGGCTTCCTGGCAGATCGCGGCATAACGCGCCAGCGCATGGGCATTGGCGGCAATGCTGGTCGAGCTGGGCAAGTCGCGCCCGATGTCGATCACGGCGCGCCATTTTGCAAACTTGGCACCCAGCTTGACGTATTCGGCACAGCGCTTGGGCAGATTGTCCAGTCCCTCGGTGACCGTTTCCCCGGGGCAGAAAGCGAGCGGCTTGGCGCCGGCATCGACCTTGATGCCGGGCAGGATGCCGGCTTTGGCCATTACTTCGACAAAGGCCGCACCGGTGGCCGCTTTCTGCCGCAGTGTCTCGTCATACAGGATCACACCGCTGATATGTTCGCCCAGCCCCTGGGTCGAAAACAGCAGGTCACGGTAGGCGCGGCGGTTTTCTTCGGTGTTTTCAACCTTGATGCCGTCGAAACGCTTGCCGATCGTACCGGTGCTTTCGTCGGCGGCAAGGATGCCTTTGCCCGGGGCCACCATGGCTTTGGCAATGGCGGCGAGATCATTTGCTGACATGGGAAATCTCCTGCTGAAAAGTCTGAAAAAGCGGTCTGTAAAAAAGAAAATGGGGCAGCCGAATTGGGCGGTATTTTACACGCGGATCACTTTTTCCGATGTTCGCCGACTTTGACGATTTTCATGGTGTTGGTGCCGCCGGCGCGACCGAAGGGTTCGCCGATGGTCAGCACGATCAGGTCGCCGTTTTGCACAACGCCACGCTTGATCAGCTCGTCTTCCGCCATGTGCAGCGCTTTTTCCGGGTTGCGCGCGCCTTTGAAACGCACCGGATGCACGCCGCGGAACAGGGTCACGCGGCGGCGGGTCTCTATGACGGAACTCATGGCGTAGATCGGAACCGAGACCGCCATCCGCGACATCATCAGGGCGGTGCGTCCGCTCTGCGTCAGCGCCGCAACCGCCTTGATCGGCAGTCCGGCTGTCGTGAACGCCGAGGCGCTGGCAATCGCATTCTCCACGTCGGTCTGTCCCGGATTCCCGCGACGTTCCTGCTGCGGCAGGTCCTCCTTCTCCACTTCGACGCAGACCCGCACCATCGCGGCAATGGTCTCGGCGGGATATTTGCCGGCCGCGGTCTCCGCGGAAGTCATCACTGCATCAGTGCCGTCGAGAACGGCATTGGCAACGTCAGAGACCTCGGCACGGGTCGGAATCGGGCTGTTGATCATCGACTCCATCATCTGGGTCGCAGTGATGGTCAGCTTCTGTTTCTCTCGCGCCATGCGGATCATGCGCTTCTGCAGCGCCGGGATCGCCGCATCACCGACTTCGACTCCGAGGTCGCCGCGCGCCACCATGATGGCGTCGGAGGCATCGACAATGCTCTCGAGAGCGGGAATGGCCTCGGCACGCTCGATCTTGGACACGATCAGGCCGTGCCCGCCGGCTTTGACGAACAGGTCGCGCGCCCAACGCACGTCCTCGCCGGAACGCGGGAAGGACACCGCGAGGAAATCCGCCTTAAGCTCCGCAGCCAGTTTGATGTCCTGCTTGTCTTTCTCGGTCAGCGCCGGCGCGGTGAGGCCGCCGCCCTTGCGGTTGATGCCCTTGTTGTTCGACAGCGGACCGCCCTGTTCAACCACCGTGGTGATTTTCGCGCCGCGCACGCCGGTGACCCCGAGGACGAGGCGGCCGTCGTCGAGCAGCAAGGTGTCGCCGGGGCGCACATCATTGGGCAGGTTTTTGTAGTCGAGGCCGACGACATGCTGGTCTCCGAGCCTGCACTCGGCATCGAGCGCAAACTTTGCGCCCGGAACCAGCGTGATTTTTCCATCCCTGAATTTGCCGATGCGGATTTTCGGACCCTGCAGGTCAACCAGCACGCCGACCGCCCGGCCGGCCTTGCGTGCCAGCTTGCGCACCAGATCGACACGGGCACGGTGTTCATCCGGTGCGCCATGGGAAAAATTGATGCGCACCACATCCAGTCCGGCTTCGATCATGCGCATCAGCGTTTTCGCATCGCTGGACGCCGGCCCCAAAGTCGCGACTACTTTTGTCCTGCGTATCATGAGCCACCCATTCCGCTAGTGCTGCGCCCGGTGCGCGCTGGAGCGCGCGCCGCCCTGCTTTTATGCTGCCCGCTGTTCGAGGATTGCGACCGCAGGCAGGGTTTTTCCCTCGAGGAATTCGAGGAATGCACCGCCGCCGGTGGATATATAGGAAATCTTGTCTGCAATTTTATATTTAGCGACCGCTGCCAGCGTATCCCCGCCACCTGCAATGGAAAATGCCGGTGAAGCGGCAATGGCCTCGGCAATCGCCCGGGTACCGCCGGCAAACTGATCGTATTCAAACACGCCGACCGGACCGTTCCAGACGATGGTGCCGGCCTTTGCAATCAATCCGGTGAATGTCTTCGCGGTCCTGGCCCCGACATCGAGAATCAGGTCATCCGGCCGCACCGCAGCCGCATCAACGGGATTGGCGCGGGCCAGTGCCGAAAGTTCATCGGCCACCACGACATCCACCGGCAGCGGCACCTGCGCACCGCGCGCTTTCATGATGTCGATGATGGCCTGGGCCTCGCCGACCAGGTCAGGCTCGGCCAGGGATTTGCCGATGCGCATGCCGGTGGCCAGCATGAAGGTGTTGGCAATGCCGCCGCCGACAATCAGCTGATCCACCTTGGACGCCAGCGCCTTGAGTATGGTCAGCTTGGTCGATACCTTGGAACCGGCAACAATCGCCAGCAGCGGCCGCGCCGGCTTTTCCAGCGCCTTGCCCAGCGCATCGAGTTCGGCCGCCATCAGCGGGCCGGCACAGGCGACGGGTGCGAATTTCGCGATGCCGTGGGTTGTCGCTTCGGCGCGGTGTGCTGTGCCGAAGGCATCGTTGACATAAACATCGCACAACGCCGCCATTTTTTTGGCCAGCGCCTCGTCGTTCTTTTTTTCACCCTTGTTGACGCGGCAGTTTTCCAGCAGCACCACCTCGCCGGGTTTCAGATCAAAGCCACCGTCGACCCAGTCCTGCACCAGGCGCACCGGCTGGCCGATCATCTCACCCAGGCGTTTGGCGATGGGCGCCAGCGTATCACCGGGCTGCAGCGAACCTTCAGTGGGACGGCCGAGGTGGGAGGTGACCATGACTGCGGCGCCTTCTGCCAGCGCATGCTTGATGCCGGGGATGGTGGCGCGGATGCGCGTGTCTTCGGTGATGTTCCCGGCATCATCCTGCGGTACGTTCAGGTCGGCGCGGATGAATACGCGTTTGCCAGAGAGGGGAAGGTCGGTCAGTCGGAGAAACTTCAAGATCAAACCCTTTTAGCCACAGAGTTCACAGAGGACACAGAGAACAGCAGAAAACGCAGAGGCAAACACTCCGCCCGGTTTTCTCTGTGATCTCTGTGGCCTCTGTGGCAAAGCTTTTGATGTGCTGTTATTTCGCGATGACCCGCACCATTTCCAGCACCTTGCTGGAATAACCCCATTCGTTGTCGTACCAGGAAACGACCTTGACGAAGGTCGGATCGAGCGCGATGCCGGCCTCGGCGTCGAACACCGAAGTGCAGGTCTCGTCGCGGAAGTCGGTCGATACCACCTTGTCCT
>CAZSIR010000195.1:0-4388 GCA_964606765.1 uncultured Bordetella sp. | reverse complement strand
GGCTCTTGCCCTTGAACCACTGCTGGCCGTGCTGGCGCTGCACTTCGCGCGCCGACACGTCGTTGGCGATCATGTAGCCGTAGATGTGTTTCATCGCATCGGCTTCCTTGATGTTGCGGCCGCCCTTGCCGATGACGATGGCCATTTCCACTTCCCAGTCGAGTTTTTCGGTGACGCCGGGATGCGAGGGCACTTCACCGTAAGGGCTGTTGACGCACAGCGGCTGCTTGGTGAAAAACGCCGGATGTTTCGGCAGTTCCGTCACATGCGGCCGTGCCTTGGCGCCTTCCTCGAAATGTTCGACATAGTTCCAGCCGACGCAGAACACGTTTTTGCGCGGGCGCGGGATCGGCGCATGCAGCGTCACCTTGTTCATCTTGTGATGGCCGGTCTTGACGCCGGAGACGGCCTTCTTCACCAGCGCGAGGCCGGATTTTCCTGTGGCGACCAGTGCGACCATATCGCTGCTGCCGAAGGGCAGCTTGACGCGCGCTTTTTTCGCCGCGGCTTCAAGGTCGATGACGCTGCCGTCGGCGGCGATCACGCCGATTTTCGCGGGGCTGCGTTTGCCTGTTGAATAGGTCACGAGTTTCACGTCATTCTCCTTTGGTGATTTTTGTGATTGCTTTGAATTTTTCGCAGGCGCGAACCAGCGCCGCGCAGATGCCGGGCTCCCAGGCCGAATGTCCGGCATCGGGCACGATGATGTACTCCGCCTCCGGCCAGGCGCGGTGCAGGTCGTCGGCTGATACGATGGGGCAGACCGCGTCGTAACGGCCCTGTACGATGACGGCGGGGATATTGCGGATGCGGCCGACATTGTCCAGCAGAGAATTGCGCGGCAGGAAAATGTCGTGCTTGAAATAATGCGCCTCGATGCGCGCAAGCCCCAGCGCAACCACATCGCCGGCGAAATAGGCCACGGTTTCCGGGCTCGGCAGCAGCGTCGAGCAGGAGCCTTCGTAGGTGCTCCAGGCGCGCGCCGCCGGCATGTGCACCGCCGGGTCGGGGTCGGTCAGGCGGCGATGGTAGGCCGTCAGCAGGTCACTGCGCTCGGCCTCAGGAATCGGCGCGACAAACGCACGCCAGGCTTCGGGGAACAGGTTGCGCAGGCCGTAGAGGAACCAGTCGATTTCGCTTTTGCGGCAGAGGAAGATGCCGCGCAGAATCAGCCCCGTGCAGCGCTGCGGGTGCGCCTCGGCGTAGGCCAGCGCCAGCGTGCTGCCCCAGGAGCCGCCGAACACCAGCCAGCGTTCGATGCCGAGTTTTTCGCGCAGCTGTTCGATGTCCGCGATGAGCAACGGCGTCGTGTTGTCGCTGACATCGCCGAGCGGCATCGAGCGTCCGGCGCCGCGCTGGTCAAATATGACGATGCGGTAATGCGCGGGATCGAAAAAGCGCCGGTGCGATGGCGCCGCGCCTGCGCCGGGGCCGCCGTGGAGGAACACCACCGGCATGCCGCGGGGATTGCCGCTTTCCTCGAAATACATGCGGTGCCGGGCGTCGAGCGCCAGCATGCCGCTGTTGTAGGGATTGATCTCGGGATAAAGCTCGGCGCGCAAACCGTTGTGGCCTGCAGCCGCGCCAGTGGATGTCTGTGTCATGGACGTTGCGCTGAAAAAAGCAGCGCAACGTTAGCACAAAGCGGAGAGGCGCGGACCGCCGCCTACATCATGCTGACGTGGGCGGCCACCACGCGCCAGCCTTCCGGCAGGCGCACCCAGGTCTGCATCTGCCGGCCGCTGCGTCCGCCGCGCTCGAACTGCAGGCTCGAGGTGGCGAAATCACGGCCGTAGGTGGTGATCACTTCACGGGTGACCGTCCGCGCCAGTCCCGCCGGCGAGCGCGCAGAACGGAACTGCGCAATCTCCTGGTAACCGTACAGCACCTCGGTGGCGCCATAACGGATGGTGTGCGGGCTTTGCCAGAACAGCGCATCCAGCGTCGCCACGTCGTTGCCGACCAGCGCCTTTTCGTAGCGTGCGCAGGCCGCGCTGACTTCCGCCACCACATCGGGCAGGTTGATTTTCAATGTTGCTCCCCAATCCTTGATCCATGAAACCGCTTCAGTCCGCCCTGGCGCCGGTTTCCTTGACGACTTTCGCCCATTTGGCGATGTCCTGCTTCACCACCGCCGTGAACTGCACGGAATTACCATACATCATTTCCGCGCCGCGCTGGGACAGGTTGCCGCGCAGCGTCTTGTTGTCCGGCAGCAGGGCGACATCGCTTTCGATTTTTTTCGCAATCGGCGCCGGCAGGCCGGCGGGCGCAAACAATCCGTACCACTGCGCGGCTTCATAACCGGGCAATCCGCTTTCGGCGACAGTCGGCACATCTGGCAGCGTCGGATACCGTTTGGTGGTGGTCACCGCCAGCATGCGCAGTTTTCCCGACTGCACCAGCGGCAGCGCCGACACGATGATGTCGATCATGTATTGGGTGCGACCGGCGATGAGGTCGGGCAGGGCCGGGCCGCTGCCCTTGTACGGCACGTGCACGGCCTTGATGCCGGTCATCATGTTGAACATCGCGGCGCCGAGGTGCGGCAGCGCGCCGTTGCCGGAGGATGCGAAGGAGAGCTGGTCCGGTTTGGCTTTGGCCAGCGCGACCAGTTCCTTGACGTTTTTCACCGGCAGGCTGTTGGTGACCACCAGCAGCTGCGGCGACAGCGCAAACGACGCCAGCGCAGCCAGGTCCTTGCGCGGGTCGTAGCTGAGGTCGGGATAAATGCTCGGCGCGATGACCACGCCGGCATTGACGCCCATCAGCAGCGTGTAACCGTCGGCCGGACTTTTTGCCACCAGCCCGGTGCCGATGGTGGCGCCGGCGCCGCCGCGGTTGTCGACGACGATGGTCTGTCCCCACAGTTCAGACAGCGCCTGGGCCACGGTGCGGCCGACATAATCCGAAGCGCCGCCGGGCGGGAAGGGAATCACCATGCGCACGGGTTTGGTCGGATAAGTTTGCGCCGATGCGCCGATGGCGGCGGAAAGCAGGGTGGCTGCTGCGATCTGGAAGAACGTTTTCATGGTTTGTTTCCTTGTGGCTGATGGACCTCGGTTGACGCGGCTTGCGGTGATGCAGCGATGGCGCAGGCTGTGGCCGCATTCTTGTATACAAGTCGGTATGAGCAAGGCGTGTGCCAGAGGATTGCGCCGTGGCCGCGCCGGAAAAGGCCCTGATTCGCGGAGGCGATCTTGCAGCCGGTGATGCGCCGCACTGTTTGTGAGCACGGGGCTGTTTTGCCGCACTGTTTCCGTGAGCCTGCGCGCGAAGGGCGGCGCGATGATTACGGTATAATTTGGCCGATCCGGATGCAAAAAAGCCGGCCCAATCAATCGCTCCGGAGCCGCGACCCAGGCCCGCTGCGCGCCTACCCACAGGCCAATTCATGGAAGACCTACTCAGAAAAGCAGCGCTCGAATACCACCAGTTTCCGGTTCCGGGAAAAATTGCCGTCACGCCCACCAAGGGACTGGTCAACCAGCGCGATCTCGCGCTCGCCTACACCCCCGGCGTGGCCAAGGTGTGCGAGGAGATCGCCGCCAAGCCGGCGGATGCCAGCCTCTACACCGCGCGCGGCAACCTGGTGGCGGTGATCACCAACGGCACCGCGGTGCTGGGCCTCGGCAACATCGGCCCGCTGGCGGCGAAGCCGGTGATGGAAGGCAAGGCGGTGCTGTTCAAGAAATTCGCCGGCATCGACGTCTTCGACATCGAGATCAACGAACTCGATCCGCACAAGCTGGTCGACATCATCGCCGCGCTGGAACCGACTTTCGGCGGCATCAACCTCGAAGACATCAAGGCGCCGGAATGTTTCATCGTCGAGCGCGAGCTCCGGAAGCGCTGCCGGATCCCGGTGTTCCATGATGACCAGCACGGCACCGCGATCATCGTCAGCGCCGCCTTCACCAACGGCCTCAAGGTGGTCGGCAAGGACATTTCAAAAATAAAGCTGGTGGTTTCCGGCGCCGGCGCCGCGGCGCTGGCCTGCCTCGACCTGCTGGTGTCGCTGGGCCTGAAAAAGGAAAACATCACCGTCACCGACATCGCCGGCGTGGTCTACAAGGGCCGCAAGGAGGAGATGGACGACGAGAAGGCGCGTTATGCCATCGACACCAAGGCGCGCAAGCTCGCCGACGTGATGGCCGGCGCCGATGCCTTCCTCGGCCTCTCGGCCGGCAAGGTGCTGAAGCCGGAGATGGTCAAGCAGATGGCCGAGCGGCCGCTGATCCTCGCGCTGGCCAATCCGGAGCCGGAAATCCTGCCGGAACTGGTGAAGGAAGTACGCCCCGACGCCGTGATGGCCACCGGGCGTTCGGACTATCCGAACCAGGTCAACAACGTGCTGTGTTTCCCCTTCATCTTCCGCGGCGCGCTGG
>CAZSIR010000194.1:0-4416 GCA_964606765.1 uncultured Bordetella sp. | reverse complement strand
TGGCACCGGTCAGCTCGGAGCGGCCGACGCGGCGGTTGAATTTCATGCGGCCCACTGCCGACAGGTCGTAGCGGTCTGCCGAGAAGAACAGGCCGTTGAACAGGGTTTTCACCGCGTCCTCAGTCGGCGGTTCGCCGGGACGCATCATGCGGTAGATCGCCACCTGCGCCGCCAGCTGGTCGGCGGTTTCGTCGATGCGCAGGGTCTGCGAAATGTACGGGCCCTGGTCGAGGTCGTTGGTGTAGATGGTTTCGACGCTGTCCACGCCGGCTTCGCGCAGCTTGATCAGCACCTCTTCCGTGATCTCGTCGTTGGCGCTCGCCACCAGCTCACCGGTGGACTTGTCGATCACATTGCACGCCAGCGCGCGGCCGAGCACGAAATCCTCGGGCACGTCCAGACGCTTCAGGCCGGCCGCTTCCATGTCGCGCACGTGCTTGACGGTAATCCGCTTGTCCTTGGCGACGATCAGCTTGCCGCCCTTGGCGGTGATGTCGAAGCGGGCGGTTTCACCGCGCATGCGCTCCGGCTTCAGCTCGAATTCGACGCCGCCCTTGGAAATATGGAAAGTGTCGAATACGAAAAATTCCTTGAGTATCTGCTCGGACGAATAACCCAGCGCCTTCAGCAGGATCGTCACCGGCATCTTGCGGCGGCGGTCAACGCGGAAATACAGGTAATCCTTGGCGTCGTACTCGAAATCCAGCCACGAGCCGCGGTACGGAATGATCCTGGCCGAAAACAGCAGCTTGCCGGAGGAATGGGTCTTGCCGCGATCGTGCTCGAAAAACACGCCGGGCGAACGGTGCAGCTGCGACACGATCACGCGCTCGGTGCCGTTGATCACGAACGAACCGGTCGTGGTCATCAGGGGAATTTCGCCCATGTAGACTTCCTGCTCCTTCACTTCCTTGATCGTGGGCTTGGCGGCTTCCTTGTCCATGATCGTCAGACGCACCTTGGCGCGCAACGGCGCGGCCAGGGTCAGCCCGCGCTGCTGGCATTCCTTGACGTCGAAGGGCGGCATGCCCAGCACATAACTCACGAACTCGAGGCGCGCATTCTTGGAATGGCTTTCGATCGGGAATATGCTGGTGAACGCGGCCTGCAGGCCTTCATTCTTGCGCGCGTTGGGCGGCGTGAATTCCTGCAGGAAAGCCGCAAACGATTCGAGCTGGGTCGTCAGCAGGTACGGGACCTGCAACACGCTTTCGCGTTTGGCGAAACTTTTGCGGATGCGTTTCTTTTCGGTGAATGAATAAGCCATGTCCACTCCGGAGCAGGGTCAGAAAGTCAAATGTTGCAGGCCACAGCCGCGAACCGCGGGTATGACCTGCCACCTTCAACCTTCAGCACAACAGTCAAAAGGCGCCGGGCAGCGGGATTGACACCGCCCGGCGCGAGGTCCAGCAATTACTTGATTTCAGCAGTGCCGCCGGCTTCGGTGATCTGCTTGGCGATGGCATCCGCGTCGGCTTTCGAAACACCTTCTTTGACGGCTTTCGGCGCGCCGTCGACCAGATCCTTGGCTTCCTTCAAGCCGAGGCCGGTGACTGCACGCACCACCTTGATGACGTTGACCTTGTTGGCACCGGCGTTCGTCAGATTGACGGTGAATTCGGTCTTCTCTTCAGCGGCAGCGGCAGCGCCGCCAGCGGCGGGAGCAGCCACTGCAACAGCGGCAGCGGCAGCCGATACGCCGAACTTCTCTTCCATGTCCTTGATCAGCTGGGACAGCTCGAGCACCGTCAGATTGGCAACGGCGTCGAGAATTTCTGCTTTGGCAACAGCCATGTCGTTCTCCTGAATACTAAAAAGTTTAATTAAAACAATTAGTTACTGTAGTGCGGCGAGCGCGCCCTGCGGCACGGCTCACGCCGCCTGCTTTTCTTTCTGATCCCGCACGGCAGCAAGCCCGCGCACGAATTTGGTCGGCACCTCGTTGAGGGTGCGGACAAATTTCGCAACGGGGGCCTGCATGGTCCCCAACAGGGTGGCGAGCAGCTCCTGGCGACTGGGCATCTTGGCGAGCACCGCGATTTCCTTGGCACTCATCATGACGTTCGGCATCGCGCCGCCCTTGATCACCAGCTTCTCGTTCCCCTTGGAGAACTCGTGCAGCACCTTGGCAGCCGCAACCGGATCGCTCGAAATACCGTAGGCCAGCGGACCAACCATCTGATCAGCCAGGGCCTTGAACGGGGTTTCGGCGACGGCACGACGCGCCAGGGTATTTTTCAGAACGCGGAAATACACACCTGACTCGCGCGCTTTTTTGCGCAAGTTGGTCATGTCCTCCACGGGCAGGCTGCGGTACTCGGCGAGTACGATGGCCTGGGCCTGCGCAACCTGCGCGCTGACTTCAGCCACCACCGCTTGCTTCTGCTCCAGATTAAGACTCAAAGTCGTTCTCCGTTAAACGTTAAACGATAATCAGCGGACACAAACGGGAAACCTGAGCAAATCACCGCGCAAATCACCACAATACGGCGCTCCATTCACGCTTCTTCGTTCTGCACCCACCGCTTGTTGCACGGCGACTGATCCAGGAGCCAGACATGAACATGTTTGACCTGTTTCGGGCACACCGTCTGCGTAGACTTCAGCGTCCGGCCACCGGCTGTTTGCCTGCGGCCTTCTTCCAAAAATTAAACCTCTCGGTGCCTACGGTCTTTGACAACCCGCCGGCGATGCAACTGCCGGCGGCCCAAAGTTACTGCCCCGCGCAAACCTGCGCGGGGGCTTCAAATTACTGCTGCGCTTGCGCGAAGCTCGACTGATCGACGCGCACGCCGGGACCCATGGTGCTCGACACCGCGACCTTGCGCAGGTAGATGCCCTTGGTCCCCGCCGGACGCGATTTGTTCACCGCTTCGACCAACGCGCGGAGATTCTCTTCCAGCGCATCGACGGTGAACGACGCACGGCCGATCGTGCATTGCACGATGCCGGCCTTGTCGGCGCGGTATTGCACCTGGCCGGCCTTGGCGTTTTTCACCGCCAGCGTCACGTCCTGGGTCACCGTGCCCACTTTCGGGTTCGGCATCAGGCCGCGCGGACCCAGCACCTGGCCCAACTGGCCGACTACGCGCATGGCATCCGGGGTGGCAATCACCACGTCAAAATCCATCTTGCCGCCCTTGATCTCGGCAGCCAGATCGTCAAAACCCACCAGGTCGGCGCCGGCGTCTTTCGCCTGCTGGGCTTTTTCGCCCTGCGCGAACACGGCAACCCGCACGGTCTTGCCGGTGCCCTGCGGCAGCACGACGGAACCGCGCACGTTCTGGTCGGATTTCTTGGCATCGATGCCGAGGTTGATCGCGACATCGACCGCTTCGTTGAATTTGGCGGTGGCGCTTTCCTTGACCAGTTGCAGCGCATCTTTCAGCGCGTACAGCTTGTCGCGATTGACCTTGCCGCGGACCGCTTTGTAGCGTTTGGAAACGTTGGCCATGTTCAGATCCCTTCCACTTCGACGCCCATGCTGCGGGCACTGCCGGCGATGGTACGCACTGCAGCGTCCAGATCAGCCGCCGTCAGATCAGGCATTTTCGTCTTGGCGATTTCCTCGACCTGGGCGCGGGTAATGCGGCCCACCTTGTCGGTGTGCGGGCGCTTGCTGCCGCTTTCGATTTTCGCCGCTTTCTTGATCAGGATCGACGCCGGCGGCGTCTTCATGATGAAGGTGAAGCTCTTGTCCTGGAATGCGGTGATCACCACGGGCACCGGCAGGCCGGGCTCCATTTTCTGCGTGGCGGCATTAAACGCCTTGCAGAATTCCATGATGTTCAGGCCGCGCTGGCCGAGCGCCGGACCGATGGGCGGCGAAGGGTTCGCCTTGCCTGCCGGCACCTGCAGCTTGATGAAACCGACTACTTTCTTTGCCATTTACACTCTCCTTGCGGGTCCAAACGGGGTTGCATCAACCGATGCGCCCCTCCCCGGGGTTAACAACACGACAACAAAACCTACCAACAACAGGTCAGGCTTTCTCGACCTGGCCAAAATCCAGCTCGACCGGAGTCGAGCGGCCAAAAATTGTCACCGACACGCGCAGCTTGCTCTTGTCGTAATTGACGTCCTCCACGTTGCCGTGAAAATCGGCAAACGGACCATCCTTGACGCGTACTGCCTCGCCCACCTCGAACAGCACCTTGGGCCGCGGCTTCTCCACGCCTTCCTGAATCTGGTTCAGGATGTTCTGCACTTCCTTGTCCGAGATCGGCGTCGGCTTGGTCGCCGTGCCGCCGACAAAACCGGTGACCTTGGCGGTGTTCTTGATCAGGTGCCAGGACTCGTCGGTCATTTCCATTTCGACCAGCACGTAACCCGGAAAAAACTTGCGCTCGCTTATGCTCTTCTGGCCGCCCTTCATCTCGACGACTTCCTCGACCGGCACCAGGATCTGGCCGAACT
>CAZSIR010000193.1:0-4465 GCA_964606765.1 uncultured Bordetella sp. | reverse complement strand
CCTGCGACATCGGCCCTGACGAAACCATCGGCGAGGTTTATTTCAACAAGCTGTTTCCGATGGGCGTGAAGGCCATGCTCGAAGCCGCCGACCTGGTGTACGCCGGCAAACACACGGAAACGGTGCAGGATGAATCGAAGGCGAGTTACGAAGGCTGGTGCCGCGCCGGCGAAGCGCAGATACACTGGGCCAGCCATGTCGATTTTGTCTACAACGTGATTCGCGGCACCAATCCTGCGCCGGGCGCATGGACCACGCTGAACGGCAAGAAGGTGCAGATATTCGATGCCCGCAAGCAGTTGTTCCGCCGTTTTGCCGACGTACCGGGAAAAATCGGCGAGGTTGCCGAAGTGACCGAGACCAGTTTCAAGGTGACGGCCCAGGGTGGCGTGATCGAAGTGCTGCGTGCCCGCGGAGAGGACGGCAAGAAACTTTCGGGCGGTGAGTTTGCCCGTGCCAACGGGCTGGCCAAAGGGGCTTTGTTCGGCACCTGATCCCCGGCGTTTTTCCCCGGAACAAGGGCCACGCATTGCGTGGCCCTTGTTTTTTTATATAAGTATTTGTTTTTATTGATATTTTTTTGTTTGACGTGTAAGCCGCCCGGCGCGGTCACGTTTTGCAGCGCGCTTGTCGGTGCGTTACGACCGGCGGTCGGATGGCTCGCGTACCGCTGTGACCTTTGCCACCAAGTTCTCAAAAAAACATAACCCTCCAAGGCGGATATCGTAAAATCTGTGAAACTCCGACGTTAAGCCATTCACCTGAAACAGAAAAACAACGCGGAACGGGCGCAAAAAGGGATGAAAAAGCTGAGTTTCTGGAAGGCCGACTGGTTTCTCGGACTGATTGTTGCCGTGGTCATGCTGGTTGCGGCGCGCGGAGACCTGATCCAAAGCCTGGAGCGCAAGGCCTATGACCTTGGGGTTCAGGCGGCCACCCGTACGCCTTCCGAGCGCATTGCGGTCATTGCCATTGACGACGTCAGTATCGCCAACATCGGGCGCTGGCCGTGGTCGCGCGACGTGCATGCGCGCATGATTGACCTCCTCGCCGCAGCCAAAGCCAAGGTCATTGTCAACACGACCTTTTTCTTTGAGCCGCAGCGCGATGCCGGGCTGGCTTACATCGAGAAGCTGCTCAACCTGCAGAATGAGCTGTCAGCCCAGGCCGCGGCCGATCCCAAAGCGGTTGCCGCCAATGAAGGCCTGGCGCGGATGGCTGCGGTACTGACCGAGGCGGAGCAGGCGCTCAATACCGATCGCAAGCTGGCTGGCAGCATGAAAAACGCCGGCAACGTGGTGCTGCCGCTGGTGTTCCAGCAACTGGCTGAGCCGCAGGGCAATCCCGACAAGCCGTTGCCGACCTATGTTCTGGCGAACGGCATGACCGGTCCGAAGGGCGTGGATACCCTGCCGCCCCCGGGTGTTTTTCCACTCTATCCGGTGGCCGAGATCGGACCGGCAACCGCCGGCATCGGTCATCTGAATGCCGACGTTGATGTCGATGGTGCCGTGCGCGCCGAACCGCTGCTGGTGCGTTATTACGACCAGGTGTTTCCCTCGCTGTCGGTGATGGTTGCCGCGCGCAGCCTGAATCTGGGCATTGCCGACATCAAGCCGGCCTGGGGCGAGGCATTGCAGCTTGGCAAGCTGCGCGTGCGCACCGATTCCGAGTTGCGCATGCACACCTTCTTTTATGCCGACCGCGATGGCCGTCCGGCATTCCCGGTGGATTCCTTTTTTGATGTCATCAGCGGCAAGGTGCCTGCGGCCAAATACCAGGACAAGATCGTGCTGATCGGCGCAACGGCTGCCGGTCTCGGTACTGCGCAGGTCACTCCGGTGTCACCGGCCACGGCACCGGTGCTGACTCTGGCGCATGCGGTGTCCAGCATCCTCGGCGAACATTTTTTCGTCACGCCTTCCTGGGGGGTCTGGGTGCAGATCGGCGTGTTTGTGCTGGTGGCGCTCTACCTGATCATCGTCTTGCCGCGGCTCAAGGCCGGCATTGCCGCCGTGGTAAGCCTGCTGATCGGCGTGGCCCTGATCGGCGCCCATTTCGGCCTGATGGTGACCCAGCTGACCTGGATCCAGTTCATGGGATCGGTTGCGCTGCTCGCAGTCGGTTATGGCGCCTTGACCACCAAGCGCTTTCTGGTCACCGAGCGCGGCAAGGAGAAGTCCGATGCCGAGTCCGCTGAATCCAACCGCATGCTCGGCATCGCCTACCAGGCCCAGGGCCAGCTGGATCTGGCCTGGGACAAGTTCCGGCAGTGCCCGCTGAACGACCCGGTGATGGAAAACCTCTATGCACTGGCGCTGGACTTCGAACGCAAGCGGCAGTTCAACAAGGCCGAGTCGGTGTTCCAGTACATGGCGGAATTCAATCCCAAGTTCCGCGACCTTGAGCAGCGGCTGACGCGCGCCAAGGCCCTGTCGGAAACCGTGATCCTCGGCGGCGCGCAGGGCCACCCCGGCGGCACCATGATGCTCGCCGGCGGCGGCATGGAGAAGCCGATGCTGGGCCGTTATCAGATCGAGAAGGAGCTGGGCAAGGGCGCCATGGGCGTGGTGTACCTCGGCAAGGATCCGAAGATCGGCCGCGTGGTTGCGATCAAGACCATGGCGCTGTCGCAGGAGTTCGAAGGTGATGAACTGGTCGAGGTCAAGGAGCGTTTTTTCCGCGAGGCGGAAACCGCCGGGCGCCTGACCCATCCCAACATCGTCACCATCTATGACGCCGGTGAGGAGCATGATCTGGCCTACATCGCGATGGAGTTCCTCAAGGGCCGTGACCTTGCCCCCTTCACCAAACCGGATGCCTTGCTGCCCCTGCCGCAGGTCCTCTCCATCGTCGCCCGGGTGGCCGAGGCGCTGGGCTACGCCCACCTTCAGAACGTCGTGCATCGCGACATCAAACCCGCGAACATCATGTATGAGCCCGAAAGCGACACCCCGAAAGTGACCGACTTCGGCATCGCGCGGGTGACGGATTCCTCCAAAACCAAAACCGGCATGGTGCTGGGCACCCCGTCTTACATGTCGCCGGAACAGCTGGCCGGGAAAAAAGTGGAAGGGCGCTCCGACCTGTTTTCGCTGGGCGTCATGCTCTACCAGATGCTGAGCGGCAGTCTGCCGTTCCAGGGCGAATCGATGGCGCAGCTGATGTTCAAAATCGCCAATGAGCCCCACCTCGACATCCGCAAGCTGAAGCCCGACCTCCCGGCCTGCGTTGCGGCGATCACCAACAAGGCGCTGGCCAAGGATCCGGACCAGCGTTATCAGAACGGCGAGCAGATGGCGAAAGCAATCCGGTTGTGTCTCGGCACGCTGGCGGCGAAACCCAAAGCGGCTGCCGCAGCCACCTGAGGCCCGTATGAACGACCTGTCAAACTGCATGGAAATCGCGACTGCCACCCACCCGGGCATGGTGCGTTCGCACAACGAAGACAGCATTTCCGCCGATGCCGCATCCGGCATTGCCGTGCTGGCCGACGGCATGGGCGGTTACAATGCCGGCGAAGTTGCCAGCGGCATCGCCGTGGCGATGATCAGCGCCGAACTGAAAAAGGCGCTGGCGGCCGCGAATGACGAATTTGATACGGCAACCGCGGAACGCCTGGTCGGCGAGCATGCGGTTCGTGCCAACAATGCCATTTTCCAGGCGGCGCAGAACCAGGCGAACTATGCCGGCATGGGCACCACCCTGGTTGTCGCGCTTTGGCACGATGACCATCTGGTGGTCGGGCATATCGGCGATTCCCGCCTTTACCGCTTTCGCGGCAACAAGCTGGAACAGGTCACGCGCGATCATTCGCTGCTGCAGGAGCAGATCGACAGCGGGCTGATCACCAAGGCGCAGGCGCGTCATTCGCAGAACAAGAACCTGGTGACGCGGGCGGTGGGCATCGATCCTGAAGTCGAGGCCGAAGTCCACAGCTATCCGGTTCAGGCCGGCGATATCTACCTGCTGTGCTCGGACGGTCTCAATGACATGGTGACCGACGAAGACATGGAGTTGACGCTGTCGTCGCTGCAGGCCAACCTGCCGCTGGCGGCGCAGCAGCTGGTGCAGCAGGCGAACGACAATGGCGGTCGAGACAATGTTTCGGTTATTCTGGTGCGCGTGCTGAAGAGTTTCCCGGCCCGCGCTGGTTTGGTTGACCGGTTGAAGTCCTGGTTCAGATAAGCAACGGGGATACTACTATGGCGAAGTTGATACTTACCCTTGAAGGTTCGATGATCCGTGAGGTTCCGCTCGACAAGGAACGGATCCTGATCGGGCGCAAGCCTTCCAACGAAATCCAGATCGAAAATCTGGCGGTCAGCGGCGAACATGCCTGCATCGTGACCATACTCAACGATTCCTTCCTCGAGGATCTGGGCTCGACCAACGGCACGCTGGTCAACGGCAATCCGATCAAAAAGCACATCCTGCAGAACAATGATGTGATCGAGATCGGCAA
>CAZSIR010000192.1:0-4545 GCA_964606765.1 uncultured Bordetella sp. | reverse complement strand
TTCGGCGACGGCTCGATGCGCCAGATCGCGCCGGTCAGCCCGGCGCTGCACCTGGGCGCCGACCGCCTGCTGGTCATCGGCGTCGGCCGCCAGGCGCGCCAGTCCGCCGTGCGCCTGCCCTCGAACGGCTATCCCTCGCTGGCGCAGATCGCCGGTCATGCGCTGGACAGCATTTTTCTCGACGCGCTGGAGGTCGACCTTGAACGCCTGCAGCGCATCAACCGCACGCTGAGCATCATCCCGGCCGAGACCCTGGCGAAAAACGGTTATCCGCTGCGCGCCGTCGAGTTCCGCGTGCTGACGCCCAGCGTGCCGCTGAGCCAGATTGCGGCGCAGTATGCGCATGACCTGCCGCGCGTGATCCGCGGTCTGCTGCACACCGTCGGCGCGATGAAGCGCACCGGTTCCAACCTGGTGTCGTACCTGCTTTTTGAAAAGGCCTATTGCCGCGCGCTGATCCAGCTGGGTTATCGCGATGCGCTGGCGCAGAAGGACGATCTGGTCGCGTTCCTCGGTTACGGCCCGCGGTGATGCCGCTACAGCCCGCAGCGGCCAAACCCTGGTCGGAAGCCTGTGAACGCAACCGCGGCCCGATACTGGAGGTCCTGCGCCCGGCGTTTGCCGATGCGACGCGGGTGCTGGAGATCGGCTCCGGCACCGGCCAGCATGCGGTTTTTTTTGCCGCGGCATTGCCGCAGCTGGTCTGGCAGCCCACGGATCGCGTCGAACATCTGGCCGGCATCGCGGCCTGGCGCGACGAAGCGCGGCTGCCCAATCTGCGCGCGCCGCTGGCGCTGGATGTGGATGCGCCGGCCTGGCCGGTGACGGCCTGTGATGCGGTGTTCAGCGCCAACACCCTGCACATCATGTCCTGGGCGTCGGTGGAGAATTTTTTCCGCGGCGTCGGCCGCGTGCTTGCGCCCGGCGGCTGCCTCGCGGTCTATGGCCCCTTCAGTTACGGCGGACGACATACCGCGGAATCAAACGCGCGTTTCGATGCCTTCCTGCGAGCGCGCGATCCGCTGAGCGGTGTGCGTGATTTCGAAGCGGTCTGCGAACTCGCGGGCCGGCAGGATCTGCAGTTTCTGGATGATCATGTCCTGCCGGCGAACAACCGTGTCATCGTCTGGCGACACCCGGCGGGCTGATGCGGTTGTCAGTGGCGGACATACTGGGTATAAAAGAAGAAATTCTCCGGAGCAATGCGCGCAGCGCTTGCGTTCCGGCAGCGGATGTTCCGTCCGCCGTTTGTGCAAACCAGTGGAAAACGAAATGAGCCGTGCCTTTGTCAAGGAAAGCGATGACGATTTCAGCGCGGGCGAACTGCCCGAGCGGCCGCTGCCCGCGCACGCCAATTACGTGACGCCGCAGGGTCTGGAACTGCTGCGTGTACGCGTACGCGAACTGGCCGAGCAGCATGAACAGCTGAAAACTGTGGCCAACGATGATTCGGAGGCCAAGCGCAAACTGCGCGAAGTCGAGCGCGACCAGCGTTATTTCAATGCGCAGCTGGAACGCGCCGAGCTGGTCGACCCCGCGCAGCCGCCGCAGGGCTCGGTGCGTTTCGGCGCCACGGTGGAAGTCGAAGATGCGGAGGGCGCCGTGCAGCAATACAGCATCGTCGGCGATGACGAAGCCGATGTGGCTGCGGGGAAGATCAGCTGGGCGTCGCCGCTGGCGCGTGCCTTGCTGGGCGCGAAATCCGGTGATGTCGTGAAATTCCAGCGGCCGGCGGGACCAGCCGAACTGGAAATCGTGGCCATCCGCTATGCCTAGCACCAGGCGATGCACCGTAGCGGAAAATATATAAACTATTGTTTTTATTGAATTATTTGTTGTATCGTTGAGCCTGCTGAACTTTACGGACTGATCGCGACCGATGAAATTCCTCGCACTCGCACTGGCATTGCTGCTTGAGCAGGCGTGGCCGCTGCGCAACCGCAATCCGCTGTATGCAGCGTATGAACGCCTGGCCGACTCTCTGGAGCAGCGTTTCAACGGGCTGCAGGCCAACCATGGCGCGATTGCCTGGCTGGTGGCGGTGTTGCCGCTGGCGCTGCTCACCGTGGTTATTTATGCGCTGTTGCGCGAGGCGGGCGCCCTGCTGGCGCTGGCGTGGAGCGTGGCGGTGCTGTATGTCGCGATGGGATTCCGCCGTTTCAGTCACTGCTTCACCGAAATCGCGCAGGCCCTGCGGGAGCAGAACATCAATCTGGCGCGCGATGTGCTCGGACGCTGGCGCGGCGTGCCGGCCGATGAGCTCAGTGCCGCGGAAATTTCACGCGTGGCGATCGAGCTCGGCCTGTTGCAGGCACACCGCTATGTGCTGGGGCCGATTTTCTGGTTCATCCTGCTCGGTCCGGTCGGTCCGGCGGTGTATCGCGCCGCCGACCTGCTGGCCGCGCGCTGGGGGCGCCTGATGGATCCGGAGAAACGCGCCTTCGCCTTTTTTGCCGAGCGCGCGTTTTTCTGGATCGACTGGCTGCCGGCGCGCATGACCGCCGCGAGTTTTGCCATTGCCGGCAATTTCGAGGATGCAGCCTATTGCTGGCGCACCCAGGCCGCCGGCTGGGGGCGCGGCGCCGAAGGCGTGGTGTTGGCGAGCGGGGCCGGCGCGATGGGCGTCAAACTCGGCGGCGCACTGCGCGAAGAGGGCATGCTCAACCAGCGCACCGAACTCGGCATGGGTGAAGACGTCGCCGTCGAGGATCTGCGCGGTGCCGTCGGACTGATCTGGCGCGCGCTGGTGCTGTGGCTGTTTCTGCTGCTGATCGTATCGCTGGCGCGGGCCCTGGGTTAGGCCGGTTCAGTAGTTTTTTTGCTGGCGCAGGTTTTCCGCCGCCAGCCGGCTGTACACCGCCAGCCTGCGCTCATCGATTTTCCCCGCTTCCTGCGCCGCAAGGATCGCGCATCCCGGTTCCTCCAGATGACGGCAGTCGCGGAAGCGGCATTGTCCGAGGAAAGGACGGAATTCGATGAAGGCCGCAGCGAGTTCATCCACCGCCAGGTGATGCACGCCAAAGGCCTGGACGCCCGGCGTATCGATGATGTCGCTGCTTGCATCAAGGTGGTGCAGGCGGGCGTGTGAGGTCGTGTGCTTGCCGGTGCCGAGCGAGGCGGAGACTTCCTGCGTCAGCGCCGCGGCCTGCGGCGCCAGCTGGTTGAGGATTGTTGATTTGCCCATGCCGGATTCGCCGACCAGCACGCTGCGTTCCCCGGCAAGGCGGGGGCGCAAGTCGTCCACGCCCTGCGTGGCGGCCATTTTCAGCAAGGGATAACCCATGGTGGTGTACAGCGCCAGCACGTTTTCCGATATTGCGGATTCCGGCAGGTCGGACTTGTTCAGCACGATCAGTGGCTTGATGCCCGCGTGTTCGGCCGCAGCAAGGCAGCAGTCGAGCACCTCGAGATCAAACGAAGGCACCGGGGCCACTACCATCAGCATCTGGGTGACGTTGGCGGCAATCAGTTTCTGCTTCCAGCGGTCGGAACGGTAGAGCAGGGTTTGGCGCGGAACGCAGCTTTCGATGACGCCCTGGTCCGCGCCCTGCGGCACGATCATCACGGCATCGCCGCAGGCATAGTCATTGCGCTTGCCGCGGGTCACGCAGTCGCGGATGCGGCCGTCCGTGCATTCGACCAGGAAGCGCCGGCCGTAGGCGGCAGTGATCAGGCCCTGTGAGGTTTCAGAGTTCAAACAGCGCGTCGATTTTTGCGGCGCAGATAAAGTCATTCTCGGACAGGCCGCCGATGGCGTGGGTGACGTAATCGACGCGGCACTGTTTGTATCCCACGGTCAGGTCGGGATGATGGTCTTCGCGATGTGAAATCCAGGCCGTCGCATTCACGAATGCCATGGTCTCGTGGTAATTGCGGAACTCGTAGGTCTTGGTCAGCACCGCGCCGGTGTAGGACCATCCCTTGAGCCGTTTCAGCAGCGCGGCGATTTCATCGGCGCTCAGCGCGGCGACGCCCCCCTCGCAGGGCAGGCATTTTTTCTGCGCCAGATCGCTCACGGAAGCCTGCTCAGTGGGCGCCCGCCGCCTGCTGCAGGCGCGCGATGCGCGTGGTGGCGGGCGGGTGCGAGTCATAGACCGCGGAATGCAGCGGGTCCGGGGTCAGTGTTGAGGCGTTGTCCTTGTAGAGCTTGACCAGCGCCGCAATCAGGTCGGAGGCCGGGGTGTATTGCGCGGCGAAGGCGTCGGCCTCGAATTCATGCTTGCGCGACACCATCGAACCCAGGGGCTGGAACAGGAAGGTGAACACCGGCACCACGATCGAAAACAGCAGCAGCGCCATTGCCGTTGACGGGGTGCTCACCCCGATGCCTTCGTAGAACCAGGGCTTGTCGAGCACCCAGCCGAGCAGCCACAGGAAGCCGAGGCTGATCGCGAAAATGCCGGCGATGCGCTTGATCACGTGCTTCAGCTTGAAATGGCCCAGTTCATGCGCCAGCACGGCTTCGACTTCCTGCGGTTCGAGGCGGGCCAGCAGCGTGTCAAAAAACACGATGCGCTTGGTTTTGCCGAAGCCGGTGAAATAGGC
>CAZSIR010000191.1:0-4582 GCA_964606765.1 uncultured Bordetella sp. | reverse complement strand
GGCATGCTGCACCTGAAGGAACAGCCGGGACTCGGCCTGACGCTATCGGAAAAGGCGCTGAAAAAATTCGGCGAAAAAATACTCTAGGTCCCGCCTGCCGCCGGCTCAACCCAGCGGAGAAGTGCGTCCGACCATTTTCTCGAGTTCAGCCAGCTCGGCGTTGCTGTGGTTCACCACCGGAGCCGTCACGATCGAACGCCCGGAATCGACTTTGCCGTAAATGAAATTGGCCTTGTGATTTTCCGACTTCACCTTCAGCTTTGACTTGTAGGTCACGCACTCCAGGTCGACCTCGCCGTAACAGGTGCAGAAGTAGCTCATGATCGAGCTGGCCTCGACATAAATCCCGGTGCCGCGGATGCCCGCAGTCACCGTGGCCGTGCGTATCGTACGTTCGCCGCCCCTGCCGAATACGCCGAGCAGACCGCCGGTCAGCACGCGCAGGCCTGAAATCAGCGTGCTGCCATCGATTTTCAATGAAGTCAGCGGGCGCATCAAAAACGCGTCCTGCCCCACGGCAAAACTCATCTTGGATTCGGGTCCGGTCAGCACGCTGTCGCCGGGCTTGATTTTGGTGCCGGGCGGCGCACGAAAACCATTGACGTAGAGCTCGCCCATCACTTCAGCCGTTTCAGCCGCGGCAAGCACTGCCGGAAATGCCAGCGTTGCACCGCCAGCCGCAGCCCCCATCAACAGCTCACGCCTGCGAAGTTGCGGATTGTTTTGATGGTGAATTCTGCATGCCATGGTTTTTCTCCTGTTGCCAGTTGGTCGGACTGGCGCCAAAACCTTACATTCGCCGCGTCCGGACACAGGCAGGGACCGCCACACATCCACGCTTGTCCATATGATGACAATCCGGGCTGCCGCGGCACCCGGGCGCGGTAGAATGGATTCCCCCAGCAATCCCCCGACTCCCTCAGCCATGACCCCTGCCACAACCTTCCTTGTTGAACGCGGCGAAGTCCGCATTGCAGTACACGCTTTCGGCAATGGCCCGCGCATCGTGATGATGCCTTCGCTGGGCCGTGGCGCAGCGGATTTTTTCGAGATCGCCGGACTGCTGGCGGCTGCCGGTTATCGCGTGCTGTGCCCGGAACCGCGCGGCCTCGGCGGCAGCACTGGCCCGCTGCACGGCATCACGCTGCATGATTTCGCCAATGACATCGCCGCTGTGATCCGTCAGGACGGCGGGGAACCCAGCGTGGTTGCCGGCCATGCCTTCGGCAATTTTGTCGCGCGCACGATGGGCGCCGATCATCCGCAGCTGGTGCGTGCCGTGGTGCTGCTCGCCGCCACCCACACCTGGCCGCTGTCGCAGGATCTGCGCGACTCGATCAACAAATGCCATCAGATGGATCTTCCGGAAGCCGTGCGCCTGAAACACCTGCAGCACGTGTTTTTCGCACCGGGCAATGACGCCCGGGTCTGGCTCGAGGGCTGGGATGAGGAAGTCATGCACGCCGAGCGCGATGCCACCGAGGCCACGCCCAAACCCGAGTGGTGGACCGCGGGCACGGCGCCGGTGCTGGATGTGCTTTCGCTGAAAGATCCGCTGTCGCCGCCGGACAGCATCTACACCTACCGCGACCAGTGGGGCGCGGATCGCGTGACCATCGCAAAAATCGACAATGCCGCGCATGCTCTGCTGCCTGAGCAGCCCGCGGCCGTGGCCGAAGCGATCATCCGCTACATGAAACAGATCGGCGCATGAAACTCTACTGGTCGTCGCGCTCGCCTTTTGTGCGCAAGGTGATGATCTTCGCGCATGAATGCGGTCTGGCCGCGAAAATCAACTGCGTACGCACGCTGGTGGCGATGAATCGCCCGAACCTGGATCTGCTGCCGGTCAATCCGACCGGAAAGATTCCGACGCTGGAACTGGATGACGGCAGCGTGCTCTACGATTCCCTGGTGATCTGCGAATACCTGGACACGCTGCACGAAGGCCGCCGGCTGTTTCCGCAATCGGGTCCGGCGCGCTGGACCGCGCTGCGCCGCCATGCGCTGGGCAACAACCTGACCGACAACCTGATGCTGTGGCGCAATGAAATGCTGCGCCCGCAACCGCAGCAATCCCCGGAAACGCTGGTCGCCTTCGAACTGAAGGTGCGCAACGCCGTCGCCGCGCTCGACCGCGAAGCCCCTGCACTGGCCAATGATGCGGTCGACATCGGCCATGTCGCCATCGGCTGCGCACTGGGCTATATTGACTTCCGCTTTGCCCACTTGGGCTGGCGCGCAGGTCATCAGCACATCAGCCGCTGGCATGAGGAATTTTCCCGGCGACCCTCGATGACGCTGACGGCCCATGTCGACCAATAATGCATCCAATATGCATCCAATAACAAACGAGCACGCGAGGAGATCATCATGAAAAAATGCCTGTCCCTGTTGCCCCTGCTTCTGGCCGCGGCGTTTCCGGCAATGGCACAGCAGTATCCCGTCAAGCCGGTGCGCATCATCGTGCCCTTCCCGCCCGGCGGCCCCACCGACATTGTGACGCGGCTGATGGCGCCGAAAATGTCCGAGGCGCTGGGTCAGCAGGTGGTGGTCGAAAACCGCGGCGGCGCCGGTGGCGCGATCGGCACCGAACAGGTGGTGAAATCCCCCCCTGACGGCTACACGCTGATCATGGGTACCATCGGCGGCCTCGCCGTTGCAAAGAGCCTGAATCCGAAACTCGGCTACGACACGCTGCGCGATCTCGCGCCGATCACCCAGAGCGTCACCGTCACCAGCATCATGGTCGTGCATCCCTCGGTGCCGGCGAAAAACGTCAAGGAACTGCTGGCACTGGCGAAAAAAGGCTCGGGCAAACTCAATTACGCCTCCTCCGGCAACGGCACCATCACCCACCTCGCCGGTGAGCTGCTGAAACTGATGGGCAAGGTCGATATCGCCCATGTGCCTTACAAAGGCGGTGCGCCGGCGCTGGTGGCGCTGGTGTCCGGCGAGGTCGACATGAGCTACGAAAACAGCCTGATCATCACGCCGCATATCAAGTCGGGCAAGGTCAAGGGCCTCGCCGTCACCGGCGCCAAACGTTCCGCACTGCTGCCTGAACTGCCGACCATCGCCGAAACCCTGCCCGGCTACAGCGCCAGCGGCTGGTACGGCCTGCTGGCGCCGGCGGCCACGCCGAAACCGGTGATCGCAAGGCTGAACAGCGAGGCGGTGAAGGCGCTGCGCATGCCCGATGTGGTCGAAAAGCTGTCGGGCCAGGGCGCCGAGCCGGTGGCCAGCAGCCCGGAGGAATTCACCGCCTTCATCCGCAGCGAAACCGACAAATGGGCGAAGCTGGTGAAAGCCGCCAACATGCGCACCGATTAATCCGGCAGGAATCCTCATCACCCATGTCCGCTGTCCTCAAAACCGCAAACGCCGCGCCCGACCTGTCACGCCTGCTCAGTCCGCGCGGCGTCGCCATCATCGGCGCCTCCACCGACCTCACGCGCATCGGCGGCCAGCCGATCAAGCTGCTCACCGAGTACGGTTACAGGGGCAGGGTCTATCCGGTCAATCCGAAATACACCGAGGTCAAGGGACTGACCTGCTATCCGGACATCGGCGCGGTGCCGCAGCCCTGCGACATCGCGCTGATCGCGGTTTCCGGCGCGCTGGTGCCCGGCGCGATTGAACAGTGCGGCAGGGCCGGCATTCCCTTTGCCGTGATCCTTTCGGCCGGCTTCAGCGAAGCCGGAGAATCCGGCAAGGCCCTGAACGAAAAACTGCTGGCCGCGATCCAGTCCAGCGGCGTGCGCGTGGTCGGCCCCAACTGCCTTGGCGTGATGAACCTCGACGAGTCATTCCGCCTCGGTTTCGGCGGCACGCTGCAGCTGAAAACCCTGAATCCCGGCCCGATTGCGATGGTCACGCAGTCCGGCGGCTTCGGTTTCGGCGTGGTTGCCGTTGCCTGCTATTACGGTCTCGGCTTCAACCACGTGATTTCCACCGGCAACGAAGTCGACCTCACCGCGCTCGACTGGATGGAACACCTGATCGAACGCCCCGATGTTGAAATCCTCACCGCCTTCCTCGAAGGCACCACCGAAGGCAAACGCCTGCGCCGGCTCGGCGAGCGCGCGCTGGAACTCGGCAAGCCGGTGCTGATCTGGAAGGTCGGCAACACCGACGTCGGCAGCAAGGCCGCGACCTCCCACACCGCGCGTCTCACCGCCGGTTATGAACTGTTCCGCACCGCATTCCGCGAAGGCGGCTTCATCGAAGTGCAGGATGTCGATGATCTCGTCGATTACTGCAAGGCTTTCCGCGGCAAAAAACTGCCGCGCGGCAGGGGCGTCGGCGTGATGACGCTGTCCGGCGGCGCCGGCGTGCTGCTGGCCGACCGCTGCACGGCGCGCGGACTGACGCTGCCCCGGCTGAGCGAGGCCACGCGCGAAACCCTGCGCGGCATCGTCGTCGCCTATGCCTCGATTGAAAACCCGATTGACACCACGGCGCAGGGTTACAACGACAATTTCGCGTCCTACACCAAGACCATGCGCGAAGTGCTGGCCGACCCGAACATCGATTCCATCGTCGCCCGCGCGCCGCGCGGCACCGTGGCGCAGGCCTGGGC
>CAZSIR010000190.1:0-4631 GCA_964606765.1 uncultured Bordetella sp. | reverse complement strand
ACTGCGGCTGGCCATGCTGCCAGGCCTCGCCCAGCAGATTCACCATCACCACCGGCGCGAGCAGCCGTGTGTCGCCCAGCGTCAGGCCGCACAGGGTACGCACCTGCTGTTCGAACTGAGAGGTGGCGCAGGCATCGATGGTGTAGTGCCCGCTGTTGTGCGGACGCGGTGCCATTTCATTGACCAGCAGGTGGTTGTCCTGCGTGACAAAAAATTCCACGGCGAGCACGCCGCAGTAATCGAGTTTTTCCGCGATCTTCAGCGCCCAGTCCGTCGCGCGTTGTGCAAGCTCAGGCGCCACGCGCGCCGGCACGATGCTGACATCGAGGATGCCGTTGCGGTGGCGGTTCTCCGCCACCGGAAAGCCGCGGCCCACGCCGTCGGCGCCGCGCGCCACCACGGCGGAGATTTCACATTTGAGCGCGATGCGTTGTTCGAGCACGCAGGATTCGGCACCCATGTCCTTGAAGGCCTTGCGCGCCTCGGCGGCATTGCTGACGCGCGTCTGGCCTTTGCCGTCGTAACCGAAACGCGCGCGCTTCAGGATGCCGGGAAACAGTCTGGCGTCGGCGCCGTCGATGTCGGCAATGTTTTCAATGACGGCATAGGGCGCGACTTCAATGCCGCAGGAACGCACGAAGGCTTTTTCGCGGATGCGATCCTGTGCAATCGCCACCGCATCACCGGCAGGCCTGACCGCGCAATGGCTGGCGAGCCAGCGCAGGCTGTCGGCGGGGACGTTTTCAAATTCGGTGGTGACGGCGGCGCAGCTGTCGGCGAGCTGCTGCAGCGCTTCGCGGTCCTGGTAGGCGGCCTTGAGGTGCACGTCGGCAATGGCGCCGGCGGGGCTCAGCGGATCCGGATCAAGCACGGTGACGCGGTAACCCATGCTGTGCGCGGCCAGCGTGAACATGCGGCCCAGCTGGCCGCCGCCCAGCATGCCGAGCATGGCGTCGGGAAAGATCATGATGAAAAGACCAAATCAGCCACAGAGGGCACAAAGTTCACAGAGGGTTCGCGTTGCATCGACGGCCGGAAATTTCCCGCCGCGCCTGCCATTCCAGCCACGACCGGGACAACAGGGGTTTTTCTCTGTGCTCTCTGTGTCCTCTGTGGCTAAAAAGGTTTTCGCCTTTGACGTTCATTTTTTCACCGGCAGTTTCATCGCACGCACCTTGGCGGTCTGCTGCCTGCGGAAAGCGTCAAGCTTTCTGGCGAGCTTTGCGTCACTGCGCGCCAGCATCGCCACCGCAAACAGCGCGGCATTGGCCGCACCCGCTTCACCGACGGCAAAGGTGCCGACCGGCACGCCCTTGGGCATCTGCACGATGGAGAGCAGCGAATCGAGGCCGCGCAGCGCGCGCGAAGTCACCGGCACGCCCAGCACCGGCACGATGGTTTTGGCGGCGAGCATGCCCGGCAGGTGCGCCGAGCCGCCGGCGCCGGCGATGATGCAGTGCAAGCCGCGCGGCGCGGCCTGTTCGGCATAGTCATACAGGGCATCGGGCGTGCGGTGGGCCGAAACCACTTTGGCTTCGCAGGGCACAGCAAATTGTTTCAGCATATTGACAGCGTGTTGCATCACGTCCCAGTCGCTCTGACTGCCCATGACCACGCCGACCAGCGGTTTTTTCACTTGCGCCACCCTTTGGCTTCTCAAGCCGCCTTAAAGTCATATTTTACAGTACGGACACACGACTACGGGTGCGCTAAAGGGCTGCTAGAATCAGTCGGCCCGCATCAGCAAGTCTGCAGTTCCGCATGCGCCAGAGCGCGGGCCTGATCCGCGCCGGCCCCACCCGAGGAGAACACCCCGATGAACAAGCCTTTGCATTTCCTATGCCTCATCGCCTGCGCAGTCAGCGCCGGCATCGCGCTGCCGGCGGCCGCCTATCCCGACCGACCCATCCGCATGGTGGTCATTTCTGCTCCCGGCGGCACCACCGACATCATGTCGCGGATGCTGGCGCAATACATGGGCGAAGGCCTGGGCCAGCAGGTGGTGATCGACAACCGCCCCGGCGGCGGCGGCATCATTTCCGCGGAAATCGTTTCGCAATCCGTGCCCGACGGTCACACCGTTCTCTATACGCACACCAGTTTTTCGGTGATGCCCAGCCTGCACGCGAAGCTGCCGTACGACACCATCAGGAGTTTCGAGCGGATCAGCCTGTTCGCCCTGTTCCCCGGTGTGCTGCTGGTCAACAACAACCTGCCGGTCAAAAGCGTCAAGGAACTGATCGCCTATGCCAAGGCCAATCCGGGCAAGGTCAATTACGCGGCCGGCACCACCGGCGCCAGCGCGCACCTGGCCGGCGCCCTGTTCAAGTCGATGGCCAACATCAACATCGTGCACGTGCCGTACAAGGGCACCGGTGCGCAACTGATTTCAGTGACTGCCGGTGAAACGCAGATGACCTTCGCCACCGTGCCGGCGGCGCTGCCGATGGTGAAAAACAATCGTGCCCGCGCACTGGCCGTCGGTTCGATGAAACGATCGGGAGCGTTGCCGAATGTACCCACGGTTGCCGAGTCCGGCCTGCCCGGTTTCGACGTCAGCGCCTGGAACGGCGTGATGGCGCCGGCCGGCACTTCCGCGGCCATCGTCAAGCAGCTGAATGCCGAAATGCAGCGTGTCGCCGCGCTGCCCGACGTGAAAGAACGCGCTGCGGTTCAGGGCGCGGAACTGGCGACCAGCACGCCGCAGGAATTCACCCGGCACCTGCAGGCCGAGATCGTCAAATGGGGCAAGCTGGTGCGGGAATCCGGATTGGTCAACAAGTAGGAACGCTGTAAATATTTGATTTTAAAGGAGATTTAATGAGCTCTGCAGCAGGCATGCGACCCGGCGATGAACTCGCCGGCAAGGTCGCGCTGGTCACCGGTGGCGCGCGCAATATCGGCCGCGCCATCTGCATGTCGCTGGCATCCGGCGGTGCGACCGTGATGGTCAATGCCAACACTTCGCGCAAGGAAGGCGAAGAAACCGTGGCAATGATCAAAAAGGCCGGCGGCAAGGCCGCGCTGCACATCGCCGATGTCACCGATCCGAAAGCGGTGGCCGCGCTCGTCGCCGAAACCGTGAAACAGTTCGGCCGCATCGACATGGTGGTCAACAACGCGGCGATCCGCGCCGAGACGCCGTTCGACAAAATCACCTACGACGAGTGGAAACGCGTGCTGTCCATCGTGCTCGACGGTTCCTTCCTGACCACGCAGGCCGCGCTGCCCCAGCTGATCAAGGCCGGCGGCGGTTCGGTGGTGAACATCGGCGGGCTGACCGGCCACCGCGGCGCACTGCACCGCTCGCATGTGGTCGCCGCCAAGGGCGGCCTTGCGGCAATGACCAAGGCCGTTGCGCTGGATCTGGCGCCGCACAACATCACCGTGAACTGCGTGGTGCCCGGCACCGTGGAAACGGTGCGCGGACTGCCCGGCGCGCCGGCACGGCCCGACTACCGCGTGGCGCTGCCGCCCGCAGGCCGGCGCGGCGCACCTGAAGAAATCGCGGCGATGGTGCGCATGCTGTGCGGACCCGACGCGCGCTACATCACCGGACAATCCCTGCATATCAACGGCGGAGGCCTGATGCCATGAGCAAGAAAAAAACCAGCAAGAATTCCGGATCGGCGATTTCACCTTTGATGAAAACGCTGGCCAGCTACATGGCCGGCGCGGCAAAAAAACCGCTGCCCAAGGCCGTCGCCGAAAAAACCAAGCACCATGTGCTCGACACCATCGCCGCGATGGTGTCCGGCTCGCGCCTGCTGCCGGGACGCAAGGCGATCAAGTACATCAAAACCCTGGGCGGCAGACCCGAAGCCCTGGTGATCGGCTCGGACATCCTGGTCAATGCCGAACAGGCCGCGCTGGCCAACGGCATGCTGGCCCACGCCGATGAAACCGACGATTCGCACGCGCCGTCGCTGTCGCACCCCGGCTGCGCCGTCGTGCCGGCCGCACTGGCCATGGGCGAGCGCGAGAAGGCCAACGGCACGCAATTGCTGCGCGCGGTGGCGCTGGGCTATGACATCGGCTCGCGCATCAACATGTCGCTGCATCCCTACGACTTCCGTTCGGCCGGTCATTCCACGCACAGCTTCGGTCCCGGCTTCGGCGCAATGGCGGCGGCCTCGCTGCTGGCCGGGCTCAAATACGACGGCATGCGCCATGCGCTGTCGTACGCCGCGCAGCAGTGTTCGGGCATTTCCTGCTGGATGCGCGACGAGGAGCACATCGAGAAGGCCTTCGATTTCGGCGGCATGCCGGCGCGCAACGGCGTCGCTTCGGCGGCGATGGTGGCCTCCGGGTTTTCCGCGGTGGAGGACGTGTTCTCCGGCGAGCGCAATTTCTACATCGCCTACGACGAGACCCGCCGCATCGGCCGCGCGCCGCAGCCGCAGACCCTGATCAAGGGCCTCGGCAAAACGTACGAAATCATGAACACCAACATCAAGCGCTGGTCAGTGGGTTCGCCGATCCAGGCGCCGCTGGACGCGCTGCTCGAGCTGATCCGCATCCACCGCGTCAAGGCGCAGGATGTGGCGAGCCTGGTGGTGCGTGTCGCGCACCAGGGCGCCAACACCACCGACAACCGCAACATGCCCGACATCTGCATGCAGCACATGTGC
>CAZSIR010000189.1:0-4747 GCA_964606765.1 uncultured Bordetella sp. | reverse complement strand
GCCCGCTCGCCGCCAAGCCGGTGATGGAGGGCAAGGCGGTGCTGTTCAAGAAGTTTGCCGGTATCGACGTCTTCGATCTTGAACTGGCGCAATCCGATCCGGACAAGCTGATCGATGCCATCGCCGCGCTGGAGCCGACCTTCGGCGGCATCAACCTCGAGGACATCAAGGCGCCGGAATGCTTCTACATCGAGCAGAAACTGCGCGAGCGCATGAAGATCCCGGTCTTTCACGACGACCAGCATGGCACCGCGATTGTCGTCTGCGCCGCCATCCTCAACGGCCTCAAGGTGGTCGGCAAGGAACTGAAGGACGTCAAGCTGGTTACCTCGGGCGCCGGCGCTGCGGCGCTGGCCTGCCTCAAGCTGCTGCAGAAGATGGGCGTGCCGTTGGCGCATATCTGGGTCACTGACGTGGATGGCGTGCTTTACAGTGGCCGTCCCAGCATGAACGACTCGCTCTTGCCGTATGCGCGCGACACCGATGCGCGCACCCTCGGCGACGTGATCGCGGATGCCGATGTGTTCCTCGGTCTTTCGGCCGGCGGTGTGTTGAAGCCCGAAATGGTGGCGAAGATGGCGCCGTCTCCGCTGATCCTGGCGCTGGCCAATCCCGTCCCGGAAATCCTGCCCGACGTGGCCAGGGGCGTGCGCCCGGATGTGGTCATGGCCACCGGCCGCTCCGACTTCCCCAACCAGGTCAACAACTCGCTCTGCTTCCCCTTCATCTTCCGCGGCGCGCTCGACGTCGGTGCGACCACCATCAACGACGAGATGAAGATCGCCGCCTGCACCGCGATTGCCGATCTGGCGCATGCCGAGCACACCGATGTGGTGGCGGCCGCCTATCACCTGGAAGACGTGCACTTCGGCCCCGACTACCTGATGCCCAAGCAGTTCGACCCGCGCCTGATCACGCGCGTGGCGCCGGCGGTGGCGCAGGCCGCCATGGACTCGGGCGTGGCAACGCGGCCGATTGCCGACATGCCGGCCTATGTGGCCCAGCTCGAAGCCTTCATCTACCACTCCAGCTTCGTCATGAAGCCGGTGCTGTCGGGCGCCAAGGACAATCCGGCGCGCGTGATCTTCGCCGAGGGCGAGGAGGAGCGTGTGCTGCGCGCGGTCAAGACCGTGGTCGATGACGGCATCGCCCGGCCCATCGTGATCGGGCGGCCCGAGGTGGTGCAGATGCGCATAGATCGCGCCGGCCTCAAGCTGCGGCCGGGCATCGATTTCGAGATGGTCAATCAGGATTCCGATCCGCGCTACAAGGAGCTGTGGCAGTCGTATTACCAGATCATGCAAAGGAAGGGCGTCAGCATCGAGGTTGCCAAGCGCGACATGCTGCGCCGCCCGACCGTGATCGGCGCCATGCTCATGCAGCGGGGCTATGCCGACGCCATGCTGTGCGGCATGGTCGGCGCCTATGCCCACCATCTGGATGTGATCGGCAATGTCATCGGGCGCAGCCATGGCGTGAACAACTTCTACGCCATGAACATGCTGATCCTGCCCAACCGCACCCTGTTCATTGCCGACACCTATGTGCATTACGATCCCAGCGTGGAGCAGGTGGTCGAGATGACGCTACTCGCCGCGGAGGAGGTGCGCCGTTTCGGTCTGGTACCCAAGGTTGCGCTGCTGTCGCATTCCAGCTTCGGCACGGCCAATACGCCGACCGCGCAGAAGATGCGCCAGGCACTGGCCATCCTCAACGAGCGCGCGCCCGAACTGGAGGTCGAAGGCGAGATGCACGGCGACGCGGCGCTGTCCGCGACCATACGCCAGCAGGTTTTCCCGGACTCGCGCCTCAAGGGCGAGGCCAATCTGCTGATCATGCCGAATCTCGATGCGGCGAATATCGCCTTCAATCTGCTCAAGGAGGCTGCCGGCGACGGGGTCACGGTCGGCCCGCTCCTGCTGGGCGCGTCCCAGCCTGTGCATATCGTCACGCCGACGGCAACGGCACGACGCCTGCTCAACATGGCGGCGCTGCTTTCGGTCGAGACCGCACACCAGAAAAAAGGCTGACAGGAAGGATGGGGGAACGCGGCAAAACCGCATTGGTGCTGACCGGAGGCGGCGCGCGCGCCGCCTACCAGGTGGGCGTGCTGTCGGCGATCCGGGAGATGCTGCCCGATCCGCAGAAGAATCCCTTTCCCATACTCTGCGGTGCCTCGGCGGGTGCCATCAATACGGCGGTGCTGGCCTGCTGGGCCGAGAACTTTGCTGCCGGTGTCGATAACCTGCGCCGCACCTGGGCCGGCTTCCATGCCGGCGATGTCTATCGCGCCGACGCACTGGGCATCGGCGCGACCGGCCTGCGCTGGCTGTCGGCCCTGACCCTGGGCTGGCTGATACGCCAGAACCCGCGCTCGCTGCTCGACAACGCGCCGCTGCGCCGTCTGCTCGAACAGCGCCTCGACTTCTCGCGCATCGATCGCGCCATCGCCAGCGGGGCGCTGCACTCCCTGTCCATCACCTGTTCCGGCTATGCCAGCGGCCACAGCGTGAGTTTCTTCCAGGGGCACCCGGACCTGCAGACCTGGTCGCGCACGCATCGCTTCGGCGCCCGCACCGAGCTGACGCTGGACCACCTGATGGCGTCCTCCGCGATTCCCTTCGTGTTTCCGGCGGTGCGCATCCATCGTGAATATTTCGGCGACGGCTCGATGCGCCAGCTGGCGCCGATTTCGCCGGCCGTGCATCTCGGCGCCGAGCGCATTCTGGTCATCGGCGCCGGCCGCATGTCGACCGAGAACGAACGGGCTGTGCAGGAAAGCTATCCTTCCCTCGCCCAGATCGCCGGCCATACCCTGTCCAGCATTTTTCTCGACAGCCTGTTTGTGGATCTGGAACGGCTGGTGCGCATCAATAACACCCTGAGCCTGATTCCGGAGTCGGTGCGCCGCGAAAAGGGCCTCGCCCTGCGTCCCATCGAAACCCTGGTGATCTCGCCCTCGCAGCGACTCGACACGCTCGCCGCGAAGCACGCGCATACCCTGCCCATGCCGGTGCGCGCCCTGTTACGCGGCATCGGCGCGATGAACCGGCGCGGCGGCGCGCTCACCAGTTATCTCTTGTTCGAGCCCGAATACACGGGTGCCTTGATCGAGCTGGGCTATGCAGACACCATGTCGCGCAAAAGCGAAGTGTTGCAATTTTTGGAATAGGTTTCATATCTCGCATGAAGTTCTTGCGCTATCTGCTTAATTTAAAGAGAATACTGCCGTAAGCTGAGGGAAGCTGCCATCCGTCGAGGGTGGGGCGAGGTCCCGGCGCAGGAGAGTTGGATGAAGAAAGCCCTGATTGCAGCACTGACAATTGTTTCCCTGACCTGCGCGCAGGCCCACGCGGAAACCGCCGCGCCCAAGAAAAAGCCGGTTGCGGCAAAGAAAGCCGCCAACAGCAAGGCCACCAACAGCAAGGTCGCTACCAAGAAACCGAGCACCAGCAAGACGGCAGCCCGCAAGAGCAACATCAAGCAGGCCTCCGTGCAGCGCGACCGCATCGTCGGCGATCTGCCGCTCAGCGCCGCCAGCCTCGGTCTGCATTCCTCCGCCGTCCTGGTCATGGACCAGGTCTCCGGCTCCGTGCTCTACGAAAAGAATGCCAACGCCGTCGTGCCCATCGCCTCCATCACCAAGCTGATGACCGCGATGGTGAGCCTCGATGCCCAGCCCGACCTGTACGAACTCATGACGATTTCGGAAGAGGATGTTGATACCCTCAAGGGCACGCGTTCGCGCCTCAAGGTCGGCACCCAGCTGACGCGCGAGGAAATGCTGCGTCTGGCCCTGATGTCCTCCGAGAATCGCGCGGCCTCGGCCCTCGGTCGCTACTACCCGGGCGGTCGTTCGGCCTTCATCGCCGCCATGAACCGCAAGGCAGCGTCGCTCGGCCTGCATGACACCCGCTTCGAGGATTCCACCGGTCTGACCTCGGCCAACGTGTCCTCGGCGCGCGATCTGGTCAAGATGGTTGCCGCGGCGCACCAGTATCCGCTGATTCGCGAGTTCAGCACCAGCACCGGTTACGAAGTGATGGTCGATGGCCGCGTGCAGAGCTTCCACAACACCAACAGCCTGGTCAGCAACTCGGCCTGGGATATCGGCCTGTCCAAGACCGGTTTCATCAACGAGGCCGGCAAGTGCCTGGTGATGCAGGCCTGGTTCAACCAGAAGCCCATGATCATCGTGCTGCTCGACTCCTGGGGCAAGATGACCCGCATCGGCGATGCCAACCGCATCAAGAAGTGGGTCGAGCACTACGCTCACAACAGCAAGTCCAACACCATCTGAGCGCGGCCGCCGCAGCAGCGGCAGCCGCAACAGATCACATCAAACGGCCCCGGCGAGGGCCGTTTTTGCTGGCGCGTTACGCCGCATGCGCCATGCCACGAATCCCGCCATGATCAGCAGCAGGCCGCCCAGCACAGGCCAGCGCAGGCGTTCGCGCGCGCGTGAGCGGGCTTCCTGCATCACGAACTGTTCGCCCTTGATCATCTCGTTGTAGGCCTGCTGGAAGGACGAGATCTTGCGTACCAGGTAATCATCGGGCGTCTCCTCCTGCCAGCGCTGGCGCGCCTCCATGGCGGCGAGGCGTTCGGTCTCCTGCGTGTAGCGCGCCACGTACTGCTCGGCGTCGGCATACATCGCGCGCTCACTCGGATTGAGGTAGAGCGAACGGATCTGCGGCCAGATGGCCTCGGCCGCATCCAGCAGCGGCTGGTCGGCGCGCGGCTGGGC
>CAZSIR010000188.1:3632-4755 GCA_964606765.1 uncultured Bordetella sp. | reverse complement strand
ACATCAAGGACCCGACGCAGAACATCGTCTGGGTCACGCCCGAAGGCGGCGGCGGCCCGAATTACCCGAACATGTAGATGCATCAGAACCCATGGCCACACCCCCGAAGCCGGACATGAACGGCGTCACCACCAATGGCGACGCCTTCTATCTGCGCGCCATCACCGAGAACATCCTCGGCTGGTCGGATCCCAAGGCGCGGCTGGTCAAGGCGCTGTCAGGAGACGATTTCCTGCTGTTTGCCCAGCGCATCATGGCGCTCAAGCCGCGGCTGCAGGACCAGCCCTTCATCGAAATCCTGCTGCGCCTGCGCGAGGAGGAAGACAACATGCTGCCGCCGGGCGGGTTCTTTCCGGTGGCGGAAGCGCTGGGGATGCTCGAAGACATCGACCGCTGGGTCCTGCGCCACACCATCGCCTGGTGCGCCAAAACGACAGACGACGAAAACGCGCCGATGTGCTGTCTCAACCTGTCGACCGAAGCCCTGCTCAACGCGGATTTCGCAGCCTTCGTGCTGACCCAGATCAAGCAGAATGACATTCCCGGCACCCGGCTGTGTTTTGAAATCACCGAGACCGACGCCATCGCCCATCCCGAAGCCGCGCGCAAATTCATGCGCGCGCTGAAGCCGCGCGGTTGCCGTTTCTCGCTGGACAACTTCGGCAGCGTGAAGGTGTCGTTCGCGCACATCAAGGACCTGCCCATCGATTACCTGAAGATCGACGGCAGCATCATCCAGAACATCATCACCAGCGCCGGCGATTTCGCACGGGCGCGGGCAATCAGCCTGACCTGCCAGAAACTCGGCGTCCGCGTCATCGCGCAGAATGTGGAAAACAAGGCGGTGCTGGAGAAGCTGCGTGAAATCGGCTTCGATTATGCGCAGGGCTTCGGCATCGCCCATCCCGGCCCGATCGGCAAAATCCGCTGATCAGCCGCCGAGCAGAGCTTTTTTCAGGTCGGCGTCGGCCGGGTTCTCGCCGAGCCAGATGCGCAGCAGCGCGCGGCTGAAATCCTCGCCGGCAATCGTGCCCCTGACCGCGCCGTTGAAGGTGATCCGGGTGCCGCTGCCGGGCAGAAAATCAATCAGCACCACATCGCCGGTTTTTGCCGACTTCAGGGC
>CAZSIR010000188.1:0-3532 GCA_964606765.1 uncultured Bordetella sp. | reverse complement strand
TAGACCTTGAAAAAAAACCGGGTGCGCACGCCGGCGCCGTTCAGCACCAGTTCCGCCGCGACGTCGGCCACGCGCACGGTGTCCGGTAGCTTGACGCCTTCGATTTCAGCGGCGCGGGCCGCCCACGGCAGCAGCGCCAGCAGAAATATCATAAGCATATGATTTAATTGATATTTTTTCATCATTCCTCCATGACATCGACGCCCGATTCTTAATGGCTGTGCTGGTGATGCGCGTCGGGAAAATGCGGATGTTTGTGGCGCAGCGCCTGATGCACATGCCAATGGCGATGGCGCGTGCCGGGAGCGACGGGTTCGGCATGTTCGTGCTGATGATGTTCATCATGTACGTGTTCATGCTCATGCGTCATGCCCTCGTGGACATGCTCGTGATCATGGCGTTCGGTCAAATGCAGCCAGACGCCGAACGCCATCAGGCCGCCTGCGATCTGCAGCGGCAACGTCACCGGCTCGCCCATCAGCACCGCCAGTACCGCTCCGAAAAAAGGCGCGATCGAAAAATAAGCCCCGGTGCGCGCGGTGCCGAGGTGGCGCAGGCCCACCACGAACAGCACCAGGCTCACGCCGTAGGCAAACAAACCCACGGTCATCGCGCCCGCCAGTTTCGGCGCTGCGGGCAGAATGGCCCCCAGTGAAAAAGCCAGCGCCAGATTGACGATGCCGGACACCAGCCCTTTCACCGAGGCAATCCAGGTCGCATCGGACAGCGAGATCTTGCGCGTCAGATTGTTGTCGATGCCCCAGGCAAGGCAGGCCCCGAGCACCGCCAGCATTGGCCACAGTCCCGCAAATTCAGCCTGCCCCGGCCAGCTCAGCACCAGGGCGCCGGCGACGATGGCCGCCATGCCGAGAACGATGCGCCGGTCGGCGTTCTCCTTGAACACCAGCCACGCCAGCAGCGCGGTGAATACACCCTCGGCATTCAACAGCAGCGAAGCGCCCGAGGCCGGCATGCCCGTCAATCCGAACATCAGCAATACCGGCGCAACGATGCCGCCGGCGAAAATTGCAGCTGAGAACCAGGCCAGCCCGGACCGGGATATATGCACCGCCGGCGCACGCGTCAGGCGGCGGTACAAACCCAGCCCCAGGCCTGAACCCAGATAGAGCAAACCGGCGAGCAGCCAGGGACTCACGGAATCGAGCAGCCATTTTGCCAGCGGCGTCCCTGCGCCGAACAGCAGGGCTGCGCCCAGCGCGGCCATGACGCCCGGTCGAAACAAGGATTTGCCCCCGTTCATGGCCGGGCCGGTAACGGCCTAGAGCGCTTCAAACACGCCCGCCGCCCCCATGCCGGTGCCGATGCACATGGTGACCATGCCGTATTTCTTTTTGCGGCGGCGCAGGCCGTGCATCAGCGTCGCCACGCGGATCGCGCCGGTGGCGCCCAAGGGATGGCCCAATGCAATCGCGCCGCCCAGCGGATTGACCTTCGCCGGGTCCAGTCCTAGTTCGCGCATCACCGCCAGCGACTGCGCGGCAAAGGCTTCGTTGAGTTCGATCCAGTCCAGCGCGTCCCGGGTGATGCCCGCCTGCGCCAGCGCCTTCGGTATCGCCTTCACCGGACCGATGCCCATCACGTCGGGCGGCACGCCGGCCACGGCATAGCTGACAAAACGCCCCAGCGGCTGCAGCTTGTAGCGCTTCAGCGCGGCCTCGCTCATCAACACGACCGCGCCGGCGCCGTCCGACATCTGAGAACTGTTGCCGGCCGTGACGCTGCCCTTGGCGGCGAATGCCGGCTTCAGTTTGGCGAGACCCTCGGGTGAGGTTTCGCGGCGCGGGCCTTCATCCTGCGTGGCTTCGCGGGTTTTGACGGTGATTTCACGGCTGGCGAGGTCGGGCAGGCGTTCCTTGATCGTGTAGGCCGACATCTCGTCCCTGAATTCGCCGCTGTCGGTGGCCTGCAATGCACGACGGTGGCTTTCCGCGGCGAACAGGTCCTGGTCCTCGCGGCTGACTTTCCAGCGCTCGGCGACACGTTCGGCAGTGATGCCCATGCCGTAGGCAATCGCAATGTTTTCATCCTTCTCGAAAATGGCCGGGCTGAAAGTTGGCTTGTTGCCGCCCATCGGCACCATGCTCATGCTTTCAGTGCCGGCGGCAATCATCACGTCGGCTTCACCAAGGCGGATCCGGGCCGCGGCATCAGCCACGGCCTGCACGCCGGAAGAACAAAAGCGGTTGATGGTCAAACCCGGCACGGTATCGGGGAATCCGGCCAGCAGCAGACCGATACGCGCGACGTTCATGCCCTGCTCGCCCTCGGGCATCGCGCAGCCGGTGATCACGTCGCCGATGTCATGCAGATCCAGCCCCGGACATTGCGCCACCGCGCTTTTCAGCACATGCGCCAGCAGGTCATCGGGCCGCGTGTTTTTGAACATGCCGCGCGGCGCCTTGCCCACCGCGGAGCGGGTGGCGGCAACGATGTAGGCATCTTGGATTTGTTTGGACATTTCAGTACCTTCCTATTCGTGAAGGAGTGAATGAGTGAAGGCGTGAATCGGGTACCCCAAACAGGGTTCTGATCTGAAGATTTGGCATTTCACCACTTTTTCTCCTTCACTCCTTCACCCCTTCACATCTTCACTGCCTCACTAGTTTCTGAGCGGCTTGCCCGTCTTCAGCATCTGCTCGATGCGCGCCTGCGTCTTCTCGGTCGCAATCAGCTCCATGAAGTATTTGCGCTCGAGGTCGAGGAACCACTGTTCGTCAACCAGGCTGCCGCCTTCGATGTCACCGCCGCACATGACCGTCGCCACCTTGGTCGCGATCAGGTCATCATGTTCGGAGATGTGGCCGCCGGCGCGCATGTTCTCGACAAAGGCGCGGATCGTCGAAATGCCGCTGCGGCCCAGCACCGGTATCGCCCGGGCGCGCATCGGCGGGCGGTAGCCGGCCGCGGCCATCGCGCGAATTTCAGCCTTGGCGATTTCGAGCAGTTCAAAACGGTTCATGATCACGCGGTCGGTTGCGCGCAGATAGCCGATCTCGCGCGCATGTTCCGCGCTGCGCCCGACTTCGGCCATCGCCACAGCCTTGAAGTACCTTTGCAGGAAGGGCGACATGTCGCCGCCTTTGGCATCGGCCGCGGCGCGCATTGCAAACTCCTTGCAGCCGCCGCCGGCCGGCAACAGGCCGACTCCGACCTCGACCAGGCCGATGTAACTCTCCAGCGTCGCCACCGCGCGGTCGCAATGCATGACGAATTCGCAGCCGCCGCCCAGTGCCAGGCCATCGACCGCGGCGACGGTCGGCACCATCGAGTACTTCAGCATCTGCGTCGTGATCTGGAACTGCTCGACCAGGTGTTCGACTTCGGCGAGCTTGCCGGCCATCAGTTGATCGGCGACGCCCATCTGCCGCGCGGCTTTCAGCGCCAGTGACTCGGCTTCGCGCTTCATGCTCTTGAACAGTTTGCCCAGCGCAGACGGCGGCGCGGGCGGCGCCTTGCTGCCGCTGGTTTTTTTCAGGTTGGCGCCGACCGAAAACGGCGGCTCGGTCTGCCA
>CAZSIR010000187.1:0-4779 GCA_964606765.1 uncultured Bordetella sp. | reverse complement strand
CACCAACGACGAACGCCACGCCCACGACTACTGCTTCGAAATCCACGACCGCGTTCCGGCCTGAACCCGCAGTCAGCCCGCCAGCAACGACACGAAATCCTCGTACTTGCCGCCGGCACCCGGCGTAATTGCCTCCACGCGCCGCAGTGTGATGCGGAACGGATAATCCAGGCAACCTTGCAATACGGCGACCAGTCGCCTGTCTTCATCCGCTGAAAGATCACGGGCCATCACCACGCGCACTTCGATGTGATCTGCCGCGTCCTGCACCAGTTGCACCTGCAGAACAGGGGCAATGTCACCCCATGCCTGGGTCGGGAAACTCGGCCAGTAACGTACGCCATCAGGCCGGACCAGCATGTTGCGCTGGCGACCGACAATCCGCTGCAGGGCGGTAAGGCCGCGGCCGCAGGCGCAGGGCGCTGCCACTTCGGCGAAATCACCGCTGGCATAACGGATCAGCGGCATCGCAAAATTGTGCAGCGTCGTCACGACAATCTGGCCGATCGTGCCCGGTGCGCAGGGCCTGCCGGACTCATCCAGGACCTCGACGATCAGGCTTTCGGACTGGACGTGGTAATTCTCGCTCGCCGGACATTGCAGCGCGATGTAGCCCAGCTCTTCCGAACTGTAGCTGTCGACGATTTCCACGCCCCAGGCCCCGCGCACGATGTCGCGCGCCCCTTCCCTCAGCATCTCGCCGTAGGTGCGCGCCTCCCTGAGTCCGGGCAGCGCAATGCCGAGCTCCAGGCTGCGCGCGGCCAGCGCCTGCATGTGCGTGGCGTGGGCGAGCAGGTAAACGGGATTTTCAGCCGCCAGCCAGCGCAACTGCTCATCGAGACCGGCCGTCATGTTTCGGATGACCGAAGGCCCCGTCTGGTAGGCCGCGGTGGCAAAGCCCCAGACCGGCGATTCATGATCTCCGGTCTTGCCGCGAATCACCGCGAGCTTGCCGCTGAAATCGCGCCCGTGCCACAGATGATCGCGCAACAGCAACGCCCGCCACAGCAGCTGGGTCCAGCCCGTGCCCATGGTCACCAGGGGACTGCCGGTGGATCCCGAGGACTGGGTACTCACCAAAGGACCATGCGAAGGCGGCGGCGCGCTGCTGTGAACGGCCGCCCCCGCCCGCTGGATGTCCTGGCGCGTACTCAGCGGCAGCGAACGGAATTGCTCCCACGATTGAATGCCCGCGGCCGTCCACGGCGCAAAACGCTCGCGGTAGTAAGGTACCGTTTGCACCGCATGCCGGAACAGCGGCGCAAACTGCATCAACTGCAGTTCCTGGAGTCGTTCGGGCGGCCACCACTGGCTCTGCTCGAACTGGTACTGCAGCGCCAGCATCTGCGCGCTGCTGTCATCCGGCAGCGCCGGCCAGACCACGCCGCTGCGGTTCGAACGCGGGACTTGTGGCAATGCCTGCGGCAAGGCGCTCACCCCGGCACCTCGGAGCGGAAATCCTCGTACTTGCCGCCGGCCGAACGCGGGATGGCATCGCAATAGACAAACGACACGCTGAATGGATGCGCAAGGTTTTTCAGGATCAGTTCGCGCAGCGCCGCGGTTTCGGCCGGCGACAGGGGCCGCGTCGCCACCAGCGAAACCTCGATCCGGTCCATGGCCTTCTGCACCACCTGGAACTGGCGCACCGCCTCGAAAGCGCCGAATTCGTATTCGCCAAAGCGCGGGTAACGCAAGCCGCCGCCGGGCAGACGCAGCATGTTGCGCACGCGACCGGCGATGCGCCGGATCACCGGCAGGCTGCGGCCGCAGTCGCAGGGCATGCCGGCTTCGGCGTAATCACCAACCTCGTAACGGATCAGCGGCATCGCAAAACTGTGCAGGGGCGTGATCACCACGCGCCCGAGGCTGCCCGGCGCACAGGGCCGCCCGTCGTCATCCAGCAGTTCCAGATACACGCCCTCGGCCTGCACGTGGTAATGCTCGTGCTGCGGGCACTGCAGCGCGAGATAACCGCCTTCGCGGCAGGAATACATGTCGGTGACCGGCACATTCCAGGCCGAACGAACGACCGACCGCAATTCGGGATGCAGCGCCTCGCCGTAGGTGCGCACCTCGCGCAGCCGTGACGGGCGCAGGCCCTGCCGGCCGCAATGGCGCGCAAGCTCCTGCACATTCGACGCGATGCTGATCAGGTAATCGGGGTTCTGCTCCATCAGCCATTCCGCCTGTCCTGCCAGCGACAGATCGGTCGTCGTCATGGCCACCGGCCCCGTGTGAAATGCCGTATCGGTTGAAACACCCCAACCCTGCCCCGAGCCCGGCTGAATCCGCCCCGGTCCGCGGATCGCCGCCAGCTTTCCGGAAAAATCACGCCGCTGCCAGAGATGGTCGCGCAGGGTGAACGCGTGCCAGAACACGTCATTCAGTTCAGTCTTCAGATAGCGGATCGGCCGGCCGGTGGACCCGGATGATTCCCCGGAATAACTCCGGCCATGGTCCGCCGGAACGGCCTGGCTGGCCAGGGCCGCAAAGCTTTCCTGTATGTCCTGCCGCCGCAGCAGGGGAATGCGTGAAAATGCCGCCGCATCCAGCGGCTGGTCCAGCGCAAGGCCCGCAAGCCGTTCCCGGTAAAACGGCACCGTTGCCTGCGCATGGCGCAGTAAAAGACCCAGCTGGGCAAACTGCGCCGAAGCCAGCGCCTGCGGCGGCCAGCGTTCGCTCTGCGCAAACTGATGCTGCATCGCCAGCATGCGCGCGCCATCGGCGCCCGGCATGGCCGGCCACAGCACCTGCTCCAGGGCGCTGCCAGGAACGGCGATATGCGCCAGCTTGTGCATCAGCGGGACCTCCGGAATTTTTTCGGCTGTCCGCCGCGTGATTGGCTCATGCCGCCACTTCCGAACGGAAATCCTCGTATTTGCCGCCGGCGGAGCGCGGAATCTCGTCGCGATAGACAAAAGACACCTTGAACGGATGCTTCAGATTCTTCACGATCAGCGCGCGCAACACCATTTCCTCACCGGCGCTCAGCGGACGCGCCACCACCAGCGCCACCTCGATGTCCTGCAGGGTTTTCTGCACCACCTGGAACTGCCGCACCGGCGCAATACCGCCGAACTGCGCCTCGCCGAAACGGGGATGGCGCAGGCTGCCGTCCGGCAGGCGCAGCATGTTGCGCACGCGGCCGACGATGCGCCGGATCACCGGCAGATTGCGGCCGCAATCACAGGGCTCGCCGGCCTCGGCATAGTCGCCGATGTCGTAACGGATCAGCGGCATCGCGAAATTGTGCAGCACCGTGATCACCACCCGGCCCAACTGGCCCGGCGCGCAGGGCCGGCCGTCATCATCAAGCAGCTCCAGATGGATGCCTTCGGACTGCACATGGTAGTGCTCGTGCTCCGGGCACTGCAGCGCGAGATAGCCGGCTTCGCGGCAGGAATACATGTCGGTCACCGGCACGCCCCAGGCTTCGCGGATTTCACGGCGCGCATCCGGATGCAGCGCTTCGCCATAGGTGCGCACTTCGCGCAGCCGCGGCGGTTTCAGGTGCTGCCGGCCGCAATGCCGCGCCAGTTCCTGCACATTGGAAGCGACGCTGATCAGGTAATCCGGATTCTCCTGCATCAGCCATCGCGCCTGCTCCGGTATCGACTGCTCGGTATTGAACATGACCGACGGACCGGTGCGGAATGCGGAGTCCGTGGATGCGCCCCAGCCGGGGCTGACGCCGGGGCTGACCCGGGCACGAATGGCGGCGAGTTTTCCGGATAGATCACGGCGCTGCCACAGATGTTCGCGCAGGGTGAATGCCTGCCAGAACAGTTCCGTCAGCGGCGTCATCATGAAACGGATCGGCCGGCCGGTGGAACCCGAGGTATTGCCTTCCTGCATGGCGCCATGGTCCGGCGGCGCTGCGCGGCTGACCATCGCCTCGAAATTTTCCTGTATGTCCTGCCGCCGCAGCAGCGGAATTTGCGCAAACGCCGCGGCATCGAGCGGTCGGTCCATGGCGATACCGGCCAGACGATCGCGATAAAACGGCACTGTGGATTTTGCGTGTTGCAGCAGCCGGGTCAGTTGCGTGAACTGCGCCTCCAGCAATTCTGCCGGCGTCCAGCATTCACTTTGCGCAAACTGGTATTGCAGGGCCAGCATGCGTGCGCCTTCGGCGCCGGGCACCGCCGGCCACCACAGGCCTTCGAGTCCGCTGCCGGGAACGGTGGTGAGCGCCAGCTTGTGCATCGCGCGTCAGTCTTCCCGCAAGGACTATAAATTATTCAATAAAATCAAATACTTATTGATTTGCCGCGACATCCGCCACGCAATCGACGTAGTAGCGCAGATTTTCCCCGCTGCCCTCCGCCACCAGACCATGGATGTCCGTGTCGAATCCCGGGAACTGGCGATTGAACATGCGCGCGAACTGCAGGTAATGCACGATGGTTTTGTTGAAGCGCTCGCCCGGAATCAGCAGCGGAATGCCCGGCGGATACGGAGTCAGCAGCACGCTGGCGACGCGCCCTTCCAGATGGTCAATCTCGACGCGCTCGATCCTGCGGTGCGCCATGCGCGCCCAGGCCTCCCCCGGCGGCATCGCCGGTTGCATGTCGGACAGGTACATTTCCGTGGTCAGGCGCGCGATGTCATTCGCCTTGTAGACGCCGTGGATCTGTTCGCACAGGTCCTTCAGGCCGATTTTTTCGTAACGCGGATTCGCCGCAAGGAACTCCGGCAGCACGCGCCACAGCGGACGGTTGTTGTCGTAGTCGTCCTTGAACTGCTGCAGTTCGGTGACCATCGTGTTCCAGCGGC
>CAZSIR010000186.1:0-4799 GCA_964606765.1 uncultured Bordetella sp. | reverse complement strand
CCAGCACGGCATTCGATTGTTCATAAAAACGTCCGCTGGAACCGTACCCGGCGGCGTAAATCGCATCGGTCACGGTGGCGCCCTTGAGCAATCCGCTTTTGACGCGCTGTGCGCGATGCGCCGCGGCATAGGCCCGGGGTGTCAGGCCGGTCGCCGCCTTGAACACGCGATGCAGATGCCAGGGACTCAGGCCCGCGTGTTGCGCCAGCGTTGCGAGGCTGGGCGTTTGTTCGGCGCGTTCAATCAGCCGGCACAGTTGCGCCACCCGCGCAGCCACAACTGCCACCGGCTGGTCCGGCCTGCAGCGTTTGCAGGGGCGGAAACCTGCGCGTTCGGCCGCGGCGGCAGTGTCATGGAAGGCCACATTCTCCGGTCGCGCCCTGCGTGACGCACAGGACGGGCGGCAATAGACACCGGTGGTTTTGACGGAATAAAAAAACCGGCCGTCCGCCGCCGGATCGCGCGCCATCACGGCCGCCCAGCGCGGATCGCCGGCGGTGGTGGCTGCACGTGTTGCCGTTTTGCTGGTCATGATGGAATGCCCTTCCCGCTATTTTCGGCTCGAAGGGCGAAATTTAGCCAGCTCTGCGCGGTCACGCACCCCGTGTCTTGCTGTCGAATTCAGCAACGGCAGATCCAACAAAACAGCCGCCTTATGGCGGCTGATTCTTTATTATTCAGTTACTTAAATAAAGTATCGTGGTATCGATCCACCCCGTTTGTTGCGCGTTTCGAAATTATTTTGTAATGATGTCGCGGTGCATCGAAGCCAGCAGCGCCAGCATCCGGTTCTGGTCGGTGAAAGCGATGTTTTTTGCGTCCATCGCCTCCTGCAGCACTTCAACCAGCGCATTGAATTCACTTTTGCCAACCGCCATGCCCGCATGCGCCGATTTCATGTCCCGCCCGGTGTATTTGCAGGGCCCTCCCGAGAGCATGCACAGTTGATCGGTGAGCTGCGTTTTGAGCCGGGATTGATCGATATTCTTGAAAAACGATTGTGTGCGCGGTTCAGCCACCAAGCGCTGGACGAAGTCATCCATCAAAAGGGCAAGGCCGGCCTTCTCGCCAAATGCCTTGTAGAGACTGTCATTGCCGGTACTCTGCGCCGATGCCTGGCCCAGAGTAAACGCGAGCAGCAGTGTGATCAGTAGACGTGTCATGGAGTGCTCCCGAAAAAGATGGATTAAAACGAGACTTGTGCAGACAGGTACCAGCCGGTCTGTTTGCGTGACTGGATCGCCGGAACAATGCGTCCCAAATCCACATACGCCGCCGTCAGCGACACATTTTTGGTCGGCGCCCAGGCCACGAAAAGATCTTTCCAGTCGTCTTCCTTCAGCCCGGCCCCCAGGATTGAAGGGTTCAGATTGTCGGGTTTGGCGCGATATTCGGCACCGACAGCAAGATCCTTGCGCAGCAGATAGGCCGCAGAAAATTCAGGCATGACCCGATAGCCGTTCTGCGCAGTGCCGCCAAACCCCAGCAGCCCGTTCTGGTTCGACTTGGTGGCCCGCAGGGTGCCATTCAGAAGCACACTCTGCGCCAGCAGCAGCTTGGTCGCGCTGACATAAAAATCCGTGCCATGCTGTTTCGCGCCCAGCGCATTGAGGGTTGGCGCAAGGCCGCCGGCGTCCAGATCCTTGTACAGCAGGCCCACCGCAATCTGCGGCATCCAGGTATCACTATCCAGGATCGCCTCTCCAGCCACCTTGACTTTGACGCCTACGATGTTCTGTTCCAGCTTCAGCCCCGGCAGCCCCAGTGCGACACCAGTTGCCTTGGTATCGAATTCCTGGCGCGCCAGGGACAGCTCTATGCGGTCATTGAAGCCGGCGACAAAGCCCAGAACATCAAGCGCGTAATCCCGGGGTTTTACCCGTGTGGCAAATACGCTCACGCCACGTTCGTCCGCACTGGCGTTGGAGCCGATGACGGCCCATGGCGTAATGCCGCCGCCGGCTGCGCCATCAATTGAATTAACCCCGCCGGTCAGCCGGAGCTTGCCGGTGTCCGCCTGTGCACCGACCATTACAAAGACGCCGAACCCGAGCGCCAGTAGCGGCAGCCAATAACGCGATAAACCATTCATTTTTTATGTCCCCCAGGTGTCATGTCGAAATGCCATACCGGATAAACGGGCGACTCTGCCGATCGGATGCGTTCGCGCAGTCAGTTGTTGCGTTTCAGGTACTCGATGAGGTCTGCGCGGTCGCGCGAATCCGGCACGGCGTAATACATGCGCTGCCCGGGAACGGCTGTTTTCGGATCGGCCAGCCAGCGGTCCAGGCTTTGCTCGTCCCACACCATACGGGCGTTGCGCAGGGCCGGCGAATAGTCATAACCAGCCACACTGCCGGCCGCACGTCCAAATACACCCCGGTGGCGGGGTCCAATCCGGTCGGTATCCAGGGCATGGCAACCCATGCAGCGGCTTTCATAGAGCACCCGACCCCGCTCCGCGTCACCTGCCTGTGCCGGGCAGGACAGGGTGAAGGCTGCGATGGTAAAAAGCGAAGCCGGCGTTAAACGTCTCATGCTCCGAAGGAGAGCGCAGCAACAGGCAGCGGCCGGCCCAGCGCTGCGGAAAGCGCCGTCCAGTGCATGGTTTCGTCAGCGGCAAGCCGTGCGGCGACTTTCGCCAATGCTGCGTCCTTGAATGAAGGAATCACACCGAGATAAGCGTTCGCGGCACCCATTTCCAGTCTCGCAGCCAGATTGAGCACGTCGCCCTGATTTTTCAGAGTATCGGCTTGCAGCGCCCTGGCGTAATCGGCCAGCGTCTTTTCGGTTACCGGACGACCGCCCAACTTCTCGATCGTGGCGATCAGTGCGTCACGGTGGCTCTTGTGATGCGCCTGAAACAGGATGGCCACATCCAGTGCCGGCTTTTGCAGCAGTCCGCTCTTCGCGCCGAGTTGGTAGGCGTTGATGGCTTCATGTTCGAGGCCGAGCGCAACGTTGAGGATTTGCACGTCTTTCGACAGATCGCTGCCCTGTGCCAGTGCCGGGCCGGGAGCCCAGCCCGCCAGAACGGTTACTGCAGCCGCCGACAGCGTTGCGGTGCCGGACGCCGTCAGCAGGCGGCGACGCTCGAGGTTTACGGAATGCATTTGATGGTTCTCCTTGCGGTGTGTTTGTCCGAACTGCACCGAGAGAACGACCACCAGCCCTAATTGGATGTTAAGTCCTGACCTCGCCGACAAGAATGACCGGTCCGGTAGGCGCTCCGGTGGGAGAGCCTCCGGCAGGTTCAACCGAAACTGCGAGCTTCGCGCCGGTGCGCAGACCTGCGGCCCGCTGTTCCGGCAGCGGCAAACTGACATCCAGAGTGCCCAGCACTGCGATTGAAAGCGGCGCGCCGCCCCCGACCGGCAGCAGCCACAGTTCATAACTTTGCGCGGGACCGGCAATCACCGGCCGCAGTGTGCGCAGACGGAGTGTGCGCCGGTCCTTCGACAAATCAGCATGCAAAGTGACGCTTTGATCCGTTGACTCCAGACGTGCGATTTCGATCAGTTCCGGCGGAAACCAAGCCGGCAGCAACACCTGGACCGCCATCACCGTGAGCAATCCGAACGTCGTCGCCACCGCCCATGTCCGCCAGAACCCAAGGCTGCGGTACCACCGGGGGCGATAGCGGGACAACTGCAATTCGTGATCAAGCCGTTTCCATAACGACGGGGAAGGTTCTATTCCGATCATTTCTGAATACCTCGGCGCAAACTGGTGCTCCCAGTGGCGCAAGCGCAATGCCGCCAGCGGTTCTTCGCTCAACGCCCGTTCAAAACGTCGCCGCGCAGCTCCGCGCAACGTACCCAGCAGATACTCGCCGCACAGCGCATCCAGTTGTTTGTGGGTTGCGAGCTTCATCACGCGCTCTCAATACGGCGCTCGACGCAGCCACGCAAATTGGCCAAGCCGCGGCGGACCCAGCCCTTTACCGTGCCAAGAGGTTTCTGCAAATGCGCCGCGAGCTCGCTGTGACTCATTCCGTGGGCATACGCCAGCGTCAGGGTCTGGCGCTCCGCCGCCTGCAGGGCAGCCAGGCAATCACGCAGGTGGCGGGCGCTGCGTTGCTGCTCAAGCCCCTGTTCCGGACCGGCCCCCCAGTCGAAAATACCGTCCCCGGCATCCACTTGCGCATCCGTATCCAGGGCATCAACACGCGAAACGTCGTGACTGGCGAGGACATCGAAGGCGCGATTACGTACGATGGTCACCATCCAGGCCAGGGGCTGCGTGCTTGTCGGATTAAAGCTGCCTGCGGAGCGCCATATCCGGGTGAAACTGTCATGGACTATTTCTTCAGCAAGCTCGCGACGGCCAACCAGCCGCCTCGCAACGCCAAGCAGCAACGGGGCGCAAAGTCGGTACAAGGCTTCGAATGCCACAGCGGAACCCTCCCCGCGCAGGCCTGTGGCGATGATCAGCCCTTTGATTTCCTGGTTGTCGAGCATTTTCCCGTCAGCTGTTATTTTTTCCGAACGCCCTTTCAACCCTTGTATACGGCCGACAGGGAAATCCGGATGTCACGTTATAAGCGAAGCGCCGGCAGGGGCGGCTCGACCATCGTCGCCACGAGCCCCTTCCACCATCTGATGATGTCAAAACCCCGAAACAGCTACGCTTCGGGCAGAAGGGCAGACAAAGTTCATGCAGTCACCTTGGTTTGGGCCACCCGAAGGTTTTTGCGGTATCTGCTTGAAGTTTCCCCCGGCGCATCAATGCGCTAGGGGAATGATGGTGGAGTGGAGGAGGATCGAACTCCCGACCTCCGCATTGCGAACGCGGCGCTC
>CAZSIR010000185.1:0-4894 GCA_964606765.1 uncultured Bordetella sp. | reverse complement strand
TTGTGCGCGCCGGTATGGTTCAGGTCTTCGCGTTTCAGATACACCTGCGCGCCGCCGAAATGTTCGGACCAGCGCCGGGCGTGATACACCGGGCTCGGCCGGCCGACATAATGCTTCAGCTCGTATTCGTATTCCGCGACAAACGCCGGATCATCCTTGAACTTCGCGTACGCGGCCTTCAGGTCATCCAGCGCTGAAATCAGCGTCTCGGAAACAAACACGCCGCCATAAGGCCCGAAATGGCCCTTGGCATCCGGCAAGTCATATACCCGCATTGCGCACCCCAGTCATGAATGCTTCCATTTTCCGGACATCCTTGATGCCCTTAGCCGACTCCACGCCGCTCGACACATCCACGGCCCAGGGCCGCACATGCCGCACCGCCTGTTCCACGTTGTCAGGGTTGAGTCCGCCCGACAGAACCACGGGCATCGGCAAATCGCGGGGAATCAGCGACCAGTCAAACACGGTGCCGGTGCCGCCACGCGCGCCTTCGACCCAGGCATCCAGCAACAGGCCCTTGGCCGCACGAAATTCGCGTGCGTATTGTAACAAATCGGTCCCCGCCCTGACCCTCACTGCGCGCAGGTACGGCAGCGAAAATCCACCGCAGAATTCCGCCGTTTCATCGCCGTGGAACTGCAGCAGCTGCACCGGCGCCTCGTCCAGGACAGCGCGAACTTCAGCAGCCTCCGCATTCACGAACAGGCCCACTGTCGTCACAAACGGCGGCAGCGCATCAATGATGATGCGCGCCTGTGCCGGCGTCACCGCCCTCGGGCTCCCGGCATAAAACACAAAGCCGATGGCGTGCGCACCCAGCCGTGCCGCCGCCAGTGCGTCCTCGACGCGGGTGATACCGCAGATTTTGACGCGTGTACTCATTTCGCATTCACTCGATCACGGCTTGCGCCAGTTGCGGCGCACGCAGCCTTGGCGTCGGCAATACCCATTGACTCTCGTAATCAACCTGCATCAGGTACAGGCCCGACGCATCAAAAGTCGGCGCCGCCTGCGCCCGGTCACGCCCCCGCAACACCTCCGCCATCCACTGCGGCGCGTGTTTGCCCTTGCCGACATAAACCAGGCTGCCGACCAGATTGCGCACCATGTGATGCAGGAAGGCGTTGGCGCGGAATCCGAAGACGACATAGGGCCCGGACTGTTCGACAGTGACTTCGTGCATGGTCCTCACTGGCGAGCGTGCCTGACAATCGGCGGCGCGAAACGCGGTGAAATCATGCTCGCCGACCAGGCAGGCTGCGGCAGCACGCATCCGCCCGACATCCAGCGGCAGGTGGAACCAGCCGGCGCGGCCATGATCCGCAGCAGGACGCACGGCGGTGTTGAGCAGCACATAGCGGTAAGTCCGTGCCCGCGCCGAAAACCGCGCGTGAAAATCCTCCGTCACCGGCTGCGCCCAGGTCACCGCCATCGCCGGCGGCAGCAGCGCATTGACGCCGCGCACCCAGGCGCTCAGCGGCCGCTCGACGGCGCAATCAAAATGCACGACCTGGCCCAGCGCATGTACGCCGGCATCGGTGCGGCCGGCGCAGATGGTCGCCACCGGCACGCCGGCAATCGTCGCCAGCGCCGCTTCCAGGCGATCCTGCACGGCGCAGCCCGACGGCTGGGTCTGCCAGCCGCAGAAGCCATTGCCGTCATACTCGATGCCGAGCGCCATTCTCACAGGCCTGGATCTCCGCTAGTTTCCGTCAATCGCGCCGCAGAAAAACAAACCGCGGCAGGAGCACTGCCGCGGTTCATGTTTGCATCAGAAGATGCTAACCAAGTGCGCCGAGCAGTTTCTGCGCCTGGTCTTTTTGGTCTGAATCCCCCTCCTTCAGCACTTCCTGGAGGATTTCCCGGGCGCCGTCGTTATCACCCATTTCCTGGTAAGCCTTGGCCAGATCAAATTTCTGCTGGACGTCATACCAATGCCCGTCCTTGCCCTCTGCCGGGGCCGCTGAAGTGGCCGGCTCGTCAAGATTGATGTTGAGGTCACCGACATCAATCTTGAAATCCAGCCCGCCGTCCGCCGCCGGTGCTTCGGCAGCCGGGGCAGGTTCAGCTGCAGGGGTTTCCACCGCCGGCAACTCAAAGTTGAAATCAATGCTGCTGGCTTCCGCCGCAGGCGCCGCGTCCAGCGCGATATCGGTTTCAGCGCCTGCCGCCGGCGCATCCAGATTGAAGTCCGGCATCGCCGGTTCCGGAGTCACGCCGGCATCGGCGGCCGCAGCCATCTCCTGCGTCCCGCCCAATTCCGTGGCCTGCCCGGCCGGGTCGGCATCCAGGGCGATATCGGGCGTGCCCGCAGTGTCGCCGCCCAGATCAAAGTCGAGGTCGGTGCCCGTCGGGCTGTCATCCGAGAGCGGAACAGGCGCCGCATCCTTGCCCTCAGCGTAGAGCGGATTCGCGGCATCCAGCCCATAACCCAGCGCCGCGACCTTGACCCAGTTATCGCCGGCGCCGCCGGTCAGCGCATGCACGGACTCTGCAACCGTCCCGAACGCAGCGACATCCTTCCGCGCCGCATAAACTTCGGCAAGTTTGACCTGAACATCTTCACGAGAAGGATCGCGGGCCATCGCTTCCTTCAGGATTTCCTCGGCCTGCCCGTCCCGGCCATACGCGATGTACACCTCGGCCTCCGCCACGGGATCCACTTCATCCGTTGCCGGCGCTGCCGCCATCACCGTGGTATCGGCCATATCAGCCGCGGCTCCGGCAGCCGCCGCGCCACCCAGGGTTGGCGCCACCGGCACAACATCGTCATCTTCCATGGCACGGGCACGGCGACGGCGCAGCGCCGCAATGCCTGCACCACCCAGTGCCAGAGCCACCAGCCCGCCGCCGATCAGCGGCAGGTTATCCATCGCCATATCCATCACACTGGGCTCCGGGGGCGGGGGAGGCGGTGCAACATACTTGGGCTTCGGTTTAGGCGCCGGTTTCGCTTCTTCTGCCGGTTTGTCGGCAGGCACCGCAGAAACACTCTGGGTCGCAGCAGCCGCAGGAGCTGCGGACTCGGGGGCCTTGGCCTCGGGTTTGGCCACCGGTGCCGCTTCAGGCTTTGCGGCTTCCGTTTTCACCGGTTCGTTTTTGGCCGGCTCTGCCTTCTTCGCCGCTTCGGCTTTTGCGGCGTCGGCTTTGGCGGCTTCCGCCTTTTGCTGCGCCGCGGCCATGCCGGGATTCTTCAATTCCACGAGCTTCTGCGTGTCCTTGACGGTTTTTTCCAGCTGGACAATGCGCTCGTTGGCTTCCGCCAGTTCCTTGTTGCGGGCCAGCAGTTCTTCCTGCAATGCGCGGGAACGCGCAGCCCCGGTCAGCGGCTTGCCGCCCTTGCCGGGCTCGCCTTTCGACAGCTTGACGACATCCTTGCCTTCAGCCGCCGCGGGGTCATCCACCTTGGTCGTGATGCGGCCACGTGCAGTTGCGCCGCCCTCGGGCGCCTGTCCGGCCGCTTCGGCCACCCGGCCGCTGTAGGCGCGCCAGTCGGCAACCTGGGCGCGATATTCCTTCATCGCTTCGCCCTGGCTGATTGCGGCGAGTTCCTGCGCATCGGGTATGCGCAGAATCTTGCCGGACTTCACCAGATTCATGTTCTTTTTGATGAATGCGTCGGGGTTGCTGCGATACAGCCCGACCAGCATCTGCTCCAGCGATACGCCCTCGGGTTTCAGGCTCGCTGCAATCTTGCCCAGCGTTTCGCCCTTGGCAATCGGACCATATTCCTCGGCCTTGGCTCCGCTGCTGACCGGCGCCGGTTTAGCCGCCGGGGCCGGCGCTGCGGGTGCTGCAATCGGCCGGGATTCGGGGGCCGCGCGCGGGGCTGCCGGAGCAGCAGCGGCTTGCGCCTGCTGGCCGTAACCGGGGGGATCGAGCAATGCGGTGTATTCACGCAAGAGCTTGCCGCCGGACCAGGAAAGTTCGATCAGCAGGTCGACAAACGGTTCGTTGACCGGCCGGCTGCCCGTTACCTTGATATAGGACTGTCCGTTCGAACGCTTTTCAATGCTGAGCTTGAGGCCGGTCATGCCGGCGTTGTACTGCAGGTTGGCCTGCTGGTAGGCATCCGGAGAGGCCAGTCGCGCCACCAGGGTGCTGGCTTCGTCACCCCTGACGGCGACGAGATCAATTTCTGCGCTCAGAGGCTGGCCGAGACTCGATTGCACGTTCAGCCGGCCCAGACCAGCCGCATGCGCGAATAACGGCGTGAGCAGCAGCAATGCCACAGCCAGCGCTTTGCCAAGGGTAAATGTGCGCACGAACCGCTCCCGTATCATTTTTTTGTGGGACAAGAAAGTTAGCATCAATCAGTTAGGCATGCAAGCTAACAAAACCTCGAATGTTGCCGCCCAACCACATATTTCTTAAAGGAATTTCCCTGTCCCGGACCATCCTGGGGGCCCAGGCCCCCAAGACCATGTTCCGGTTGCTCAGGCGCTGACCGCAGACCGGGCCGTTGCCTTTGCCCGCGGTGCAACATTGGCGTCCAGCAGGATGCGCAGCATCCGGCGCAAGGGCTCTGCCGCCCCCCACAGCAACTGGTCGCCCACGGTAAAGGCTGCCAAATATTCGCCGCCCATCGGCAGCTTGCGCAAACGTCCCACCGGAACCGACAGGGTGCCGGTGACCGCCGTCGGTGTCAGCTCACGCAGCGAAGCATCCCGCTGGTTTGGAATGACCTTGACCCATTCATTGTGCCGGGCCAGCAACTGCTCGATTTCCGCCAGCGGCACATCGCGCGCCAGTTTGACCGTCAACGCCTGGCTGTGACAACGCATCGCACCGATGCGCACGCAGACGCCGTCGATCGGCAGCGGATTGGCATCCAGCCCGAGAATCTTGTTGGTCTCAGCCATGCCCTTCCATTCTTCCTTGCTCTGGCCGT